>NZ_CP102096.1:2474268-2783552 GCF_024582835.1 Vibrio japonicus
ACACAGATTTAAGAAACGCACCATACACGCCTGCGCATCCAACATGCCTTCATCCATGTTGATATCGATTATTTGGGCACCGTTTTCAACTTGCTGACGAGCAACTTCTAATGCTTCGTCGTACTGTTCTTCTTTGATAAGACGTTTAAAGCGTGCAGAACCAGTTACGTTAGTTCGCTCACCAACGTTAATAAACAGCGTTTCCTTTTCAATGGTCAGAGGCTCTAAACCGGATAAGCGACAAGCAACATTGAGCTCTGGTAATTGACGAGGCGTCACCCCTTCAACCGCGTTCGCCATTTGGCGGATATGCTCAGGAGTCGTACCACAACAGCCGCCAATGAGGTTTAAGAATCCACTTTCAGCCCACTCTTTAACGTGTACAGCCATGTCTTCTGGAGACAAATCGTACTCACCAAACGCATTTGGTAAACCTGCGTTCGGGTGTGTTGAGACGTAAGATTCAGAGATACGAGAAAGTTCTTCAACGTATGGACGCAACTCATCCGGGCCTAAAGCACAGTTCAAGCCAAATGAAAGCGGTTGAACGTGACGCAATGAGTTATAAAACGCTTCTGTCGTTTGACCAGAAAGCGTACGACCCGACGCATCGGTGATAGTACCCGAGATCATCACGGGAAGTTTGATACCGAGCTCTTCAAACACAGTGTCAACCGCGAACGCACACGCTTTCGCGTTCAAGGTATCGAAAATAGTTTCAATCAGGATCAGATCAGAGCCACCTTTGATCAACGCTCGCGTCGACTCTGAGTACGCTTCAACTAATTCATCAAAGCTAACATTACGATAGCCGGGATCGTTTACATCTGGAGAGATAGAACAGGTTCTGTTTGTTGGACCCAAAACACCTGCAACATAACGAGGTTTATGTGGTGTTTTTACTGTCCATTCGTCTGCGACTTCACGCGCCAGTTTCGCTGCGGCGAAGTTGATTTCTTCACTAAGGCTTTCCATCTCATAGTCAGCCATCGCAATAGTTGTCGCATTGAACGTATTCGTTTCCAGAATATCTGCACCCGCCTCAAGATACTCCGAATGAATTTCCTTAATCAACTGAGGCTGACTCAGAACCAACAAGTCGTTGTTACCTTTTAAATCGCAGTGCCAGTCAGCAAAGCGATCGCCACGGTAATCTTGCTCTTCCAATTTGTATCCTTGGATCATGGTACCCATACCACCATCAATCAATAAGATACGTTGCTTCAATTGGGCTTCAATTTGTTGTTTCACGTTACTTCCCACTGTACAACCTCATTCCTTTACCTATTGCTCCATCCTATCACAGAACAAAAAGAAGTATAGACGTCTAAAACAACTTAATTGAGCGATCACACATCGTAAAAAAGTGTTTGCTATTTAAGCACGCTAGGAACAAAATTATTTATTCACAATTTGTTACATACAGAAGTTTTTATGTCGGTCTATTACACGCTCTGTTTTCTATCTGCTGCGGCAATGATGATTGCTTTTATAAATAGTAAGATAGGAAAGATGCAAACTACCATCGCTATTACCGCAGGCTCGATGGTGTTATCGTTACTCATCCTTGTTGCTGGCCAAAACGACTGGTTCCATCTTACAGAAATTGCTTCGAAGACAATGTCGAGCATTAACTTCGAAGATTTTTTGTTAAAAGGTATCTTAGGTTTCTTGTTGTTTGCTGGCGGTCTCGGTATCAAATTGCCTAATTTGAAAGACCAAAAATGGGAGATAACCATATTGGCCTTAGGTGCGACACTCTTCTCCACCTTTTTCATCGGCTTTGCTCTCTATGGTTTCTGTCAGCTACTAAACATTCCTTTTAACCTCGTGTACTGCCTCATCTTTGGTGCCCTCATTTCCCCAACGGATCCAATTGCCGTCTTGGCAATCGTGAAAAAACTTAATGCACCAAAGCGCATTTCCACACAAATTGAGGGGGAGTCTCTATTTAACGATGGTTTCGGCTTAGTAATATTCGTCACCTTATTCACTATCGCATTTGGCACCGAAACACCTACCGTAGGCAGCGTTACGCTTTTATTCATCCAAGAAGCCATTGGAGGTATTGTCTACGGTTTCGCTCTTGGGCTTCTGTTTCACTACCTAATCAGTGCCACTGATGACCACTCGATGGAATTGTTACTCACCATAGGTGTCCCAACGGCTGGCTATGCATTTGCAGAAGTCATCCACGTCTCTGGTCCTTTAGCTATGGTTGTTTCAGGTATCATGATAGGTAACTGGACTCGATTTATTGGTTTCTCAAAAGAAAGTGAGGACCACTTAGATCATTTCTGGGAGTTAGTAGACGAGTTTCTAAACGGCGTACTATTTCTAATGATTGGTATGTCGATGCTGCTATTTGAGTTCCACAAAGAAGACTGGATTCTGATGGCATTTGCTGTACCACTGGTGCTAGCTTCACGCTACTTAAGCGTTTTCTTCTCTTACATTGGCTTTAGGAGATATCGTCAATACAACCCCTGGTCAGTCAAAATTCTTACGTGGGGAGGTTTACGTGGCGGTCTAGCATTAGCTATGGCTCTTTCTATTCCCTCAGGGATTTGGGTTGTGCAAGACAAGCTCATCGATGTAAAAGAGATCATCCTTGTTATGACTTACTCTGTGGTCGTTTTTTCGATTCTGGTACAAGGCTCTACAATTACACCGATGATTGAAAAAGCAAAAAAAGCCGAAAGAGAAATGGAACTCGATAAGAAAGAGAAAAGTCAGCTACAAGAACAAGTGAATTAAGTCCCCCTCACCATGATTCCCATAGCCCGATAGTTCCTATCGGGCTTTTTATTACCCAACTAAAAGTCATGTGCACGAATGTTATGTGAATCTATTTGGTACGGTACACTTTAATGCTAACGAAACAGAAGTGCTTTCGATTCCATTAAGAGGTGAAAAAGCATTTTGCATTGATATCTGCGGCGACGCCATTTGGCAAACATTCAGTCATCATCATGGTCCAAGTGATCTGATACCAATCTAAGAAAAAATATGATCTAATTTAAGGCCATTCAACAATAGAACGTATTCGCTATGGATAGCCTCAAGAATATTGATTTTAAAAAGCTCGCGAGCCAGCAGAAATCCATCCAGATGAAAATGAGATTGCTCGCACTTGCTCATTTCAAAGATGGACACTCTCGTACCCAAATCGCCAAGTTTCTTAAGGTGAGCCGAACCAGTGTTAATAAATGGGTTCAAACCTTTCTTGAAGAAGGATTAGAAGGGCTGAAGGAAAAGCCAAGAACGGGAAGACCACCATTATTAACTTCTGAACAAAGAGTGCAATTGAGCCAATACATCAGAGATAAAGCTCATGATACGCAAGGTAGACGGCTGACCGGCGCCGATATCCATACCTATAATCGTGAAAGAGTTTGGCAACTACTATCATCCTGATTCTATCTACTACCTGCTCGAGCATATGGGCTTTTCATGGGTCACTTCCCGTTCAAAACACCCCAAACAATCTCAACAAACACAAGACGATTTTAAAAAAATTCAAAATCGAAACGATCCTTAAGATCCCAGGACATATAGCTTTAGAGTGTGTCGATGTCTGGTTTCAGGACGAAGCCAGATTTGGGCAACAAAACACGACCACACGTTTATGGGCTGAAAAAGGCACTCGCCCAAGAGCCGTGAAGCAACAACAATTTGAGTATGCCTATCTGTTCGGTTCAGTCTGTCCCAGCAAAGGAATTGGTGAGGCTATCGTTGTCCCTTGGGTTAATAAATACATCATGATAGAGCACTTAAAACAAATATCGGCAGTCACAGAGAAGGGACGTCACGCAGCCGTTGTTATGGATGGAGCAGGATGGCATACGGAAGACATTGCTAATGAATTTAATAACGTCAGTGTCATCAAATTCCCACCCTATTCCCCAGAGTTGAACCCTATAGAACAGATATGGAGCTGGCTGAGACAACACTGCCTCGCCAATCAGTCTTTTGCGGATTACGAAGACATTGTCGCCAAAGTGTGTAGGGCTTGGAATCGTTTTTTGGCATGCTCCAACAGAGTCACTAAGATGTGTTCGAGAGAATGGGTAGGCCTGACCAGTTATACTATATATGGACCCTCTCTTATTGCAAGAGACAATGTGACAACTTCTGATACTCAATTGCTCCCATATATTCGGCTTTGGGTATCAAATTGACCCGCCTTGATGGATATCCGAACCTAGCTTTCATATCAATCGCCACGGCTTCAAGGAGCCCTTGGTATAACCTGATTAGAGCTAGGTGGTTATGAGCCTTCAATCATCATATTGTTTCTTTAGCAATTTGTTGAAAAGGAACCTCTAGTTTTCTATTGCTGGTTTATAGTTATTAGGCTGCTTGGGTTTTGTAAACTTCTTGCTTACTGACCATTGCCCAAGCAATTCTTGCCATCTTATTGGCCAGGGCTACACAAGCTTTGTTAAACCCTGCTCGCATTTCTAAATTTACTGCCCAGATACTCAGCCTGTCATCTTTGCTCTTTGCATGCTTCAAAGCACTTCTTGCACCATTGATAAGTTGGGTTCGTAGGTAGGCATTTCCCCGCTTACTTATGCCTAACAAGCGAGCCCTATCACCTGTGGAATGCTGCTTCGGTACAAGGCCACACCACGCGGCAAAGTGGCGACCGTTTTTAAAGCTTTTTCCATCACCAAGCACCACACAGAGGATGCTTGAAATTAATGGTCCGACGCCTGTCATTGTCTGAAGCTTTTGGCACTGTTCATTCACTTGACCTTGCTGAATAAACTGCTTATCGATTTCTTTTACATTGCCATCCAAATGACTTAGTTCATTATTAAGCTCACTTAGAATTTTTCGAACAAGGGGACTTAGTTCATTCTCTGGATTTTCCAAGACAAAAGGCAGTGCTTTTCTCAGTGAAGATAATCCTCTTGGGATTACCACGCCATATTCTGCCAATAAACCACGAATTTGATTTCCTAACGCTGTTCTTTGTTTCACGTATCTTTCGCGCACTCAGTGTAAGAGCTGAATATCTTGTTGTTCAATGCTCTTTGGAGGAACAGTTTTTACATCTTCACGCTGTGCAACATCGGCAAGAGCATCTGCATCATTGAAATCATTTTTATTGCCGATACGATGCTTAGCAACATATTGAGGTGCAATAATCATTACGGTATGCCCTAGTTGACTAAAGACTCGATACCAATAATGACACGCCCCACATGCTTCAATCGCAATCGTGCAAGCTTCTTTATTGGCGAAGTAGTTCACCAATTTGTTTCTCGATAGTTTGGCCTTTTTGAGTATGAGCCCAGATCCATTTTTCTCAACAACATGGAAAATAGATTTGGCTGTATCTAAACCGACTGTTACGCTTGTCATAGGACCCTCTCTTACTGTTATTGATTGCCTTTTCATCAATCAATATGGCTCATTTGAAGCCGATTAGGTAGAGAGGGTCCATTCCATTAATCTAAGAAAAAATATGATCTAATTTAAGTCCATTCAACAATAGAATGTATTCGTTATGGATAGCCTCAAGAATATTGATTTTAAAAAGCTCGCAAGCCAGCAGAAATCCATCCAGATGAAAATGAGATTGCTCGCACTTGCTCATTTCAAAGATGGACACCCTCGTACCCAAATCGCCAAGTTTCTTAAGGTGAGCCGAACCAGTGTTAATCGATGGGTTCAAATCTTTCTTGAAGAAGGATTAGAAGGGCTGAAGGAAAAGCCAAGAACGGGAAGACCACCATTATTAACTTCTGAACAAAGGGAGCAATTGAGCCAATACATCAAAGATAAAGCTCATGATACTCAAGGTGGGCGACTGACCGGCGCCGATATCCATGCCTATATTGTGAAAGAATTTGGCCAGCATTATCATCCTGATTCTATCTATTACCTACTCGAGCATATGGGTTTCTCATGGGTCACTTCCCGTTCAAAACACCCACAACAATCCCAAGCGATACAGGAAGATTTTAAAAAAACTCCAAGACGAAACGATCCTTAAGATCCCAGGTCATGTCGCTTTAAAGCATGTCGATATCTGGTTTCAGGATGAAGCTCGATTTGGGCAACAAAATACAACAACACGGTTATGGGCTGAAAGAGGCACACGTCCCAGAGCAGTGAAGCAACAACAGTTCGAATATGCGTATCTATTTGGTTCTGTCTGTCCTCAAAAAGGTATTGGTGAGGCTATCGTTGTCCCATGGGTCAATAAAGACCTCATGATTGAGCATTTAAAGCAAATATCGGCGGTCACTGAAAAAGGACGTCATGCCGTCATCATTATGGATGGCGCAGGATGGCATACAGAAGATATCGCCAATGGCTTTCAGAACATCAGTGTCATCAAACTTCCCCCCTATTCTCCAGAGCTAATACCAATCTAAGAAAAAATATGATCTAATTTAAGGCCATTCAACAATAGAATGTATTCGCTATGGATAGCCTCAAGAATATTGATTTTAAAAAGCTCGCAAGCCAGCAGAAATCCATCCAGATGAAAATGAGATTGCTCGCACTTGCTCATTTCAAAGATGGACACTCTCGTACCCAAATCGCCAAGTTTCTTAAGGTGAGCCGAACCAGTGTTAATCGATGGGTTCAAATCTTTCTTGAAGAAGGATTAGAAGGGCTGAAGGAAAAGCCAAGAACGGGAAGACCACCATTATTAACTTCTGAACAAAGGGAGCAATTGAGCCAATACATCAAAGATAAAGCTCATGATACTCAAGGTGGGCGACTGACCGGCGCCGATATCCATGCCTATATTGTGAAAGAATTTGGCCAGCATTATCATCCTGATTCTATCTATTACCTACTCGAGCATATGGGTTTCTCATGGGTCACTTCCCGTTCAAAACACCCACAACAATCCCAAGCGATACAGGAAGATTTTAAAAAAACTCCAAGACGAAACGATCCTTAAGATCCCAGGTCATGTCGCTTTAAAGCATGTCGATATCTGGTTTCAGGATGAAGCTCGATTTGGGCAACAAAATACAACAACACGGTTATGGGCTGAAAGAGGCACACGTCCCAGAGCAGTGAAGCAACAACAGTTCGAATATGCGTATCTATTTGGTTCTGTCTGTCCTCAAAAAGGTATTGGTGAGGCTATCGTTGTCCCATGGGTCAATAAAGACCTCATGATTGAGCATTTAAAGCAAATATCGGCGGTCACTGAAAAAGGACGTCATGCCGTCATCATTATGGATGGCGCAGGATGGCATACAGAAGATATCGCTAATGGCTTTCAGAACATCAGTGTCATCAAACTTCCCCCCTATTCTCCAGAGCTAAACCCTATAGAACAAGTATGGAGCTGGATGAGACAACACTATCTCGCCAATCAGTCTTTTGCGGATTACGAAGACATTGTCTCCAAAGTGTGTAGGGCTTGGAATCGTTTTTTGGCATGCTCCAACAGAGTCACCAAGATGTGTTCGAGAGAATGGGCAGACCTGACCAGTTAATTTTCCAGATTGGTATACGATTGGTATTGGAAACGCATAGTCTGAATTCGGAGAAGCATGATGGAAAAGCCGGAGATAGATCTTATGACTTCAAAATGCCATAAATGAAGAAAGCCCTGCTATTGCTAGCAGGGCTTCTGAATAAGTGGCGGAGCGGACGGGACTCGAACCCGCGACCCCCGGCGTGACAGGCCGGTATTCTAACCAACTGAACTACCGCTCCGCACTGGTTAGACTCTAAGTCTAAGTTTTTGCCTTTAGATTTTTCTAAAATCTAAAAACGAAATGTAAGCCTGGCGATGTCCTACTCTCACATGGGGAAACCCCACACTACCATCGGCGCTAATTCGTTTCACTTCTGAGTTCGGCATGGAAATCAGGTGGGTCCAAATCGCTATGGTCGCCAAGCAAAATTTTGTCTGGAACAAAATTTAACGCACTTTAGTGCGGCCCGAAGGGTTAACTACATGGATGTAGTTAATAAATTCAATTCCTAAATCTGGAAAGCTGTTTTTTTAATTCTCGTTCTTACACATTCAATGTTCTTACTTTGAGTCCATCAAAACCCTTTGGGTGTTGTATGGTTAAGCCTCACGGGCAATTAGTACAGGTTAGCTCAACGCCTCACAACGCTTACACACCCTGCCTATCAACGTTCTAGTCTCGAACAACCCTTCAGGACTCTCAAGGAGTCAGGGAAGACTCATCTCAGGGCTCGCTTCCCGCTTAGATGCTTTCAGCGGTTATCGATTCCGAACTTAGCTACCGGGCAATGCGTCTGGCGACACAACCCGAACACCAGAGGTTCGTCCACTCCGGTCCTCTCGTACTAGGAGCAGCCCCCTTCAATCTTCCAACGCCCACGGCAGATAGGGACCGAACTGTCTCACGACGTTCTAAACCCAGCTCGCGTACCACTTTAAATGGCGAACAGCCATACCCTTGGGACCGACTTCAGCCCCAGGATGTGATGAGCCGACATCGAGGTGCCAAACACCGCCGTCGATATGAACTCTTGGGCGGTATCAGCCTGTTATCCCCGGAGTACCTTTTATCCGTTGAGCGATGGCCCTTCCATTCAGAACCACCGGATCACTATGACCTGCTTTCGCACCTGCTCGAATTGTCATTCTCGCAGTCAAGCGGGCTTATGCCATTGCACTAACCTCACGATGTCCAACCGTGATTAGCCCACCTTCGTGCTCCTCCGTTACTCTTTGGGAGGAGACCGCCCCAGTCAAACTACCCACCAGGCACTGTCCTCACCCCGGATGACGGGGCTAAGTTAGAACATCAAACATACAAGGGTGGTATTTCAAGGTCGGCTCCACCGATACTGGCGTACCGGTTTCAAAGCCTCCCACCTATCCTACACATGTAGGCTCAATGTTCAGTGCCAAGCTGTAGTAAAGGTTCACGGGGTCTTTCCGTCTAGCCGCGGGTACACTGCATCTTCACAGCGATTTCAATTTCACTGAGTCTCGGGTGGAGACAGCGTGGCCATCATTACGCCATTCGTGCAGGTCGGAACTTACCCGACAAGGAATTTCGCTACCTTAGGACCGTTATAGTTACGGCCGCCGTTTACCGGGGCTTCGATCAAGAGCTTCGACCGAAGTCTAACCCCATCAATTAACCTTCCGGCACCGGGCAGGCGTCACACCGTATACGTCATCTTACGATTTTGCACAGTGCTGTGTTTTTAATAAACAGTTGCAGCCACCTGGTATCTGCGACTCTCAATAGCTCCATCCGCAAGGGACTTCACCGTCAAGAGCGTACCTTCTCCCGAAGTTACGGTACCATTTTGCCTAGTTCCTTCACCCGAGTTCTCTCAAGCGCCTTGGTATTCTCTACCCGACCACCTGTGTCGGTTTGGGGTACGATTCCTTACAATCTGAAGCTTAGAGGCTTTTCCTGGAAGCATGGCATCAATGACTTCACACCCGTAGGTGCTCGACGTCGTGTCTCAGCCTTAGAAAGAGCCGGATTTACCTAACTCTTAAGCCTACGCACTTGAACCTGGACAACCGTCGCCAGGCCCACCTAGCCTTCTCCGTCCCCCCATCGCAATTGTAAGAAGTACGGGAATATTAACCCGTTTCCCATCGACTACGCTTTTCAGCCTCGCCTTAGGGGTCGACTTACCCTGCCCCGATTAACGTTGGACAGGAACCCTTGGTCTTCCGGCGAGGGGGTTTTTCACCCCCTTTATCGTTACTCATGTCAGCATTCGCACTTCTGATACCTCCAGCAAGCTTTACAACTCACCTTCAACGGCTTACAGAACGCTCCCCTACCCAATGCAGTAAACTGCATTGCCGCAGCTTCGGTTTATAGCTTAGCCCCGTTACATCTTCCGCGCAGGCCGACTCGACTAGTGAGCTATTACGCTTTCTTTAAATGATGGCTGCTTCTAAGCCAACATCCTAGCTGTCTAAGCCTTCCCACATCGTTTCCCACTTAGCTATAATTTGGGACCTTAGCTGGCGGTCTGGGTTGTTTCCCTCTCCACGACGGACGTTAGCACCCGCCGTGTGTCTCCCGGATAGTACTTACTGGTATTCGGAGTTTGCAAAGGGTTGGTAAGTCGGGATGACCCCCTAGCCTTAACAGTGCTCTACCCCCAGTAGTATTCGTCCGAGGCGCTACCTAAATAGCTTTCGGGGAGAACCAGCTATCTCCAGGTTTGATTGGCCTTTCACCCCTAGCCACAAGTCATCCGCTAATTTTTCAACATTAGTCGGTTCGGTCCTCCAGTTGATGTTACTCAACCTTCAACCTGCCCATGGCTAGATCACCTGGTTTCGGGTCTATATCCAGAGACTGAGCGCCCAGTTAAGACTCGGTTTCCCTACGGCTCCCCTAGATGGTTAACCTTGCCACTGAATATAAGTCGCTGACCCATTATACAAAAGGTACGCAGTCACAGGACAAAGCCTGCTCCTACTGCTTGTACGTACACGGTTTCAGGTTCTATTTCACTCCCCTCACAGGGGTTCTTTTCGCCTTTCCCTCACGGTACTGGTTCACTATCGGTCAGTCAGTAGTATTTAGCCTTGGAGGATGGTCCCCCCATATTCAGACAGGATATCACGTGTCCCGCCCTACTCGATTTCACTGAATGTGCGTTGTCAACTACGGGGCTATCACCCTGTATCGCCGGACTTTCCAGACCGTTCGTCTAACGCATATAAAGCTTAAGGGCTAGTCCAATTTCGCTCGCCGCTACTTTCGGAATCTCGGTTGATTTCTTTTCCTCGGGGTACTTAGATGTTTCAGTTCCCCCGGTTCGCCTCTTGCACCTATGTATTCAGTACAAGATACGTGCTTATGCACGTGGGTTTCCCCATTCGGAAATCCCAGACTCAAGTGGCTTTTACTGCCTAATCTGGGCTTATCGCAAGTTAATACGTCCTTCATCGCCTCTGACTGCCAAGGCATCCACCGTGTACGCTTAGTCACTTAACCATACAACCCCAAAGAGTTTCGCGGAGCGAATCTTGAGGATGTTGTTTAAACAACCAAAGTTGCTATCTCATTATTTGAATGAGCGAGATAGCTTTCGATTTTGCCGGACTCAATTTCTTTTTATTTTACTTTTTATAAAAGTGAAAACAAAAAGCCAAGAACACTTGAATGTGTTGTATTGGTGTTTGTCATAAAGACAAACATTGAGAACTTTACAAACAACAATAAATTGTTGTTTTGTCAGCTTTCCAAATTGTTAAAGAGCTAATCACTTCAAAGAAGTAACCATTTTTAAGAACACTTAAGTAAATGCGCTTAAATATGGTATCCCGTAGGGGAGTCGAACCCCTGTTACCGCCGTGAAAGGGCGGTGTCCTAGGCCTCTAGACGAACGGGACACTAGAAAGTCAGTGGTGGAGCTAATCGGGATCGAACCGATGACCTCTTCGCTGCCAGCGAAGCGCTCTCCCAGCTGAGCTATAGCCCCACATAAATTGCTTCAGCATTTATGCAGAACCAATCTTTGCTCTGAAAACTAAACCGTATCAATCTGTGTGAACACTCATCGCAATAATCATCGTATAAGGAGGTGATCCAGCGCCAGGTTCCCCTAGCGCTACCTTGTTACGACTTCACCCCAGTCATGAACCACAAAGTGGTAAGCGTCCTCCCGAAGGTTAAACTACCTACTTCTTTTGCAGCCCACTCCCATGGTGTGACGGGCGGTGTGTACAAGGCCCGGGAACGTATTCACCGTGGCATTCTGATCCACGATTACTAGCGATTCCGACTTCACGGAGTCGAGTTGCAGACTCCGATCCGGACTACGACGCACTTTTTGGGATTCGCTCACTCTCGCAAGTTGGCCGCCCTCTGTATGCGCCATTGTAGCACGTGTGTAGCCCTACTCGTAAGGGCCATGATGACTTGACGTCGTCCCCACCTTCCTCCGGTTTATCACCGGCAGTCTCCCTGGAGTTCCCACCCGAAGTGCTGGCAAACAAGGATAAGGGTTGCGCTCGTTGCGGGACTTAACCCAACATTTCACAACACGAGCTGACGACAGCCATGCAGCACCTGTCTCAGAGTTCCCGAAGGCACCAATCCATCTCTGGAAAGTTCTCTGGATGTCAAGAGTAGGTAAGGTTCTTCGCGTTGCATCGAATTAAACCACATGCTCCACCGCTTGTGCGGGCCCCCGTCAATTCATTTGAGTTTTAATCTTGCGACCGTACTCCCCAGGCGGTCTACTTAACGCGTTAGCTCCGAAAGCCACGGCTCAAGGCCACAACCTCCAAGTAGACATCGTTTACGGCGTGGACTACCAGGGTATCTAATCCTGTTTGCTCCCCACGCTTTCGCATCTGAGTGTCAGTATCTGTCCAGGGGGCCGCCTTCGCCACCGGTATTCCTTCAGATCTCTACGCATTTCACCGCTACACCTGAAATTCTACCCCCCTCTACAGTACTCTAGTCTGCCAGTTTCAAATGCTATTCCGAGGTTGAGCCCCGGGCTTTCACATCTGACTTAACACACCACCTGCATGCGCTTTACGCCCAGTAATTCCGATTAACGCTCGCACCCTCCGTATTACCGCGGCTGCTGGCACGGAGTTAGCCGGTGCTTCTTCTGCAGCTAACGTCAAATAATGTGCTATTAACACACCACCTTCCTCACTGCTGAAAGTACTTTACAACCCGAAGGCCTTCTTCATACACGCGGCATGGCTGCATCAGGCTTGCGCCCATTGTGCAATATTCCCCACTGCTGCCTCCCGTAGGAGTCTGGACCGTGTCTCAGTTCCAGTGTGGCTGATCATCCTCTCAGACCAGCTAGGGATCGTCGCCTTGGTGAGCCCTTACCTCACCAACTAGCTAATCCCACCTGGGCATATCCTGACGCGAGAGGCCCGAAGGTCCCCCTCTTTGAGCCGAAGCTATTATGCGGTATTAGCCATCGTTTCCAATGGTTATCCCCCACATCAGGGCAATTTCCCAGGCATTACTCACCCGTCCGCCGCTCGACGCCGTTAACGTCCCCCGAGGGTTCAGTTAACTCGTTTCCGCTCGACTTGCATGTGTTAGGCCTGCCGCCAGCGTTCAATCTGAGCCATGATCAAACTCTTCAATTTAAAGTTTTGATTCCCTATATAAATAGGGGAGGCTCAATGAATACTGACTTCAAAACTACTAATGTAATTTTAAAGCTATTATCGTTCCAACAGAACGATAATGAATTGACTGTGCTGAATCCGAAGATTCAATGGTCACTTCGTATCATTGAAACCTAAATTGTTTCCGAAGAAACTATTTGGATTATCATCAACGAGTGCCCACACAGATTGATAGGTTTATATTGTTAAAGAGCTTTGCTTTCAGTGCCTTAGCACTTAGGCAGGACGCGTATAATACGCTGTCTGCGTTGAAAGTCAACATAAAACTCTAAGCTTTTTTAAAGTTTTATGGTGACTTGCTTAAAGATTAAGCAAGTACGCAATTAAAGCCTGGCGATGTCCTACTCTCACATGGGGAAACCCCACACTACCATCGGCGCTAATTCGTTTCACTTCTGAGTTCGGCATGGAAATCAGGTGGGTCCAAATCGCTATGGTCGCCAAGCAAAATTTTGTCTGGAACAAAATTTAACGCACTTTAGTGCGGCCCGAAGGGTTAACTACATGGATGTAGTTAATAAATTCAATTCCTAAATCTGGAAAGCTGTTTTTTTA
Source organism: Vibrio japonicus (assembly GCF_024582835.1). Taxonomy (NCBI): domain Bacteria; kingdom Pseudomonadati; phylum Pseudomonadota; class Gammaproteobacteria; order Vibrionales; family Vibrionaceae; genus Vibrio; species Vibrio japonicus. The sequence goes on from NZ_CP102096.1 coordinate 2,487,947, forward strand.
ATTCTCGTTCTTACACATTCAATGTTCTTACTTTGAGTCCATCAAAACCCTTTGGGTGTTGTATGGTTAAGCCTCACGGGCAATTAGTACAGGTTAGCTCAACGCCTCACAACGCTTACACACCCTGCCTATCAACGTTCTAGTCTCGAACAACCCTTCAGGACTCTCAAGGAGTCAGGGAAGACTCATCTCAGGGCTCGCTTCCCGCTTAGATGCTTTCAGCGGTTATCGATTCCGAACTTAGCTACCGGGCAATGCGTCTGGCGACACAACCCGAACACCAGAGGTTCGTCCACTCCGGTCCTCTCGTACTAGGAGCAGCCCCCTTCAATCTTCCAACGCCCACGGCAGATAGGGACCGAACTGTCTCACGACGTTCTAAACCCAGCTCGCGTACCACTTTAAATGGCGAACAGCCATACCCTTGGGACCGACTTCAGCCCCAGGATGTGATGAGCCGACATCGAGGTGCCAAACACCGCCGTCGATATGAACTCTTGGGCGGTATCAGCCTGTTATCCCCGGAGTACCTTTTATCCGTTGAGCGATGGCCCTTCCATTCAGAACCACCGGATCACTATGACCTGCTTTCGCACCTGCTCGAATTGTCATTCTCGCAGTCAAGCGGGCTTATGCCATTGCACTAACCTCACGATGTCCAACCGTGATTAGCCCACCTTCGTGCTCCTCCGTTACTCTTTGGGAGGAGACCGCCCCAGTCAAACTACCCACCAGGCACTGTCCTCACCCCGGATGACGGGGCTAAGTTAGAACATCAAACATACAAGGGTGGTATTTCAAGGTCGGCTCCACCGATACTGGCGTACCGGTTTCAAAGCCTCCCACCTATCCTACACATGTAGGCTCAATGTTCAGTGCCAAGCTGTAGTAAAGGTTCACGGGGTCTTTCCGTCTAGCCGCGGGTACACTGCATCTTCACAGCGATTTCAATTTCACTGAGTCTCGGGTGGAGACAGCGTGGCCATCATTACGCCATTCGTGCAGGTCGGAACTTACCCGACAAGGAATTTCGCTACCTTAGGACCGTTATAGTTACGGCCGCCGTTTACCGGGGCTTCGATCAAGAGCTTCGACCGAAGTCTAACCCCATCAATTAACCTTCCGGCACCGGGCAGGCGTCACACCGTATACGTCATCTTACGATTTTGCACAGTGCTGTGTTTTTAATAAACAGTTGCAGCCACCTGGTATCTGCGACTCTCAATAGCTCCATCCGCAAGGGACTTCACCGTCAAGAGCGTACCTTCTCCCGAAGTTACGGTACCATTTTGCCTAGTTCCTTCACCCGAGTTCTCTCAAGCGCCTTGGTATTCTCTACCCGACCACCTGTGTCGGTTTGGGGTACGATTCCTTACAATCTGAAGCTTAGAGGCTTTTCCTGGAAGCATGGCATCAATGACTTCACACCCGTAGGTGCTCGACGTCGTGTCTCAGCCTTAGAAAGAGCCGGATTTACCTAACTCTTAAGCCTACGCACTTGAACCTGGACAACCGTCGCCAGGCCCACCTAGCCTTCTCCGTCCCCCCATCGCAATTGTAAGAAGTACGGGAATATTAACCCGTTTCCCATCGACTACGCTTTTCAGCCTCGCCTTAGGGGTCGACTTACCCTGCCCCGATTAACGTTGGACAGGAACCCTTGGTCTTCCGGCGAGGGGGTTTTTCACCCCCTTTATCGTTACTCATGTCAGCATTCGCACTTCTGATACCTCCAGCAAGCTTTACAACTCACCTTCAACGGCTTACAGAACGCTCCCCTACCCAATGCAGTAAACTGCATTGCCGCAGCTTCGGTTTATAGCTTAGCCCCGTTACATCTTCCGCGCAGGCCGACTCGACTAGTGAGCTATTACGCTTTCTTTAAATGATGGCTGCTTCTAAGCCAACATCCTAGCTGTCTAAGCCTTCCCACATCGTTTCCCACTTAGCTATAATTTGGGACCTTAGCTGGCGGTCTGGGTTGTTTCCCTCTCCACGACGGACGTTAGCACCCGCCGTGTGTCTCCCGGATAGTACTTACTGGTATTCGGAGTTTGCAAAGGGTTGGTAAGTCGGGATGACCCCCTAGCCTTAACAGTGCTCTACCCCCAGTAGTATTCGTCCGAGGCGCTACCTAAATAGCTTTCGGGGAGAACCAGCTATCTCCAGGTTTGATTGGCCTTTCACCCCTAGCCACAAGTCATCCGCTAATTTTTCAACATTAGTCGGTTCGGTCCTCCAGTTGATGTTACTCAACCTTCAACCTGCCCATGGCTAGATCACCTGGTTTCGGGTCTATATCCAGAGACTGAGCGCCCAGTTAAGACTCGGTTTCCCTACGGCTCCCCTAGATGGTTAACCTTGCCACTGAATATAAGTCGCTGACCCATTATACAAAAGGTACGCAGTCACAGGACAAAGCCTGCTCCTACTGCTTGTACGTACACGGTTTCAGGTTCTATTTCACTCCCCTCACAGGGGTTCTTTTCGCCTTTCCCTCACGGTACTGGTTCACTATCGGTCAGTCAGTAGTATTTAGCCTTGGAGGATGGTCCCCCCATATTCAGACAGGATATCACGTGTCCCGCCCTACTCGATTTCACTGAATGTGCGTTGTCAACTACGGGGCTATCACCCTGTATCGCCGGACTTTCCAGACCGTTCGTCTAACGCATATAAAGCTTAAGGGCTAGTCCAATTTCGCTCGCCGCTACTTTCGGAATCTCGGTTGATTTCTTTTCCTCGGGGTACTTAGATGTTTCAGTTCCCCCGGTTCGCCTCTTGCACCTATGTATTCAGTACAAGATACGTGCTTATGCACGTGGGTTTCCCCATTCGGAAATCCCAGACTCAAGTGGCTTTTACTGCCTAATCTGGGCTTATCGCAAGTTAATACGTCCTTCATCGCCTCTGACTGCCAAGGCATCCACCGTGTACGCTTAGTCACTTAACCATACAACCCCAAAGAGTTTCGCGGAGCGAATCTTGAGGATGTTGTTTAAACAACCAAAGTTGCTATCTCATTATTTGAATGAGCGAGATAGCTTTCGATTTTGCCGGACTCAATTTCTTTTTATTTTACTTTTTATAAAAGTGAAAACAAAAAGCCAAGAACACTTGAATGTGTTGTATTGGTGTTTGTCATAAAGACAAACATTGAGAACTTTACAAACAACAATAAATTGTTGTTTTGTCAGCTTTCCAAATTGTTAAAGAGCTAGATTCATTAAAGAACCATTTTTAAACACACTCGCAAGAATGCTTAAAGATGGTGGAGCTAAGCAGGATCGAACTGCTGACCTCCTGCGTGCAAGGCAGGCGCTCTCCCAGCTGAGCTATAGCCCCATCAAGGTGTCGATACTGTATGCCAATCTCCTGGGAGGAAGATTGGTGGGTCTGAGTGGACTTGAACCACCGACCTCTCGCTTATCAGGCGAACGCTCTAACCACCTGAGCTACAGACCCAGTATCGTCTCTTAAACTATAAACATATCAATCTGTGTGAACACTCATCGCAATAATCATCGTATAAGGAGGTGATCCAGCGCCAGGTTCCCCTAGCGCTACCTTGTTACGACTTCACCCCAGTCATGAACCACAAAGTGGTAAGCGTCCTCCCGAAGGTTAAACTACCTACTTCTTTTGCAGCCCACTCCCATGGTGTGACGGGCGGTGTGTACAAGGCCCGGGAACGTATTCACCGTGGCATTCTGATCCACGATTACTAGCGATTCCGACTTCACGGAGTCGAGTTGCAGACTCCGATCCGGACTACGACGCACTTTTTGGGATTCGCTCACTCTCGCAAGTTGGCCGCCCTCTGTATGCGCCATTGTAGCACGTGTGTAGCCCTACTCGTAAGGGCCATGATGACTTGACGTCGTCCCCACCTTCCTCCGGTTTATCACCGGCAGTCTCCCTGGAGTTCCCACCCGAAGTGCTGGCAAACAAGGATAAGGGTTGCGCTCGTTGCGGGACTTAACCCAACATTTCACAACACGAGCTGACGACAGCCATGCAGCACCTGTCTCAGAGTTCCCGAAGGCACCAATCCATCTCTGGAAAGTTCTCTGGATGTCAAGAGTAGGTAAGGTTCTTCGCGTTGCATCGAATTAAACCACATGCTCCACCGCTTGTGCGGGCCCCCGTCAATTCATTTGAGTTTTAATCTTGCGACCGTACTCCCCAGGCGGTCTACTTAACGCGTTAGCTCCGAAAGCCACGGCTCAAGGCCACAACCTCCAAGTAGACATCGTTTACGGCGTGGACTACCAGGGTATCTAATCCTGTTTGCTCCCCACGCTTTCGCATCTGAGTGTCAGTATCTGTCCAGGGGGCCGCCTTCGCCACCGGTATTCCTTCAGATCTCTACGCATTTCACCGCTACACCTGAAATTCTACCCCCCTCTACAGTACTCTAGTCTGCCAGTTTCAAATGCTATTCCGAGGTTGAGCCCCGGGCTTTCACATCTGACTTAACACACCACCTGCATGCGCTTTACGCCCAGTAATTCCGATTAACGCTCGCACCCTCCGTATTACCGCGGCTGCTGGCACGGAGTTAGCCGGTGCTTCTTCTGCAGCTAACGTCAAATGAATGTGCTATTAACACACCCACCTTCCTCACTGCTGAAAGTACTTTACAACCCGAAGGCCTTCTTCATACACGCGGCATGGCTGCATCAGGCTTGCGCCCATTGTGCAATATTCCCCACTGCTGCCTCCCGTAGGAGTCTGGACCGTGTCTCAGTTCCAGTGTGGCTGATCATCCTCTCAGACCAGCTAGGGATCGTCGCCTTGGTGAGCCCTTACCTCACCAACTAGCTAATCCCACCTGGGCATATCCTGACGCGAGAGGCCCGAAGGTCCCCCTCTTTGAGCCGAAGCTATTATGCGGTATTAGCCATCGTTTCCAATGGTTATCCCCCACATCAGGGCAATTTCCCAGGCATTACTCACCCGTCCGCCGCTCGACGCCGATATCGTTCCCCGAAGGTTCAGACATCTCGTTTCCGCTCGACTTGCATGTGTTAGGCCTGCCGCCAGCGTTCAATCTGAGCCATGATCAAACTCTTCAATTTAAAGTTTTGATTCCCTAAACAAATAGGGGAGGCTCAATGAATACTGACTTCAAAACTACTAATGTAATTTTAAAGCTATTATCGTTCCAACAGAACGATAATGAATTGACTGTGCTGAATCCGAAGATTCAATGGTCACTTCGTATCATTGAAACCTAATTTGAAACCGAGGTTTCTAATTGGATTATCATCAACGAGTGCCCACACAGATTGATAGGTTTATATTGTTAAAGAGCTATTCTTCGTTGTGACTCACATCACTTCGGAAGAGGCGGCCATTCTAACGATATAATTTTTTGTGTCAAACACTTTCCTAAATTATTTCGTTTTTCTTTTTGACCTTGTCGACTTCGCTTTGAACCCTTGTGAGCCCTTGCCCTGTCGACGAGGAGGCATTATAGAGATCGCGCTCACATTGGCAAGAGTTATTTTGAAAAAAATGCAAAAATAACGGCTAAACGTCTAATTTTCACCCTAAGCCTTATTTATCAAACTTTACCCCTATATAACAAACATAATACACACAGACTTATCCACATTCGTTCAATTTTCAATCAAAGAAAAAGGTCGCAATTGCGACCTTTAAACTTTATTCACTCTGCTATAGCTGAAAAGATTACTTTAGATTCCCGAACCATCTTGTTCGTTATCTTCTTCATGTAATCCACATTCTCGCTTTAGACCAAAAAAACGCGTTTCCTCTTCCGACATTCCAGGCTCCCACTTTCTTGTTGTGTGGGTATCACCTACCGAAAGATAACCTTCATCTCGTAAAGGATGATAAGGCAGGTCATTCTCTTCCAAGTAATAGTGGATATCTTTATTAGTCCAATCGATTACCGGTAAGAACTTAAAGACGCCGTTTTGGATAGACAAGATCGGCAGCCCAGCGCGTGTTCGAGATTGCTCTCGGCGTAAACCGGAAAACCAAGTCCCAACATTAAGTTCATTTAGAGCTCTACGCATCGGCTCAACTTTATTGAGCTTATTGTATTTCTCTATGCCCTCTACTCCTTGTTCCCAAAGTTGTCCGTAACGAGCCTCCTGCCAATTCGAACTTTCTTTTGCTTTGTAGACTTTTAGGTTTAGCGTTAGCTTTTCACACAAAAGGTCAATAAAGCGGTATGTTTCTGGGAATAGATAACCTGTATCAGTCAATATGATCGGAGTATCAGGCCTTTGCTGAGTCACCAAGTGGAGCATAACGGCAGCTTGAATTCCAAAGCTAGACGATACAACGTGTTCACCTTGCAGGTTTTCAAGAGCCCAAGCTACTCGCTCTTGTGCTGACAACTGCTCAAGCTTCACGTTTATTTCTGCAAGACGGAGGATTTGCTCCGTCTTGGTGAGTTTGAGTAGTTCTGCCAGCTCCAGTTTTGAAGCTACAGAATCAAGCATAGAAATCCCTCTTAGATACGAATACCTCTTCTATGATCCCAGCTCGGATTGTGAAATCACCGAAGCACTCACCTTCCTCACGCTCTTTCGCCCAGCGCCCAACGAGCTGATCAATCTCTTCCAAAATCTGTTTGTCAGTGATGTTCTCTTTATACATCTTAGGAATACGCGTACCACCACGGTTACCACCCAAGTGCAGGTTATAACGTCCCGGTGCTTTACCGACCAGACCGATTTCAGCCAACATAGCTCGGCCACAACCGTTTGGACAGCCTGTAACACGCAAGATAATATTGTCTTCTTTCGGCAAGCCATGTTTTTCTAGGATAGATTCAACATCGGTAACAAACTCAGGTAAGAAACGTTCTGCTTCAGCCATCGCCAGTGGACACGTTGGGAATGCCACACATGCCATTGAGTTCTTACGTTGCTCACTCACCGAAGCGTCCATCAAACCATGTTCAACAGCGATCTTTTCTATCTTCGCTTTCTGGCTCTTCGCCACGCCCGCTACAATTAAGTTCTGGTTCGCGGTCATTCGGAAATCGCCTTTGTGGATTTTAGCAATTTCTGCAACACCAGTTTTAAGAGGCTTGCCCGGATAGTCCAGTAGACGTCCATTCTCAATAAATAGTGTTAAGTGATGTTTTCCATCAATACCTTCCACCCAACCGATGCGGTCACCACGTTCGGTAAATTCATACGGGCGACTTTCACCAAATGTCACACCTGCACGCTTTTCAACTTCTGCTTTAAAAACATCAGTACCTACACGGTCGAGTGTATATTTGGTTTTTGCGTTCTTACGGTTTGATCGATTACCCCAGTCTCGCTGAGTCGTCACTACCGCAGCAGCCACATCGAGCGTTTTCTCAAGTGGGATAAAACCAAAGTCGTCTGCGCGACGTGGGTAAGTAGCTGTATCACCGTGCGTCATTGCTAGACCGCCACCAACCAATACATTGAAACCCACCAGCTTGCCGCTTTCCGCGATTGCAACGAAGTTGAGGTCGTTCGCGTGAACGTCGACATCATTTTGCGGCGGAATCACTACTGTGGTTTTGAATTTACGAGGTAGGTAGTTACTACCAAGAATTGGTTCTTCGTCAGTTGTTTCGACTTTTTCACCATCCAACCAGATTTCAGCATAAGCGCGAGTTTTAGGTAAAAGATGCTCACTGATCTTCTTCGCCCACTCGTAAGCTTCCTGGTGTAGCTCCGACTCCACTGGGTTAGTAGTACACAACACGTTACGGTTCACATCACCCGCTGTCGCGATTGAGTCAATACCAATACTGTTTAGCGTTTGGTGCATCAACTTGATGTTTGGTTTTAACACACCGTGGAACTGAAACGTTTGACGAGTAGTTAAACGAATACTTCCATACAGAGAGTGCTCCGTCGCGAATTTATCAATCGCCAACCATTGAGTAGGATTGATAATCCCACCTGGCATACGAGCACGTAACATCACGTTATGTAGTGGCTCTAGCTTTTGCTTTGCACGCTCGTTACGGATATCTCGGTCATCCTGCTGATACATACCGTGGAAACGGATCAGCTGGAAGTTATCCGCCGTAAAGCCACCAGTAATACGGTCTTCTAGATCTTGCTCGATCGTACCGCGCAAAAAGTTACTTTCTCTTTTTAGGCGTTCGTTATCAGAAAGTGGTCCTAGCTCTTCGTCTAATACAACCTGCTTATTATTTTCAGTAGAAAAAGTCATTAGTACACATCCCTCTGATAACGTTTTGCTTTACGTAAGTCATTAATAAATTGTTCAGCATCATCACGTGGCATTTTGCCTTCTTGCTCTGCGACAATAACCAGCGCGTCATGAACATCTTTAGCCATGCGAGTCGCATCACCACATACGTAGATGTAAGCGCCGTCTTGAATCCACTGCCATACTTGAGCCGCGTTTTCTAATATGCGGTGCTGTACGTAAACTTTTTCAACTTGGTCACGACTAAAAGCCACATCTAGACGGTTCAATAAGCCCGACTTTAAGTACTTCTGCCATTCAACCTGATACAAGAAGTCTTGGGTAAACGTACGGTCACCGAAGAACAACCAGTTCTTGCCCTCAGCATCGCGGTTATCACGCTCTTGGATGAAGCTACGGAATGGTGCAATACCAGTACCTGGGCCAATCATGATGATTGGAGTGTTATCATCTTGAGGAAGTTTGAAGTTATTGTTGTTCTCTACGAACACCTTCACTTCTCCGCCTTCTTCTAAACGCTGAGTCAGGAAGCTCGATGCTCCACCTAAGCGTTTTTCGTCGTCTTTGTCGAACTCAACCAAGCCAACGGTAAGGTGCACTTCTTCATCTACTTCTGTTTGGCTCGATGCAATAGAGTACAAACGAGGAGTCAAACGGCGCAGTAAACCAACCAGCTCTTCCGCAGACAGCTTGGTTTTCTTCTCTGCTAATACGTCAACAACTTGAGTATTGGCTGAGTACTCGCGTAGCTTGTCTTTATCTTCCACCAGCTTTTGTAGCTTTTTGCTTCCAGATAGCTCAGCGAACTTGGTTACAAATTGTGGATTGGATGCAGTGATCTCATACTTGCTTACCAAAGCGCTATGAATAGAGAGACTTTCGCCATCAACATCAACGCTTTCAACACCAGATAAGCCCACTTTACTTAAAATTGCATTCGCAAGCTCAGAGCTATTCTCAAACCACACTCCCAAAGCATCGCCCGGCTGATAAGTTAAGCCTGAACCTTCAAGATCAATTTCCACATGACGAACATCTTTGCCTGAATCACGACCCGTGATCTTTTGGCTTGCTAACAACGTTGCTGTATATGGATTTTGTTTGTTGTATTGAGAATGTCCCGACGCCTGTCCAACAGGTAGTTGCACGACTTCAGCCTGTGGACCAGCCGCTAGGTCGTCTTTCACTTTGTCTAGGGCTTTCGCTTTCCAATCCGACGCAGGTGCTTCGTAGTCAACGTCGCAATCAACGCGATCAATAAATGACGTTGCACCGAGCTTAGATAAATAAGCGTCAAAGTCTTTACCTGTTTGGCAGAAGAACTCATAGCTTGAATCACCCAAGCCAATCACACCGTATTTCAGGTTTGGCAGCTTAGGTGCTTTCTTCGATTGCAAGAACTCATGGAGCTCAATAGCGTTATCTGGTGCTTCACCTTCACCGTTAGTCGACGCCACAATAATCACGTGGGTCTCTTTCGAAAGGTTCTTTCCTTTGTAGTCACTAGCGTCAAACAGCGCAACGTCGATACCTTGCGACTTTGCTTCTTGCTCAAGTGATTCAGCGACACCCTTCGCATTCCCCGTTTGAGAAGCGAAAATAATCGTCAACTTACCCGCTGGTTTAGCAGCAACCGCAACGGCTGCTTGCGTTAGTGGAGCAGACGCCGAAGCTGTCTGAGGTTGAGACTGTGCTAAACCCCAGAAATAACCACTCACCCAAGCGAGCTGTTGTGTCGATAGACCTGCTACCGTTTGTTGTAATGAGCCAAGCTGCTGATCGTTTAGAGGAGCAGCAATTGACGGTAATTCTTGTGATGTGTTTCCTTGAGAGGGAACATTCTTGTTTAAAGACATGGTCACGACATCCCTATTCATTGCGTGAGCATAGATTAACCACTCTTTTTAATAACAAGAAAGAATAGAAGTGAATGTTTTATAACTTTTTGGAAGTAAAAAATAGAGTAAGCCCAGTTGAAACTATTTGGCCTCGATTCGAACTTGTTTAAAACCCACTGCCATCGCGGACTTAGACGCCAGATCCAAGTCTATATAATGGCATTCTTCACCATGAGAATCGGTCAATAGCACAAACCCGCCGCGTGCATGGCGAAATTCCACTATCCATGTCCCTTCCTCGGCAGATGGCTCAATAATGGCTTCAACTAGCTGCTTTTCTCTAAATAAGTTTCTTAGCTCAGTGATCGTCATGAGATTCCTTTCTCTGGCAGATGTAAAACTCCCTATTAAGGATGGGTCAAACATAAAAAAGTGCTAAAGAAATATTGTAGATATAATTAAAGGGTATAAAAAAACGCCACTATATTTAGTGACGTTTTAATAAATGCGCGTTGTTCTAAAGCAGAAGTCAGCGGCCCTATTTTGTCGGTATCGCAGACGAATGAATGACAACGTGAAGCCATCTTAAGGCAACGCTCAGCCTGAACACCTATAAATCACATAGCCATTTACCTTGATTGGGCGACATGGGACTTAAAGAACCAAATACCTATAGCGATAACGATTAGCCATGGAAGAAGCTTAAGTACCGCCCCCAACATTCCAAGTAATACCATCACAACAATAGAAAATGCCACCGCAGCAAATACAGTAAGCATAGTTACACCTGTCACTAACAGGGTAGCGGTAAATACCAGAATAAAGATTAACTCAAACATACGCATCTCCTTTGTTTAAGTTAACCTATCAGGATGCATGCCAACATTTTGACTAAAAATAAATCATTGATTAATAATAGATAAAATGAAAGGCACTCAAAGTGAGTGCCTTAAATAATCTGAAGTTGGTATTTTTAACCAGTGCAATTGGTGATTTTTACACATCCAACTCTTTCGGTATTTTAGCTAACGCTGCTTCAACCACTTCAATACCAGCACCCGGTTTATGCGCGTTTTCGCTGATATAACGACGCCACTGGCGAGCGCCCGGCATGTTTTGAAATAAACCCAGCATATGACGCGTAATATGGCCAAGGTATGCCCCGTTCGCCAACTGTTGTTCGATGTACGGATACATCTCTTGCACAACTTGAGTACGCTTTTTGATCGGCTTGTCCAAACCGAAGATCTGTTGATCCACTTCAGCAAGGATGTATGGGTTTTGGTATGCCTCACGCCCAACCATCACACCATCTAGGTGCTTGAGATGCTCTTTGGTCTCTTCCAAAGTTTTAACCCCACCATTCACCGCAATCGTCAGATGCGGGAAATCATTCTTCAACTGGTAAGCGCGCGGGTAATCCAACGGTGGTATTTCACGGTTTTCTTTCGGGCTCAGACCGGATAGCCACGCTTTACGGGCATGAATAGTGAACTGTTCACTGCCACCTTTCTCTGACACGATAGAAACGAAGTCCGTTAAGAACTCGTACGAGTCTTGGTCATCGATACCGATACGCGTTTTCACTGTCACCGGCACGTCTACAACCTCTTTCATTGCTGCAATGCAATCTGCAACAAGCTGAGGCTCTGCCATCAAACAAGCACCAAAACGACCATTCTGCACTCGGTCAGATGGACAACCAACGTTAAGGTTGATTTCATCATATCCACGTTCTGCCGCTAGCTTGGCGCAAGTCGCTAAATCTTGAGGGTTCGATCCACCAAGCTGTAGCGCGACTGGGTGTTCTTCTTCGTTATACGCCAGAAAATCCCCTTTGCCGTGAATAATCGCACCAGTAGTGACCATTTCCGTATACAGCAAAGTTTCACTCGTCAGCAGGCGATGGAAGTAGCGGCAATGGCGGTCTGTCCAATCCAACATTGGAGCGATAGAAAAGCGCTGTAAGGCAAAGTCGTTTTTTACATCGGTGTTAGACACTGAGTGATCCTCATAAAGTCTATTTGGTGAAGTCTGATTGCAGGGTTGTAGATGTTGAATGTCTCTTAACGCGACAAGTCTACCTTTACTGCAATTTTAAAAATTAATCGCGTATTATACACTACAGGGGAAGATCATTTACAGAACATCACGACTTATCGAGATATTTTCATTTAAGACGTATTTTTTGTTTTGGTTATCAATCAGATTAATGCCGCACCTTTATTGCCACACATGACCTTTTCAGTCTGGGTTTAAGTAAAAGCATTGATGAAACCATCAAAATTAGACAGTTAGACGACGTTTGCAGCTAATCAATGATATATTGTTAACAACGTCCATGAGTAATGGTGAAAAGTTTGGACCAGCAGTTAGTCAAACAAATTGAAGAAATATGTGCCTCTCGCGGAGTACGGTTAACAACGCAAAGAAAAAGAGTTTTCGAACTTATTTGCACTAGCCCAAAAGCGTCTAGCGCTTACGAGCTTTTAGAGCAGTTACAAAAAGTAGAGCCTCAGGCCAAACCTCCTACTGTTTATAGAGCATTAGATTTCTTACTGGATCAAGGCTTCATACACCGTGTAGAGTCAACCAACAGCTACATTCAATGCTGCTCCTGTAACGCTCATCAACATTACTCGCATCTTTTGATATGTGATAAATGCAGTAACGTTATTGAACTACAAGATGATAGTTTGGTAGCCTTATTAGTTGAAAATGCAGAAAAACATGGATTTACAATCACCAATCACGTCCTAGAAACACACGGGGTTTGTAGAAACTGTCGTTCTGAATAGCGAAATAAATATATAGAAGAAAATTATGCGCGCTGAATTTGTAAACCCGTTTTTAGCTTCTTTAATGAACGTACTGAAAACGATGGCTTCATTAGAAATAAAGCCACAGAAGCCTCGTGTGAAAAAAGATGAAATAGCACGTGGTGATGTGTCTGGCCTGATAGGAATGGTTGGTCCGCAAACCCGCGGTTCTATGTCTATAACGTTTGACGAAAGTCTCGCTCTCGAAATCATGAACAACATGCTTGGTGAAAGACCCAACGGCGTGAACGATGAAGTCACAGACATGGTAGGCGAAATCACCAATATGGTGACAGGTGGCGCGAAACGCATCCTTGCAGAAAGTGGGTTTGATTTTGATATGGCTACTCCTGTCGTTGTTTCAGGCAAAGGCCATACTATTCGTCATAAATGTGAAGGCTCAATCATCATTATGCCTTTCACATCTCAATGGGGTAACGCCTTTATTGAAATCTGTTTCGAGTAACCAATATCCAAAAAGTAAAAAGCTTCCTTTGTGGAAGCTTTTTTATTGTTTACGCAATGATATCTCGTTGCTGCAAAACCTTGATGCAATCCTCAACCAACTCATCAATCGATTTGTCTCCAGCAAGTAAATCTATTTCTGGATTGATTGGCGCTTCGTAGTCTGAATCGATACCAGTGAAGTTTCGTATCTCGCCCGCACGTGCTTTCTTATACAAACCTTTTGGATCACGCTGCTCACAGACTTCAAGCGACGTATTCACGTACACTTCTAAAAACTCGCCTGCAGGCACCATGTCTCTCACTAGTTGACGTTCCGCTCGGTGAGGAGAAATAAATGCCGACAGAACAATAAGCCCCGCATCCGCCATCAGCTTAGCAAGTTCTCCAATACGGCGAATATTTTCTCTGCGGTCTTGCTCAGAGAAACCCAGATCACTGCATAACCCGTGACGCACGTTATCACCATCAAGCAAGTAAGTATGATACCCCTGCTCAGCCAATTTATTTTCTAACGCGCCCGCCACGGTAGATTTACCGGCACCAGACAATCCCGTAAACCACAATATGACTGGTTTTTGTTGCTTTAACTTAGCTCGGAACTCTTTATCGATGGCGTGCTGATGCCAAACGATGTTCTCGTCTTTAATCGGCGTTTCCGCTGTCATAATTCAATCCTTTTAAAACGGGAAAAACTGAGGGATAAGCGCTAACACTAATACCGAATAAACAATAGAAATCGGTATGCCCACCCTAATGTAGTCAGTCAATTTGTAATTCCCTACGCTGTATACCAAAAGATTAGTCTGATATCCGTAAGGAGAGATAAAACTTGCGCTAGCACCGAATAATATCGCCATTATGAATGGCATCGGATCCACACCATAGCTGATTGCCATACTATAACCGAGTGGAAAAGCTAACGCTGCCGCAGCATTATTGGTGACCAATTCGGTAAGTACTAACGTCAGCAAATAAGTCGCAACTAACGCACCAAATACACCCCAGCCATTAAAGCTTTCCATGAACATTTGGCCTAGGCTTTCTGATAAACCAGAGGAAAGCATTAACTGCGCAATAGAAAGAGCTGAGCCCACAATGACAACGATATCGATAGGAAAGCGACGGCGTAGCTCGCTTAATTGAACAATACCGCTAAATACTGCCACCAGCAAAAACACCGACAAGCCTTTGATAAGTGGTACCCACCCCAGCAACGCCGAGACGATCACCGAGGCAAAACCCAGCAGCACCATCGTAGATTTGCGTGCATCTAAGCGCGCGCTGGAGTCCAAGTCATTCACCACCACAAATTCTTTGCGATGCGCACGGCGCTCTTGCTCAAAGCGTTTCCCTGGCACTAAAACCAAGGTGTCACCAGCGTTTAACGTGATGTTGCCCAAACCGCCTTGCAGCCTTTCGTGGCCACGTCGGATCGCCACAACTACGGCGTCAAAACGGTCACGGAAGTGGCTAGATTTCAGGGTCTTGTTACAAAAGCTCGCGGAAGAGCTCACCACAACTTCGACAAAGCTTTGCCCGTTGAGGTGATGTTGACCGAATAAAGTCAGCCCTTGAATATCTTGCAACGTCGCGACACTTTCTACGTCACCACAAAACAGTAAGCTGTCTCGCGCTTGCAGAACGAAATCGGGTTCGACGGGCGCAATGGTTTTACCGTCGCGTACCACCTCGGCCAAAAACAGCTTACGCAGAGCACGTAGATTATTCTCATTGATGCTGCGTCCAACCAATGGCGATCCCGGTTCGACTTTCGCTTCGAGGAAATAAGAGAGTTCATCTTGGTTATGATCTTCATAACTCGGTAATAGATAGCTCAGCGGGATCAAGATCATGAGCCCAGCCACTAATACCGACAATCCGATCATGCTCGGGGTAAAGAACCCCAAACTAGGTAGCCCTGCATCTTCGACAAAACTATTGATGATCAAATTGGTTGAGGTACCGATCAACGTCAGCGTTCCACCTAATATCGCCGCATAAGAAAGTGGGATAAGTAGTTTGGATGGCGCGTGCTGCTGGTTACGTTTGATCGCACTGATCAACGAGACCACCACAGCGGTATTGTTAGTAAATGAAGATAAAAATGCGGTCGATAGCCCCAGCTTAGCGACAACAGTGCCTAGGCACCCCGTCGATAACGAGCGGCTCACCCAACTGATCAGCATGGTTTTTTCTATCGCCGCTGATGCCACGATAAGCAGCACCAACGTCAATAATGAAGAGTTGGTAAAGTTAGTGGCAACGTCGCCAACTTCAATCAATCCCGCCATGAAAGCAATAAATGCCGCCCCAGCAAAAATGAAGCTTGGTTTAATGCGTGTGCTGAGCAAACAGGTCACTGTTCCCAATAACAACGCCAACACAAAACCTTGTTGCCACATAACTTTTCCTTGTCAGTAATGAGTACTTATTTAAGTAACTGACTGATGTCTTTCGCTTCCCAATGCGGGAAGTGTTTACGTACAAGAGCGTTCAGCTCCAGCTCAAAGGCTGAGATATCACCCGTTTGTTTTTCAACTTGAGTGAGGCTTTCACGTACCAAGCCCGCACCAACAGTCACGTTAGATAAACGGTCGATGATGATGAAACCACCTGTGTCTTGACACTCTAAGTAGTGGTCCAATGCCACAGACTCGTTCAATGTCAACTCACACAAACCAATGCCATTCAGTGGCAGCTCAACCGCACTGTGTGTCGATAGGTTGTTGATGTCGTATTGGTGACGAATCGCCTCTACACGACCAACGGTCTTCTTGCCCGCAATCTTGATGTCATACTCGCGACCCGGTTGCAGTGGTTGCTCTGTCATCCAAACCACATCGGCGAGCAGGTGGTTGCTGGATTCGACTTTTGACTCTTCCAGCACAATCAAGTCACCACGGCTGATGTCGATTTCGTCTGCTAGAGTCAGAGTCACAGCAAGGCCTGCCTGCGCGCGTTCTAAATCGCCATCGAATGTCACGATGCGCGCAACGGTCGACGTTTTGCCTGAAGGGAGCGCTTTAATACGGTCGCCCACTTTCACTTCACCGCCCGCAACCGTGCCCGCAAAACCGCGGAAGTCGAGGTTAGGACGGTTCACGTATTGCACCGGGAAGCGGAATTCACCGACTTTCTTCTCGCGGTCAACATCGACATTTTCTAACAGCTCAAGCAGTGACGGGCCTTCAAACCATGTCATGTTGGCGCTGGCTTCGACCACGTTGTCGCCTTCCAGTGCCGACAGTGGAATGATTTGAATATCGGTTTCGCCTTGCAAGTGCTTAGAGAACGCTAAATACTCTTCACGAATCTCTTCAAAACGCTGCTGTGAATAATCGACAAGATCCATCTTGTTCACCGCAACGATAAAGTGCTTCAGACCCAGCAAGTTGGAAATGAATGAGTGACGACGCGTTTGATCCAGCACGCCTTTGCGCGCATCAATCAAGATCACCGCCAGATCACACGTCGAGGCACCCGTCGCCATATTACGCGTGTACTGCTCGTGTCCCGGTGTATCGGCGATGATGAACTTACGCTTCTGGGTTGAGAAGTAACGGTAAGCTACATCAATCGTGATCCCTTGTTCACGCTCGGCTTGTAGGCCGTCAACCAGCAAGGCTAAGTCTGGTCGCTCACCCGTTGTACCTACACGTTGGCTGTCCGAGTGAACCGCTGCCAATTGATCTTCATAAATTTGTTTCGAGTCATGCAGCAAGCGACCGATCAAGGTACTTTTGCCGTCATCAACTGAGCCACACGTTAAGAATCTAAGTAGTGACTTGTACTGGTGCTGTTTGAGGTAACCTTCGATACCTAGCTCTGCTAATTGAGCTTCTACTGCGCTATTCATTTTCTTTCCTTAGATCCTGTTTAGAAGTAACCCTGACGCTTTTTCAGCTCCATCGATCCGGACTGATCGTGGTCGATCGCTCGGCCCTGACGTTCGCTCGATGTCGCAACCAGCATCTCTTCGATAATGCCTGTCAGCGTGTTGGCTTCTGATTCGATCGCGCCGGTCAGTGGGTAACAACCCAACGTACGGAAGCGAACGCTTTTCTCTTCAATTTTCTCGCCGGGTTGTAGCTTCATACGATCGTCGTCGACCATGATCAACATGCCATCGCGCTCTACTACCGGACGCTTCTCTGAAAGATAAAGCGGTACGATCTCGATATTTTCTAAGTAGATGTATTGCCAGATATCTAACTCGGTCCAGTTAGATAGTGGGAACACACGGATGCTTTCGCCTTTGTTGATTTGGCCGTTGTACGTACGCCAAAGCTCAGGACGTTGATTCTTTGGATCCCAGGTATGGTTCTTATCGCGGAACGAGTACACACGCTCTTTAGCACGTGATTTTTCTTCATCACGGCGCGCGCCACCAAAAGCAGCATCAAAACCGTATTTGTTCAGCGCTTGCTTCAAGCCTTGGGTTTTCATGATGTCAGTGTGCTTTGAAGAACCGTGTTCAAATGGGCTAATCCCCATCGCCAGACCTTCTGGGTTCTTATGTACCAAAAGCTCAAAGCCGTATTTCTCTGCCGTACGATCACGGAACTCGATCATCTCTTTGAATTTCCAATCCGTGTCGACGTGCAGCAGCGGGAAAGGGATCTTGCCTGGGTAAAATGCTTTACGCGCAAGATGCAGCATCACGGATGAGTCCTTACCGATGGAGTACATCATCACTGGGTTATCGAATTCAGCAGCTACTTCACGGATGATATGGATACTCTCCGCTTCCAGCTGCTTCAAATGGGTTAATCGTTCTTGGTCCATGTTAGGGCTTCCTTTACGACTCTTAATGAGCTTCTGACTAGTCAAAATTTGGTGTTAGGCGAATTGGCGTTGCTGCTCATCTGCCTGTTGTGAGGTCGAGAACCACGCCAGTTTTTCTGACAATGACACGACCTCTCCGATAACAATCAGCGACGGTGACTCCGCACCTTGTGCAAGTTCAGCAAGTTGAACTAGCTGACCTTTAAACACTTTTTGGCTTGCTTGTGTCCCACGCTCAATGATGGCAATCGGTGTATTTGGGTTACGTCCGTGTTCTATTAACTGGGCTTGAATGTACTCTGACTTCATCAACCCCATGTAGATAACTAAGGTTTGGTTACCACGCGCCAGTGTCGACCAATCCATTTGATCGCTTTCCGCTTTCAAGTGCCCGGTGATAAACATCGCCGACTGAGCAAAATCACGGTGTGTTAGCGGAATACCAGCATACGCAGTCGCACCTGCAGCCGCAGTAATCCCCGGAACAACGTGGAATGAAATACCCGCATCAGCCAATATTTCGAGCTCTTCACCACCACGACCAAAGATGAACGGATCGCCACCTTTAATGCGCACTACGCGATGACCTTGTTTAGCAAAATCGACCAATAACTGGTTGGTTTTCTCTTGAGGAACACTGTGGTGACCAGCGCGTTTACCCACGCACACTTGGATGGTATCGCTAGGTACAAGAGACATGATTTCGTCGGAGACAAGGTAATCAAACAGCACAACGTCTGCTTGCTGTAAAAAGCGTAGCGCCTTTAGCGTTAGTAACTCAACGTCACCCGGTCCTGAGCCCACAAGGGCAACTTCACCTTGACCGAGTAAACTGCTACCAATCGAATTTAAGTTTGTTTGTGCATTACGCTGCGTGTGCAAATTACTCAGAGGAAACTGAGAAACCGTATCCTTGCTCGCCATCATGTCATCCTCTTGTTGTTGATGCTGGCATTATGGCGCTCAATACATATTACCTGAAATTCTAAAATTTCATTTTTTATACTATTTATTGATAAGGCCACATACTGAGAAAGAATATAGACCAGAAAGTTTTGAGAGATTGTCGGCAGAACACTGGAGAACCAAGGTGTTAGATCACAGAATGCAATTCGATAACACCGTTGTTTCATATCATTTTGTTACATTAAGCATAGTGCTAACTAATGCTATCGGAGCTTAAAAATGAAATTAGCAGTGAAACCTCTTTCTCTAGCAGTCTTAGGTGGAATGCTGACCATGGCTAATCCAGCTATGGCAGACACAATCAAACTGCGTATTGTCGAAACAACCGACATCCACACTAACGTGATGGATTACGACTACTACAAAGACAAACCAAGCCAGAAAATTGGCTTAACGAGAACTGCAACTTTAGTTAAACAAGCCCGATCAGAAGTAGAAAATAGTGTTCTGGTTGATAACGGTGACCTGATTCAAGGCAGTCCTATGGGTGACTATATGGCGGCAAAGGGCATCGAAAAAGGCGAAGTCCATCCCGTTTACAAAGCGATGAACCAGCTCAACTACGATGTGGGTAATATTGGTAACCATGAATTCAATTACGGTTTAGAGTTCCTCGCTGAAACCATTAACGATGCCGATTTCCCGTACGTAAGCGCTAACGTTTTTGACAAAAAAACAGGCCAGCACTACTTCAAGCCTTACATTATTAAAACCCATACTTTTAAAGACGTAGAGGGGGAAGAACACCAAATCAAAGTGGGTTATATCGGCTTTGTACCGCCACAAATCATGGTATGGGATAAGAAGAATCTAGAGGGCAAAGTCTTTGCCAAAGATATTAAAGCCACCGCAGAAGAGCTCGTACCAAAGATGAAAGCGGAAGGCGCGAATGTAATCGTGGCAATCCCTCACTCGGGTGTTTCCTCTGACCCACATAAAGTAGGTGCAGAAAACTCCACCTATTATCTATCTCAGGTAGAAGGCATTGATGCGATTGCGTTTGGTCACTCTCATGCCGTATTCCCAGGAAAAGGATTCGATAACATCCCTGGCGTTGATAACCAAAACGGCACCATCAACGGTGTAGCTGCCGTCATGCCTGGCCGTTGGGGTAGCCATGTGGGTGTCATTGACCTTGAACTAAAAGAGCAAGACGGCAAATGGCAGGTTGTAAAAGGAAAGACTGAAGCTCGCCCAATTTACGATAAAAACGCACAGCAACCGCTGGCAAAAGCGGATGCGGGTATCGTCAAAGCGCTTGAAGCCGACCACAAAGGCACCCATGATTTTGTTAACCAACCTATCGGCAAAGCCAATGATGTAATGTACAGCTTTTTGGCATTGGTGCAAGACGATCCAACCGTACAGATCGTTAACCTAGCACAGAAAGATTATGTTGAGCGCTTTATCCAAGGCGACCCAGACTTAGCCGATATTCCTGTTCTGTCAGCAGCCGCGCCGTTTAAAGCCGGTGGTCGTAAGAATGATCCGGCAAACTTCACCGAAGTTGAATCTGGACAGTTGACGTTCCGTAACGCAGCCGATCTTTACCTTTACCCAAACACTTTGGTTGCCATGAAGGTAACAGGTAAAGAAGTTAAAGCATGGTTGGAATGCAGCGCGGGCCAATTCAAACAAATCGACGCAAATAGTACGGCACCTCAGAGCCTTATCGACTGGGATGGTTTCCGTACTTATAACTTTGACGTGATTGATGGCTTGACCTACCAAATCGACGTTACTCAGCCAGCGAAATACGACGGCGACTGTAAAGTGGTTAACCCAGATGCTCAGCGCATCGTTGGTTTAACTTACCAAGGCAAGCCAATCGAGTTGGGGCAAGATTTTATCATCGCGACCAATAACTACCGGGCATACAGCAACAAATTCCCTGGTACAGGTTCTGATTTCATTGCGTTCGATTCTCCGGATGAAAACCGCTCTGTGGTTGCTGCCTACATTACTCGCGTGAGCAACGAGAATGGCGAGTTTGCACCAAGTGCAGACAACAACTGGTCGTTTGCGCCGATTCAATCGGACAAAGCGTTGGATATTCGCTTTGAAACATCACCAAGCGAAAAAGCAGCCAAGTTCATTGAAGAAAAAGGTCAATATCCGATGAAACGTGTCGCGACAGACGATGTGGGTTTTGCGGTCTACCAAATCGACCTACAAAAATAATCAACATCACACCATCTCAAGCCGCGTACCTACCGCGGCTTTTTTCATCCTCTCATACGCTAAAAGTGAGGTAAAATCAGTCCACTCATTCCAATCAACCTTTATCTATCATGTTTGAACGCTTTCAACAGCAACTCGCTGACAACGGTTTTAACTCTCAAGAGATTGAGCAACTGACCAATTCTGCGCATTTAATTGATCTCCCAACCCGTCATAGCCTGTTGCATCAAGGTCAAGTCGCTGAAGAGATATTCTTTCTGCTGGAGGGGATTTGTCACTCAGCTTATCTAACCGATAAAGGCAAAGAGTTCAGTAAAGAGTTTTATTGGGAGAGCGATTGGATCATTGGCTTCGAAAGCCTGATTAAGCAACAAGCCTCGCCTTATCTGTTGGAATCACTGACGCCTTGTACGCTGGTTGCCTTACCAGTTGAAACCTTGCGTATCTGGCGTGAGCAAAAGCACAGCGTATATCTCAAACTGCTCGAAACCCAGTTGATGTATAAAGAAAACAAAGAGCGCTTTATGTTGCTTTATAGCCCTGAGCAGCGCTACGAGTTGTTCTGCCAACATTACCCAGATTTGCGGGAACGCTTGAACGATTATCAAATTGCAGCGTATTTAGGTATCACCCCAATAAGTTTAAGCCGAATAAAAAAACGATCACAAAGTTAACAATTGTTAATGCCTTTCGTCTTTTAGACTGATAACTTTCAGAAACTTGGATTCACTTTGAGAACATTATGAACCACTGGCAACTTGTTTCTTTTAATCAGCTTTCAACGCAGAAACTCTATCAGTTACTCAAACTACGTGTGGACGTATTTGTGGTTGAGCAAGAGTGCCCTTACCCTGAATTAGATAACAAAGACCACCTGCCTGATGTTCACCATTTGCTAGGTTACAAAGGTGATGAACTGGTTGCCTGTGCTCGTCTGCTTCCACGCGGAGTCAGTTATCCCTCGGTCAGCATTGGCCGCGTCGCAACTAAGAAAGCACATCGTGGTGGTGGATTAGGTCATCAACTTTTAAAGCAGGCTTTATCCGGTTGTGAGCAACTATGGCCGACTTCGGATATTGAAATAGGCGCTCAAGAACACCTTGCAGGATTCTATGCTCAGCATGGTTTTGTTACGACCTCGGCGATGTATCTAGAAGACGGTATCCCACATATTGATATGAAGCTATCTAAGCACGTGTAATTCATGTCTACACAATACTTCGCGATCTTACTGCTGGTCATAGGGAATTTAGCGGCATCGTTATCAGACGTGGCGGTTAAAGTTCTCGATGGCAGTGTGCCTGTTTATCAATATGTGTTTATTCGCCAGCTACTGTCGGCTTTAGTGATATTACCGCTTTGGCTAAGACAAAAACGCAAGCAACGCAAACTGCATAAACCGGGACTCAATTTCTTCCGCGCCCACATTCTTATCCTAGGCAGTGGTTGCATGGTGGTGGCAGTTACTCACTTACCACTTGCGACGGCTAATGCTATTTTCTACGCAGCTCCACTACTCATGTTGCCACTGTCGACGATGTTATTGAAAGAAACACCACCATTTGGCAAAGTGATCGCAACTGTGATTGGTTTTGTTGGCGTGCTGGTGGTCTTGAGACCATCAGAGTTTCATTGGGCAGCCGTTTTCGCTTTAGTTACAGCGATGACGATAGCACTCTTCAACATCACAGCGCGTCAACTTCCAGCCGAGCAATCTATCATCACAACGCTGTTTTGGACGAGTGTACTTTCACTCCCGATTTCCGCAGCACTAGCACTATTTCACTGGGCACCAATTCAATCAGAAGCTTTGTTCTTCATTCTGGGTAGCGCAAGTTTGATTTTGCTGTATAACGGATTAGCAGTAGCTGCTTATCAAAAAGCGCAGG
The DNA here is from genome assembly GCF_024582835.1 of Vibrio japonicus. NCBI lineage: Bacteria > Pseudomonadati > Pseudomonadota > Gammaproteobacteria > Vibrionales > Vibrionaceae > Vibrio > Vibrio japonicus. Next base: position 2,511,098 of record NZ_CP102096.1, read on the forward strand.
CAGGGAGTATTGCAGTAGCAGAGAACTCTGGGCTACTGTTTGTCACTTTATTTGGTGTCATGTGGTTTGATGAAGTGCCCGATTGGCTGACTGCCATGGGTATAATCATGATTGTCGCCCCACTGATCCCATGGCATTCATTGAGAAGAAGAGCGACAAGGTAATGGTTATTTACTGCGGCCAAATCCACCGTCAGACAAACGGAAAAACATGACTGATTGGTCACTCTTCTCTAGCTGCAAAATATCAAGCTTCCCTTCGGCGTTTAACTTATAGCGGACTAACTGACCTTTTTTGATGTAGCTTAGCGGTTTGTCAGCACCTTCAACTTTGACCAAAGCATTCAAATCAGACATAGGTAAACCACTACTACGAAATACTTGAGCAAGTGTATCGCCACTCTTCACTCGGTACTCTTTCCACTCATTTGACGTTGTATCCACGTTACCTGAACCAGCCAAAGTTTGCTCACTCAAGCCTTTAGCATTGATATCGATAGAGACTCGTTTAGGCTCGGTATCTATTGTTTCAGTCTGTTGCTCTGGAAAAGGAATCAGTAATAAAAGCAACACAACTGGAACCATAACCATAAGGGCGCGCTGATTCATTTTAGGAAACAGATTCCACTTTTCCTTTACCTGATCTTTCATGGCAGGCCAGTTAATTGAAGAGTACTTCTCTTTCAACACGCTAAGGTAGTCCACTGATTGTGGTTTCTTTTTCTTTCTGCGATTCATCGCAACTCATCTCCAAGAGGGCTTCAGTTCAAGTATAAAAACCAAGCGCACATGAGTATAGGAAATTTAACGCTTCTGAGTTATTAAGAAGTCAAAATTTTACAACGATTTGGTGAAAGTCGATCTAAATCTCACAATACCGCGTGTACGGCTGGATTGAGAGGTGAACATTTCATCGTGCCGCTAATACTGGTATCCTTACGCACTTCACACACCATACTAAAGAGAGACACTATGTCTGAAGTAAAATTTGAGACTGTAGAGCAAAAAGCAAGCTACGGTATCGGTCTACAGATGGGTCAGCAACTTGCGGGTTCTGGTCTTGAAGGTTTGAACGTTGATGCTATCGCGGCAGGTATCGCGACTGCACTAGTTGGTGATATGCCAGCAATCGAAATTGACGAAATCAACCAAGCACTTCAAGAACTACATCAACGTGCTGAAGCAGTACGTCAAGAAGCAGCAAAAGCTGCAGCTGCTGATGGTGAAGCATTCCTGAAAGACAACGCTCTACGTCCAGAAGTAACGGTACTTGAGTCTGGTCTACAATATGAAGTTATCACTGAAGGTACTGGTGAAATCCCAACTTCTGACAAGCAAGTACGCGTTCACTACCACGGTGAGCTAACTGATGGCACTGTATTTGACAGCTCAGTATCACGCGGTCAACCAGCTGAGTTCCCTGTAACTGGCGTAATCAAAGGTTGGGTTGAAGCACTTCAACTAATGCCTGTTGGTTCTAAGTGGAAACTATACATCCCACAAGACCTTGCATACGGTGAGCGTGGCGCAGGTGCAGCAATCCCTCCATTTGCAGCACTAGTATTCGAAGTTGAGCTACTAGATATTCTATAATCTGTAAGCAACTCGGCTTTATGAAACGGTGGCCTTTGCGTCACCGTTTTTTATTCCATAATACGTAATTGATAATAATTAGATATCGGAGAAACCATGAATAAAAATCTTGTATTGGCAGTGATTGCAAGTGCAGCTTTAATGGGCTGTCAAAACACTTCAGGAAGCTCAGAAAATACTGCATCGACCAATGCTGGCAGTAGCTCATACAGCTCTATTGCTGGCGCTGCGTTACTTGCTGCTGCTCAATCATGGGGTCAACAAAGCGAGGATACTTCGGTTCTTACTCAGGCTATTCAGCAAAGTACAAATGTGACACCTCAGCAGGCGGCGGGAGGCGTTGGCTCTCTTTTAGCACTAGCTCAAAACTCACTAGGTCAAACGCAGAACAACGAACTAGCAGGCCTAATTCCTGGTTATAGCTCTCTTCAGCAATCAGGTCTAACTTCAATGATTGTGAACAGTGACATGGTTAAAAGCAGCTTTACTGCCTTAGGAATGGACCCATCACTCATTTCAACATTTGCACCAATCATTCTACAAACACTTCAAAGCCAAGGTGCAAGCACTGGCCTTCTAAGTAGCCTAGGTACAATCTGGCAATAAGCAGAAAAGTAGCTGAACTCAGTTAAATAGATATCTGTATAGAAGTTAAGTAAAGTCGCTGATGAATCGGGTACTAACTCGCTACATTGGCGATTTTTATTGGTGGGATGCGTATTTCTTACTTTAAGAATAATACTTTATTGAAATTCAGATACAAAAAAGCCGAGCTATCGCTCGGCTTTTCCGTTCTTACGAACCTGATTACTCAGCAGCTTCTTCAGCAGCTGGGCGATCTACAAGCTCAATGTAAGCCATTGGAGCTTTGTCACCAGCACGGAAGCCAGCTTTTAGGATACGTGTATAACCGCCCTGACGAGCAGCAAAACGTGGACCTAGTTCGTTAAACAGTTTTGCAACTACTTCGTTGTCACGAGTACGTGCAAATGCTAGACGACGGTTAGCAACGCTGTCAGTCTTAGCTAGTGTAATCAAAGGCTCAACTACGCGACGTAGCTCTTTTGCTTTTGGCAGTGTAGTCTTGATAACTTCATGACGTACTAGAGAGCTAGCCATATTGCTGAACATCGCTTTACGATGTGAGCTGTTGCGGTTGAGTTGACGACCACTCTTACGATGGCGCATGACCTAATCCTTCTAACTATTATCGATTAATCTTCAGCGATAGACGCTGGTGGCCAGTTTTCTAGGCGCATGCCCAGAGACAGACCACGTGATGCAAGTACGTCTTTAATCTCAGTAAGAGATTTTTTACCAAGGTTAGGCGTTTTAAGTAGCTCAACCTCAGTACGCTGTACAAGATCACCGATGTAGTGAATCGCTTCTGCTTTCAGACAGTTAGCAGAGCGAACTGTTAGTTCAAGATCGTCTACAGGACGCAGTAGGATCGGATCGAATTCTGGCTTCTCCTCCTTCTCCTCAGGTACACGTACATCACGTAGATCTACGAACGCATCCAATTGTTCAGCAAGAATTGTTGCTGCACGACGGATAGCTTCCTCAGGGTCAAGAGTACCGTTCGTTTCCATGTCGATAACAAGCTTGTCTAGGTCTGTACGCTGCTCTACACGAGCTGCTTCAACAGAGTAAGCAATCTTGTCTACTGGGCTGTACGTAGCGTCAACCAGTAGGCGGCCAATTGGACGCTCATCTTCTTCAGTATGGATACGAGCTGAAGCTGGAACGTAACCACGACCACGTTCAACTTTGATACGCATTGCGATCTCAGCGTTGTCATCCGTTAGGTGACAAATAACGTGTTCTGGGTTAGCGATCTCTACATCACCATCATGGGTGATGTCACCTGCAACCACAGGGCCTGAGCCTGATTTGTTCAGTGTAATAAACACTTCATCTTTGCCTTCGGCAACGCGTACAGCCAAACCTTTAAGGTTTAGAAGAATTTCAAGAATATCTTCTTGAACACCTTCTTTAGTGCTGTATTCGTGTAGAACGCCTTCAATCTCTACTTCTGTAACTGCGCAACCTGGCATAGAAGATAGAAGAATACGGCGAAGTGCATTACCTAGAGTATGACCAAAGCCACGCTCTAATGGCTCAAGAGTTACTTTTGCGTGAGTCGTGCTAACTTGTTCGATGTCAACAAGACGTGGCTTAAGAAATTCTGTTACAGAACCCTGCATTGTGTCCTCTCTTTAGTTTAAACCTTACTTAGAGTAAAGCTCGACGATCAGTTGTTCGTTGATGTCAGCAGACAGATCTGAACGCTCAGGCATACGCTTGAACGTACCTTCCATCTTACCGCCATCTACTTCAATCCAAGTTGGTTTTTCGCGTTGTTCAGCAACTTCTAGAGCCGCTTTAATACGAGATTGCTGTTTAGCTTTCTCGCGGATAGAAACAACGTCGTTAGCCGCAACTTTGAAAGAAGGAACGTTTACAACTTTACCGTTAACTAGGATAGCTTTGTGGCTAACTAGCTGACGTGCTTCTGCGCGAGTCGCACCAAAGCCCATGCGGTAAACTACGTTATCAAGACGACCTTCAAGAAGCTGAAGTAGGTTTTCACCAGTGTTGCCTTTTAGGCGAGCTGCTTCTTTGTAGTAGTTACGGAATTGTTTTTCTAGAACGCCGTACATACGACGAACTTTTTGCTTCTCACGAAGCTGAACGCCATACTCAGATAGACGACCGCGACGAGCGCCGTGTACACCTGGTGCGTTATCAATTTTACACTTGGTATCGATCGCGCGAACACCAGACTTAAGAAATAAGTCAGTGCCTTCACGACGGCTAAGCTTCAGCTTAGGACCCAAATATCTTGCCATGATCTTTCTCCAATTATCCTAGAAACGTTATACGCGACGTTTCTTAGGTGGACGACAACCGTTATGAGGGATTGGTGTAGCATCAACGATGTTTGTGATGCGGAAACCAGCTGCATTCAGTGCGCGAACAGTAGATTCACGACCTGGACCAGGACCCTTAACCATAACTTCCAAGTTCTTTAGACCGTACTCTTTAGCCATTTCAGCACAACGCTCAGCAGCAACCTGTGCAGCGAACGGAGTAGACTTACGAGAACCACGGAAACCTGAACCACCTGCAGTAGCCCATGCAAGAGCATTGCCTTGACGGTCAGTGATAGTTACGATTGTGTTATTGAAAGATGCATGGATGTGCGCAACGCCATCTGCAACTTGCTTGCGTACGCGCTTGCGAGCGCGAGTTGGTTGTTTAGCCATTGTACTCTACCTTCCCGATTATTTCTTGATCGGCTTACGCGGACCCTTACGGGTGCGAGCGTTGGTTTTAGTACGCTGTCCACGTAGTGGTAGACTGCGACGATGACGAAGACCACGGAAACAGCCAAGGTCCATAAGACGCTTGATGTTCATAGATACTTCACGACGTAGATCACCTTCTACAGTGTACTTAGCTACACCATCACGCAGTTGATCGATCTGCTCTTCAGTTAGTTCACTGATCTTCACATTTTCAGCAATACCCACTTCAGCTAGGATAGCTTGAGAGCGAGTTTTACCGATGCCGTAGATCGCTGTTAGAGCGATTACAGCATGTTTCTGATCAGGAATGTTAATGCCAGCTATACGGGCCATTATTCACTCCTAAGTGGTTCTATAAAAGAATTAGCCGCAGCAAAGCCCGTCTCGGATACGCTGCGGAGTACTACTTCTTTTGCACGCAAAAGGTAGGCCGAGGAATATACTCGACACTACCTTATATTTCAAGTAAAAATTTCTGCTGATTAGCCTTGGCGCTGCTTGTGCTTTGGCTCACTGCAAATCACGCGAACAACACCGTTACGCTTGATAACTTTACAGTTACGGCAGATTTTTTTAACGGAAGCACGAACTTTCATTGCTAAACTCCGTAATTGAAACTGAAACTACCGCCGAATTAACGGCCGTAACCTTTCAGATTCGCTTTCTTCAACACAGAATCATACTGTTGAGACATCATATGAGTCTGTACCTGTGCCATAAAGTCCATGATAACAACAACTACGATAAGTAGAGATGTACCGCCGAAGTAGAAACGTACGTTCCACGCGACCATCATGAACTCCGGAATCAGACAGATAAAGGTAATGTATAGCGCACCAGCTAGGGTTAAACGCGTCATTACTTTATCAATATACTTAGCTGTCTGCTCACCTGGGCGGATGCCGGGTACGAATGCACCTGACTTCTTCAGGTTATCTGCTGTTTCACGCGGGTTGAAAACCAACGCCGTGTAGAAGAAACAGAAGAAAATAATCGCTGCTGCATAAAGCATTACATACAACGGTTGACCTGGGCTAAGAGCCAAGGACACGTCAGTTAACCAACCAAACGCGCTGCTCTCACCATTCTGGCCAAACCACTGAGCCAATGTTCCTGGAAACAGGATAATGCTTGATGCAAAGATTGCTGGTATAACACCTGCCATATTAATTTTAAGAGGCAAGTGAGTGCTTTGAGCAGCAAATACTTTACGACCTTGTTGACGCTTCGCGTAGTTTACAACGATACGACGCTGACCACGCTCCATGAAAACAACAAAGTAAATAACTGCAAAAGCTAGTACCGCAATCAACAGCAGAAGAAGTACATGCAATTCACCTTGACGCGCTTGCTCGATTGTTTGACCGATTGCTGAAGGCAATCCAGCAACAATACCTGCAAAAATAAGTAACGAAATACCGTTACCAATTCCACGCTCAGTAATTTGTTCACCTAACCACATTAGGAACATGGTGCCGGTTACTAAACTTACGGTAGCAATTAGCGTAAACATGGTTTGGTTGATAACAACCAGATTGTCGACCATGTTTGGTAAGCCTGTTGCAATACCAATAGCCTGGAATGTCGCAAGTACAAGCGTGCCGTAGCGTGTATATTGGCTGATCTTACGACGGCCTGCTTCACCCTCTTTTTTGAGTTCAGCTAACGCTGGATGAACTACAGTTAGCAGTTGGACAACAATAGATGCCGAAATATACGGCATAATGCCCAACGCTAATATAGATGCACGCTCAAGAGCACCACCGGAGAACATGTTAAACATTTCAACGATGGTACCTTTTTGCTGTTCGAACAAATCGGCAAGTACAGCAGCGTCAATACCAGGAATCGGCACAAAAGAGCCTGCTCGGAATACTAAAAGTGCACCAATTACGAATAACAAGCGCGACTTTAATTCACTTAAGCCGCTCTGAGCACTACGAAAATCTTGTCCTGGTTTCTTAGCCATCTGTACCTCGTTCCTCGAGATTATTCCTCGATTTTACCGCCTGCAGCTTCGATTGCAGCTTTAGCGCCTTTAGTCACACGTAGACCTTTTACAGTCACTGCTTTGTTGATTTCACCAGAAAGAACAACTTTAACGAATTCGATGTTCTTAGTGATGATGTTAGCAGCTTTAAGACTGTTTAGATCTACTACGTCACCTGTTACTTTCGCTAGCTCAGCTAGACGAACTTCAGCAGACACTAGGCTCTTACGAGAAGTGAAGCCGAACTTAGGTAGACGCTGTTTCAGAGGCATCTGACCGCCTTCGAAACCTGGGCGAACTTTACCGCCTGAGCGTGACTTTTGACCTTTGTGGCCACGGCCACCGGTTTTACCTAGGCCAGAACCGATACCACGACCTACGCGCTTCGCAGAAGGCTTAGAGCCCGCAGCCGGTGATAGAGTATTCAAACGCATTCTGATTACTCCTCAACTTTAACCATGTAATAAACCTTGTTGATCATACCGCGTACGCACGGAGTATCTTCAAGTTCTACTGTGTGGTTGATTTTACGAAGGCCCAGACCTTTAAGACACGCTTTGTGCTTTGGTAGGCGACCAATTGAGCTTTTAGTTTGAGTTACTTTAATAGTTGCCATGGTGTTCTTACTCCGAAATAGATTCAACAGTTAGACCACGTTTAGCAGCAACCATCTCTGGCGACTTCATGCTACCTAGTGCATCGATCGTTGCACGAACGATGTTAATAGGGTTCGTAGAACCGTATGCTTTAGATAGTACGTTGTGTACACCAGCAACTTCTAGTACTGCACGCATCGCACCACCTGCGATAACACCAGTACCTTCTGCAGCAGGCTGCATGTAAACTTTAGAGCCCGAATGGCGACCTTTCACTGGGTGGTGAAGAGTACCTTCGTTTAGAGCGATCGTAGTCATGTTACGACGCGCTTTTTCCATTGCTTTTTGGATCGCTGCAGGTACTTCACGAGCTTTGCCGTAACCGAAACCTACGCGACCGTTACCGTCACCAACTACTGTTAGTGCAGTAAAGCTCATGATTCGACCACCTTTAACCGTTTTAGAAACACGGTTAACGGCGATTAGCTTTTCTTGCAAATCATTCGCTTGAACTTGTTGTTCTTTAGCCATCGTCCAACCCTACCTTAGAATTTCAGACCAGCTTCGCGAGCAGATTCTGCTAGCGCCGCTACTCGACCGTGGTATTGGAAACCAGAACGATCAAATGCAACTGACTCAACGCCTTTCTCAAGAGCGCGCTCTGCAATAGCTTTACCTACTGCTTTAGCTGCATCGATGTTACCAGTGTACTTCACTTGCTCACGGATCGCTTTTTCTACAGTAGAAGCTGCTGCGATTACCTCAGAGCCGTTCGCTGCGATAACCTGAGCGTACACGTGACGAGGAGTACGGTGTACAACTAGGCGAGTCGCACCCAGTTCTGCAATCTTACGACGTGCGCGTGTAGCACGACGGATGCGAGATGCTTTCTTATCCATAGTGTTACCTTACTTCTTCTTAGCTTCTTTAGTACGCACATTTTCATCTGCGTAACGAACACCTTTGCCTTTATACGGCTCAGGCTCACGGTAAGAACGAATGTCAGCCGCAACTTGACCAACTAGTTGTTTGTCACAACCAGTGATAACAATTTCAGTTTGGCTTGGACATTCAGCTTTAATACCCGCTGGCAACTCGTGCTCAACTGGGTGAGAGAAGCCTAGTGTTAGGCCTACAGCGTTGCCTTTAATAGCAGCACGGTAACCAACACCTTTAAGAGTTAGCTTCTTAGTAAAGCCTTCAGTAACACCAACAACCATGTTGTTAACTAGAGCGCGAGCAGTACCTGCTTGTGCCCATGCGTTAGCAACACCTTCGCGTGGACCGAAAGTAAGATTGTTTTCTTCCTGAGCAACAACTACCGCATCATTAAGAACGCGTGATAGTTCGCCTTTAGCACCTTTTACAGTGATTTCTTGGCCGTTTAGTTTCACCTCTACGCCAGCTGGAATAGCGACAGGTGCTTTAGCAACACGAGACATATTCTACTCCTATTACGCTACGTAGCAGATGATTTCACCACCAAGACCTGCTTTACGTGCAGCGCGGTCTGACATTAGACCCTTGGAAGTTGAAACGATAGCAACACCAAGACCACCCATTACAGAAGGAAGTTCATCTTTCTTCTTGTAAACACGTAGACCTGGACGAGAAACACGTTTAAGTTGCTCAATAACTGGTTTAGCTTGGAAGTACTTAAGAGTTACTTCTAGCTCAGGTTTTACTTCGCCTTCAACAGCGAAGTCAGTGATGTAACCTTCAGCTTTTAGTAGTGCAGCAATTGCAACTTTAAGCTTTGAAGAAGGCATTTTTACAGCAACTTTGTTTGCTGCCTGACCGTTACGAACGCGGGTCAGCATATCCGAAATCGGATCTTGCATGCTCATATGATTTACTCCAAATGATTAAGTGGCAATTACCAGCTAGCCTTACGAAGACCCGGAATCTCGCCTTTCATGCAAGCTTCACGAACCTTAATACGGCTTAGACCGAACTTACGTAGGTAACCGTGTGGACGACCAGTTTGGTTGCAACGGTTGCGCTGACGTGAAGCACTTGAATCACGTGGAAGAGATTGCAGTGTAAGAACTGCGTTCCAACGATCTTCTTCAGATGCGTTTACATCGCTGATGATAGCTTTTAGCGCTGCACGCTTTTCAGCGAACTTAGCTACTAGCTTTGCACGCTTTGCTTCACGTGCTTTCATTGATTGTTTAGCCATAACAGTAACCCTTCACCTTACTTACGGAATGGGAAGTTAAAGGCAGCCAGCAGAGCACGGCCTTCCTCATCAGTACCAGCAGACGTCGTAATAGTGATGTCTAGACCGCGTACTCGATCAACTTTATCAAAGTCGATTTCCGGGAAGATGATTTGCTCGCGAACGCCCATGCTGTAGTTACCGCGACCGTCAAAAGACTTAGCGCTAACACCACGGAAGTCACGTACACGTGGAAGAGCGATCGAAATTAGACGCTCAAGAAAATCCCACATACGTTCGCCACGCAAGGTTACTTTACAACCGATAGGGTAGCCTTCACGGATTTTGAAACCTGCAACAGATTTACGCGCTTTTGTGATAAGTGGCTTCTGACCAGAGATCGTTGCCATATCAGACGCTGCGTTTTCTAGCAGTTTCTTATCGTTGATTGCTTCACCAACACCCATGTTTAGGGTGATTTTCTCGATTCTAGGGACTTGCATGACGCTTGTGTAACTGAACTGTTTGGTCAGCTCAGCGACTACAGACGACTTGTAGTAATCATGCAGTTTCGCCATAGTAGAACTCCAAATTACTTCTATTAGTTAGAAACGGTTTCGCCGTTAGACTTGAAGAAACGAACTTTCTTGCCATCTTCGAAACGGAAACCGATACGGTCAGCTTTACCAGTAGCTGCATTAAAGATTGCAACGTTAGAAACATCAATTGCTGCTTCTTGTTCAACGATGCCACCTTGTTGACCTAGAGCCGGTACCGGCTTTTGGTGCTTCTTAACAAGGTTAATACCTTCAACGATAACTTTACCAGTTGCTAGGACCTTAGTTACTTTACCTTTCTTGCCTTTATCTTTACCAGCAAGAACGATTACTTCGTCATTACGACGGATTTTAGCTGCCATCTTACGTGCTCCTTACAGAACTTCTGGAGCCAGTGAAACGATCTTCATGAACTTATCGCCACGAAGTTCGCGAGTCACAGGACCAAAGATACGTGTACCGATTGGTTGCTCAGTATTGTCATTTAACAGTACGCAAGCATTACGGTCGAAGCGAATGACAGAACCGTCTGGACGACGTACGCCTTTACGGGTGCGAACTACCACCGCCTTCAGAACGTCACCTTTCTTAACTTTACCGCGAGGAATTGCTTCCTTAACAGTAACTTTGATGACGTCACCGATATGTGCATAACGGCGGTGAGAGCCACCCAGAACCTTAATACACATTACGCTGCGAGCGCCTGAGTTATCAGCTGCGTCCAGCATACTTTGCATTTGGATCATGTTAGTGCTCCGCTAAATATATAAAAAAACTAGACCCTCACGGGTCGGGCTGCCTCTTTAAAAGGGACGCGAATTGTACCACCCTTTTTTATAATTGGGTAGTCAAAAAATAAACGGCCCCAAAAAAATTTTTGGAGCCGTTTATTTTCATAGAATTAGCAAGATTAAATCTTCGCTTTTTCTAGAACTTTTACCAATGTCCAAGACTTAGTCTTAGACAGAGGACGACACTCTGCGATTTCAACAGTGTCGCCTAGGCCACACTCGTTGTTCTCGTCATGTGCGTGTACTTTAGTCGTACGTTTTACGTATTTACCGTAGATCGGGTGTTTTACGAAACGCTCGATAGCAACAGTGATAGACTTGTCCATCTTATCGCTAACAACACGACCTTGTTGAGTACGTTTTACTTCGCTCATTATGCGCCTGCCTTCTCAGTCAAAACAGTTTTCACACGTGCGATATCACGGCGTACAGCTTTCAGAGTATGAGTTTGCTGTAGTTGACCAGTTGCAGCTTGCATGCGCAAGTTGAACTGTTCGCGTAGCAAATTCAATAGCTCAGCGTTAAGCTCTTCAACGCTTTTCTCGCGTAGATCTTGTGCTTTCATCACATCACCTGCTTAGTTACAAATGTAGTTTTGAATGGCAGTTTACGAGCCGCTAGGCGGAACGCTTCACGTGCCAATTCTTCAGGTACACCACCCATTTCGTACATAACCTTACCAGGTTGGATTTGGGCTACCCAGTACTCAACGTTACCTTTACCCTTACCCTGACGAACTTCAAGTGGCTTTTCTGTGATAGGTTTGTCTGGGAACACACGGATCCAGATTTTACCTTGACGCTTAACGTGACGTGTCATTGCACGACGTGCCGCTTCGATTTGACGAGCAGTTAGACGACCACGGCCAACAGCTTTAAGACCGAATTCGCCGAAGCTTACATCAGTACCTTTAGCTAGACCACGGTTACGACCTGTGTGAACCTTACGGAACTTAGTACGTTTAGGTTGTAGCATCTGTCGACTCCTTACTTACGGCCTTTGCGCTGCTTCTTAGGCTTGTCGCCTTTAGGCTCTACAGCGTTAGCTGCTGGCATGCCACCTAGGATCTCACCTTTGAAGATCCAAGTTTTGATGCCGATCACACCGTATTGAGTGTGAGCCGAAGAAGTTGCGTAATCAATGTCAGCACGTAGAGTGTGTAGAGGTACACGACCTTCACGGTACCACTCTGAACGTGCAATTTCAGCGCCGCCTAGACGACCGCTTACTTCTACTTTGATACCTTTAGCGCCTAGACGCATTGCGTTTTGTACCGCGCGCTTCATAGCACGACGGAACATAACACGACGCTCTAGCTGAGACGCGATGCTATCACCAACAAGCTGTGCGTCTAGCTCAGGTTTACGTACTTCAGCGATGTTAATTTGCGCTGGTACACCTGCGATTTTAGCTACAGCTGCGCGTAGTTTTTCTACGTCTTCACCTTTCTTACCGATTACAACGCCAGGACGAGCAGTGTGAATAGTCACACGGATGCTCTTAGCTGGACGCTCGATAATGATGCGTGAAAGTGATGCTTTTTTCAGTTCATTTGTAAGGAACTGACGTACCTTGAAGTCGCCGTCTAGGTTGTCAGCGAAATCTTTGGTGTTAGCAAACCAAGTAGCATTCCAAGGCTTAACGATGCCTAGACGAATACCATTAGGATGTACTTTTTGACCCATTGCTTACTCTCCTAGTCTCTTAGCGATCTGCTACAACAACAGTGATGTGGCTTGAACGCTTCAAGATACGATCCGCACGACCTTTAGCACGAGGCATAATACGCTTCATGATCGGGCCTTCATCTACGAAGATTTTTGCGACATTTAGATCGTCAATATCTGCGCCTTCATTGTGCTCCGCGTTAGCGATAGCTGACTCAAGAACTTTCTTGATTAGTTCAGCAGCTTTTTTGTTGCTGAAAGTCAAGATTTCTAGAGCTTGGTCTACAGATTTTCCACGAATTTGGTCCGCAACTAAGCGAGCTTTCTGAGGCGAAATGCGAGCAAAGTTATGTTTAGCTAGTGCTTCCATCATCTACTCCTTAACGCTTCTTAGCTTTCTTATCCACGACATGGCCGCGGTAAGTACGTGTTGGTGCGAATTCACCCAGCTTGTGACCGATCATTTCTTCGGTTACGAAAACTGGTACGTGCTGACGACCATTATGGACAGCGATGGTCAAACCGATCATCGTAGGGATGATCATTGAACGACGGGACCAAGTCTTAATAGGCTTTTTGTCTCCGCTTTCCACCGCTTTCTCTACCTTCTTCAGCAAGTGTAGGTCAATAAAAGGACCTTTCTTGAGAGAACGTGGCATGGCGATTCCTCTTTATATAGATTACTTGTTACGACGACGTACGATGTACTTGTCAGTGCGTTTGTTCTTACGGGTCTTGAAGCCTTTAGTTGGCATACCCCAAGGAGATACTGGGTGACGACCACCAGAAGTACGACCTTCACCACCACCGTGTGGGTGGTCTACCGGGTTCATTACCACACCGCGAACGGTAGGACGAACACCGCGCCAGCGGTTAGCACCAGCTTTACCTAGTTCACGTAGCATGTGCTCAGAGTTGCCTACTTCACCGATTGTTGCACGGCCTTCAGACAATACTTTACGCATCTCACCAGAACGTAGACGGATAGTTACGTATGCACCGTCGCGAGCAACGATTTGCGCGTACGCACCAGCCGAACGAGCTAGCTGACCACCTTTACCAGGCTTAAGTTCAACGTTGTGTACAGTTGAACCTACTGGGATGTTACGCATTGGAAGTGCGTTACCAGCTTTGATTGGTGCATCCGCACCAGACTGGATTGCATCACCAGCTTGAACACCTTTAGGTGCTAGGATGTAACGACGCTCACCGTCTGCGTACAGCACTAGAGCAATGTTTGCGCTACGGTTTGGATCGTATTCTAGACGCTCAACTTTCGCTGGGATGCCATCTTTAGTACGTTTGAAGTCAATTACACGGTAGTGGTGCTTGTGACCACCGCCGATGTGACGTACTGTGATACGACCGTTGTTGTTACGACCACCGTTCTTAGAGTTTTTCTCTAGAAGAGGTGCGTAAGGCTTACCCTTGTGTAGGTCAGCGTTAACAACTTTAACAACGTGACGACGACCAGCCGAAGTCGGCTTACATTTAACAATAGCCATTTCTCAACTACTCCTGTTATTCCGCGCCGCCAACAAAGTCAAGATCTTGACCTTCTTTCAAAGTAACGTACGCTTTCTTAACGTCGCTGCGGCGACCTTGGCGTAGACCTTGACGTTTGGTCTTACCCTTAGTGATAAGAGTATTTACAGACTTAACTTCAACTTCAAAAAGCTTTTCTACAGCTGCTTTGATCTCTTTCTTAGTTGCATCTTTAGCTACTTTGAAAACGATAGTGTTCGCTTTCTCAGCTGCCATAGTTGCTTTTTCAGAGATGTGCGGAGCACGTAGAACTTTTAGGATACGCTCTTCAGTGATCATGCTAGCATCTCCTCAACTTGCTTAACTGCTTCAGCAGTCATTACAACTTTGTCGAACGCGATTAGTGAAACTGGGTCGATACCAGCAACGTCACGTGCGTCAACTTTGTATAGGTTACGAGCAGCTAGGAATAGATTCTCATCTACTTCGCTAGTCACGATTAGAGCGTCAGTTAGCTCAAGCTCTTTAAGCTTAGCAACTAGCTCTTTAGTCTTTGGCGCTTCAACTGAGAAGTTATCAACAACGATTAGACGCTCTTGACGAACTAGCTCAGAAAGAATGCTCTTCATAGCACCGCGGTACATTTTTTTGTTTACTTTTTGGCTGTGATCTTGTGGTTTCGCAGCAAAAGTAACACCACCTGTACGCCAGATTGGGCTACGGATTGTACCAGCGCGTGCACGGCCAGTACCTTTTTGACGCCATGGCTTAGCGCCACCGCCAGAAACTTCTGAACGTGTTTTTTGAGCACGAGTACCTTGACGAGCACCTGCTGCAAACGCAACAACTACTTGGTGTACAAGAGCTTCGTTAAACTCACGTCCGAAAGTAGTTTCGGAAACAGTTAGTGCATCAGCACCTTTAACCATTAGTTCCATTACTTACTCCTGAGACGTTATGCTTTAACAGCTGGTTTAACGATCACGTTGCCGCCAGTTGCGCCTGGGACTGCACCTTTAATAAGAAGCAGGTTGCGCTCAGCGTCAACACGTACGATCTCTAGGTTTTGAGTCGTTACACGCTCAGCACCCATGTGACCTGCCATTTTCTTGCCTTTAAATACGCGACCTGGAGTCTGACATTGACCGATAGAACCAGGAGCACGGTGAGACAATGAGTTACCGTGAGTCATATCTTGAGTACGGAAGTTCCAACGCTTAACAGCGCCTTGGAAACCTTTACCCTTAGATGTACCAGTAACGTCTACTTTCTTAGTTTCGTTGAATAGTTCAACAGTTAGTTCTGAACCAACTTCGAACTCTTCGCCGTTTTCTAAACGGAATTCCCAAAGACCGCGACCAGCTTCAACGCCAGCTTTAGCAAAGTGACCTGCTTCAGCTTTGTTTACGCGGTTAGCTTTCTTAGAACCAGCTGTAACCTGGATTGCTGCGTAGCCGTCAGTTTCAAGAGTTTTCACTTGAGAAACACGGTTAGCTTCAACTTCAACAACAGTTACTGGGATAGAAACGCCTTCTTCAGTAAATACGCGGGTCATGCCCACTTTACGACCGATTAGACCAATCATACTTCTAATCTCCCTTAACCTAGGCTAATTTGAACGTCAACGCCCGCAGCAAGGTCTAGACGCATTAGAGCATCAACAGTTTTGTCTGTTGGCTCAACGATGTCGATTAGACGCTTGTGAGTACGGATTTCGTACTGGTCACGTGCTTTCTTGTTAACGTGTGGAGAGATAAGAACTGTGAAACGCTCTTTACGAGTTGGTAGTGGGATTGGACCACGAACCTGTGCGCCAGTGCGCTTAGCTGTTTCAACGATTTCCGCTGTAGAAGCATCGATTAGTTTGTAATCGAAAGCTTTAAGGCGGATACGGATACGTTGGTTCTGCATGAGACAGAGCTCCAATAATAAAAAATTACACAAACAATATCGCCACTCAGACTCGTAAAGACGAGAGAATGCCGATTGATTTATGTGAAACCGTAGCTCCCAAGATTAGGAAGCATTGTCAGTTAATTTTCGATTAACTATCCCTATATACCAAGGTCACCCTTGGGGATAGTTTTTCCGAAGAAAAGATAGCTAATTGTATTAACCGCGAACATAAGCTGAGTCTACATTACCTGACAAATCAAACAGATACGTCAGCTCCTCACTGCTCATTGGTTCACAACTGGCTTAACCAGTGCGCTGCATTATACAGATCACAGTTTTAGTTGCAAGGGGTGTGTGAAAATTAAGCGAAATTAATTTCAGATAGAAAAAAGCGCACAGGACGTGAGTCATATGCGCTTTAAAATTAATGATTTGGGAAGGACATTACGCCAGCCGTTGACGTACCGCCTCAAACAAACAAACGCCTGAAGCCACCGATACGTTAAGGCTCGATACGCTGCCCGCCATTGGGATTTTGATTAAGTCATCACACGTTTCGCGCGTCAGGCGGCGCATACCATCACCTTCAGCACCCATCACAATTGCCAATGGACCAGTGAGCTTAGCTTGGTAAATATCGTGAGTCGCCTCACCCGCAGTGCCCACAAACCAAATGCCCTGCTCTTGTAGTGAACGCATGGTGCGAGCAAGGTTCGTTACTCGTACAAGTGGTACTGTTTCTGCTGCACCACACGCTACTTTGCTCACTGTCGCGTTGATGTTCGCTGATTTATCTTTAGGTACAATAACCGCGGCTACACCGGCAGCATCTGCATTACGTAAACACGCCCCTAAGTTATGCGGGTCAGTCACTCCATCAAGTACCAATAGCAATGGTGCTTCATGCTTAGCCAAAATGTCATCTAGATCATTTTCATTTAATTGCTTAGCCGGTTTTACACGTGCCATAACGCCTTGGTGATTCGCACCGCGAGCTTTATCGTCGAGTGTTTTACGTGTCATTTGTTGAATCGACACACCGATTTGTTGCAGTTCGTTTAGAATCGGCATCAAACGGTCGTCTTGACGACCTTTTAAAACGAACGCTTCAATAAAACGTTCTGGTTCACGCGCTAAAACTGCTTTTACTGCGTGAATACCGTAAATAAATTCATTACTCATTAACTAAACCTGTTTCGTTTACTGCGCTTTCGCGTGTTTGCTACTTTTGGCTTTCCTAGGCTTACTGTTCGGCTTTTTCTTACGCGCTTTGGTGACTTTAGGCTTTTTAGGCCCCTCTTTACGCTCTACCGATTCTGGGCGTACAGTTGGCTCAATATTAGGAGAGGCTTTGCCGCTGCCTTTTGTTGCAGCACGCTTTTTCGCCTTTGCTTTCGATTGAGCTTCTGCCGCGCGTTTCTTCGCCGTTTTTCCTTTGCCGCGTAGCTTACGACTTGTTTCGACTAATTCAAAGTCAATTTGACGATCATCTAAGTTCACGGACAAGACTTTCACTTTTACCGCATCACCTAAACGATAGATCGCACCAAAGCTTTCACCGATAAGCCTTTGACCAATCGGGTCAAATTGATAGTAGTCGTTAGCAAGGGTCGAAATATGAACCAAGCCATCAATGTGCAGTTCGGTCAGGCGAACAAAGAAACCAAAACTCGTTACGTTGGCAATGACACCTTCCAGCTCATCGCCGACATGGTCTTGCATGTACTCACACTTAAGCCAGTCTGCCACTTCTCGAGTTGCATCATCTGCACGGCGCTCAGTCATCGAGCACTGCTCACCATAGAAATCCATATCGTCAAACGAATAGTGGTAACCACCCGTTGGAGTCCAGCGATCTTGATTACGCCCTTCTTGTTTCGCGATCAGATATTTAATCGCACGGTGTAAAAGCAAATCAGGATAACGGCGGATTGGTGATGTGAAATGCGCGTAACGCTTGAGTGCTAGACCAAAGTGGCCAACATTATCTGCGTTGTACACCGCCTGCTTCATTGAACGCAGCAGCATAGTTTGGATCAGTTCTTGGTCTGGACGTTCTGCAATTTGACGTGCTAGATCTGCGTAATCCATTGGTGATGGTTCTAAACCACCTTTCAAGTCTAAACCCAATTCGCTCAAGAAATCTCTAAAGCCCGTCAATCGCTCTTCACCTGGAGACTCGTGAATACGGTAAAGTGCTGGCTCTTTTGCTTTTTCTACCAATGACGCAGACGCGATATTGGCCAGAATCATACATTCTTCAATGATTTTATGAGCGTCGTTACGAATGACAGGTTCAATGCTGTCAATTTTACGTTCTGCATTGAAGATAAACTTAGTCTCGACACTTTCAAACTCGATAGCTCCGCGATGTTCACGCGCTTTCTTAAGTGTCTTATACATTTTATGCAGTTCTTCAAGATGCACGACCAAAGGCTCGTATCGTTGACGAAGTTCTTCATCACCTTCGAGGATTTCGTGAACTTTGGTGTATGTTAGACGAGCGTGCGAATTCATTACCGCTTCATAGTGTTTGTAACCCGTCAGTTTACCCGTTTCAGACAATGTCATTTCGCAAACCATACACAAGCGATCCACCTGCGGGTTTAGAGAACATAGACCGTTAGACAACACCTCTGGTAGCATTGGTACCACTTGAGATGGGAAGTATACGGAGTTACCACGGTTGATTGCTTCTTTATCCAGTGCGGAATCCGGGCGGACGTAATAGCTGACATCAGCAATCGCTACCCATAGTTTCCAACCACCATCAGGAAGGGCTTCGCAGTACACCGCGTCATCAAAGTCTCGGGCATCTTCACCATCAATGGTCACCAACGGGAGTTCACGCAGATCGACACGGCCTTGTTTCGCTTCTTCTGGAACTTCCTCACCCAACCCTACAATTTGCTTATCAACTTCAACTGGCCATTCATGAGGGATCTGGTGTGTACGGATTGCAATTTGCGTTTCCATCCCCGGAGCCATGTTCTCCCCAAGCACTTCAACTACTTTGCCCATCATTCCGCGTGAACGTGAACCGCGATCAGTAATCTCAATCACGACCACGTTCCCCATGCGAGCGCCCGCTTTCAACTCATTTGGAATCAGGATGTCTTGAGATATACGGGAATCATCAGGCACGACATACGAGTAACCATATTCCATAAAGAAACGGCCGACGATCTGCCCTGTTCTCTCTTCTAGTACACGAACTAAACGACCTTCCTTGCGGCCACGTTTTGAGTTTTGTGTCGGTTGAACCAGAACATAATCGCCATGGATGATGTTTTTCATCTGATGGTGCGGTAAGACGATATCATTGTCTTTACCTGTGCTTCCTTCAGGACGCACCCAACCATGCCCATCTCTATGACCAATGACGTAGCCTTTAACCATTTCAAGTTTTTCAGGTAACGCATAACACTGGCGACGAGTGAACACGAGTTGCCCATCTCGCTCCATCGCTCTTAAGCGACGTCGTAAGCCTTCATATTGCTCCTCACCTTTAAGCTGAAGAGATTCAAACAGGTCATTGCGATTCATCGGCACGCCCGCTTGTTCCAGGAACTCCAGAATAAATTCTCGGCTTGGAATTGGGTTTTCGTAATTTTCCGACTCACGATCTGCAAATGGGTCGTTTGGGATATTATCTGACATAGGCACGCCTAAAGTTAGCAAGGAAGGTATCTGAAACTAGTATATCTGAGTCCTGCCATAACCTACAGGTAAAGCCGTTTAAAAACGGAGATTATCTGATTAGTTTTCATAACTTAGCTCTGCTATTCGCAGTCATCGACTAGCCTGTGAAAAAGTCACGGCATCAACTGATAGGTTGTAGGGAGTTGTATGAAAAAGAAGAGATCAGAGAGAAATCGTGGACAGGCATACCGCTCACTGAGATAAACCTGAGTGCAGGGAGGCTTATCTCAAATGCGGATCACCAGAAAGTCTCTCGCTTTTTGGCACGTGCGATAATATTCATTGGCATACGTTGTTCAAGCCCATCACGTAAGATCGTAATACGCTTATGAGTACGTTGATCGGCTGTTGCAGAGTTATACAACCATCTGTACGCATCTTCATAATCCAAAGGACTACCATAGTCTCTTAGTAGCAACTCAGCTAAGTGAATTCGTGCGTTGAGGTTACCCATTGCTGCCGCCTCTCGAAGATACGGTATCGCTCGCTCTTTATCTTGCTGGACTAATGTTCCACGCGAATAATAGCGACCTAACTGTTCCAGTGCTGCTGGTAACCCTTGGTGAGCCGCGTTTTCCATGTAGTAAAGGCCAAGCTCTACATCCTGATCAACACACACACCCCAGGCCAGCATGTCACCGTAGAGAAACTCGTACGCTGGTAAACTGATTCGGGTAGCACGAGCAACAATGTCTTCGACCAACTGGCAGTTGTCGGCCTTAACACGCGCTAAATGTTGGTTTTCATTAACGAGATTTATTAGTTCTGCTTCGGAGTAGATAGGTACTGGCTCGCCAATATCCTGCAAACCATTCGCTTTGACCATAAAAGTCGTCGCAGCCAATACCATTGAAGCCGCTAATCGTTTTAGCTTCATTTTTTGCACTCTTAACTTCGATTATTAACTTTGGCGGTACACCAATGCCATGTTTGCCGTAAGAACGGCAAGTTTGATAGTTATATCGGCAAACCGTGTAATCTCTTTAGTCAAAATTGCCGCTTTTAGGCAAAATATTGCCATAGGGAGTATAGCTGGCTATGGAATGCAATGCATAAAAAAACCAGCGACGATGCGCTGGCTTTCTAATTCACTGATAACAATCAGGATTAAGATTCAAATGGGTGAACCTTGATGATTGTTTCGTTACGATCTGGACCTGTAGAAATGATGTCTACTGGAACGCCTGTGAGTTCTTCAATGCGCTTGATGTAATCTAGAGCCGCTTTTGGTAGCGCTTCGATTGATTTCGCACCGAATGTGTTCTCAGACCAACCAGGCATAGTTTCGTAGATTGGCGTAGCTTCTTCAAACGCTTCAGCAGCCATCGGAGAAACTTCTAGTACAGAGCCATCTGCCATCTTGTAACCAGTACAGATTTTTAGCTCTTCTAGACCATCCAGTACGTCTAGCTTAGTTAGACAGAAACCAGAAATAGAGTTGATTTGGATTGCACGACGCATTGCAACAGCATCAAACCAACCTGTACGACGTAGACGACCAGTCGTTGCGCCAAACTCGTGGCCAACAGTGCCTAGGTGCTTACCAACTGGGTCTTGTTTCTCTTGACCGTCGTATAGTTCTGTTGGGAATGGACCCGAACCGACACGAGTACAGTAAGCTTTAGCGATACCAAGGATGTAACCGATGTGACGAGGACCGAAACCCGAACCTGCAGCAACACCGCCAGCAGTCGTGTTAGAAGACGTTACGTATGGGTATGTACCGTGGTCGATATCTAGTAGTGTACCTTGCGCGCCTTCGAACATGATCTTGTCGCCACGCTTGCGTGCCGCGTCTAGTTCGTCAGTTACGTCGATAACCATTGAAGTCAGTAGTTCAGCGTAGCCTTTCGCTTGCTCAAGTACTTCTTCGTAGCTCACTGCTTCAGCTTTGTAGAAGTTAACTAGTTGGAAGTTATGGAATTCCATCACTTCTTTTAGTTTCTCTGCGAAAGCTTCCATATCAAATAGGTCGCCAACGCGTAGACCGCGACGAGCAACTTTATCTTCATAAGCTGGACCGATACCACGACCAGTCGTACCGATTGCTTTCTTACCACGAGCAAGTTCGCGAGCTTGGTCAAGCGCGATGTGGTAAGGGAGAATTAGTGGACAAGCTTCAGAAATGAAAAGACGCTCGCGTACAGGAATACCGCGCTCTTCAAGAGGTTTCATTTCTTTAAGTAGAGCTTCTGGTGATAGAACTACACCGTTACCGATAACACATTTCACGTTATCGCGAAGGATACCTGATGGAATTAAGTGAAGAACGGTTTTTTCACCGTCAATTACTAGAGTGTGGCCTGCATTGTGACCGCCTTGGTAGCGAACCACATATTTTGCATCTTCAGTTAAAAGGTCTACGATTTTACCTTTACCTTCGTCACCCCATTGGGTGCCTAGAACGACTACGTTATTACCCATCTTTCCAAGTCTGATTGCTGGTTAAAAATGGATTCTAGCACTGAATCACATTTCTTGCAGTTATTTTTTAATCACGCTTGCGCAGAGGTTAACTAAGTGTTTGTAGATACAAGATTTTGTCGCCATTACACTTAGCTTTCTGCGGCGTAGATCTTAATTTCTATTCGGCCTTGAGTATCGATTCCAGCACGATACATACCTGAACTATTCATTGCGTAACTGATGCTGCCTTGTGAATCGAGTGCGATCAGACCACCTTCACCACCCATCGTTTTGAGCTCACCTTGAATCACTGATTCACTTGCCGTTTTCACATCTTCTTGCAAGTAACGCATTCGTGCGGCGACATCACTGGCAACGCATTTTCGAATGAAGAACTCCCCCATCCCAGTCGTCGACACAGCAACATTGCCATTTTCTGCGAACGTGCCCGCGCCAATGATTGATGAATCCCCAACTCGACCATACTTCTTATTGGTCACGCCTCCCGTACTGGTTGCAGCTGCCAAGTTACCTTGCTTATCCAACGCAACTGCACCAACCGTACCGTACTTATTATCATCAGGGTATTTTGATTCAGACAACGCAAACAACCCCTTCTCTTTCATGGATTGCAACTGGTCGTATCGGCGATCGGTATAGAAGTAGTCTTGTTCGGTATATTCATAACCTTGTTCGAACGCAAACTCTTCCGCGCCTTCTCCAATTAATAGGACGTGGTTGCTGTTTTTCATGACATCACGCGCCAGTTCGATAGGATTTTTTATATGACGAACACCCGCTACAGCCCCAGCTTCCATTTGTTTGCCATGCATAACGGACGCATCCATCTCGACCATCTCTTTACTGGTCAGTACTGAGCCCTTTCCTGCATTAAAATGAGGAGAGTCTTCCAGCACTTTTACCGCTTCGATGACGGCGTCTAACGCATCCCCACCCTGCTCCAATATTTTGTGCCCAGCTCGAACTGATGCCTCTAGAGCGGACCGAATTTGAGTTTCCAGCTCAGGCGTCATCTGTTCACGTAAAATGGTTCCTGCTCCGCCGTGTATGGCAATGGAAAATGGCGTATTCACAGACCTTCCCTTTCTTATTTCGTTACGAAATTTCGCGCTAAAGAATACAAAAACGCAAGCGGATACATCGCTTGCGTTTTCAATATCGGCATTCCTGCTTCTAGTCAGCAGGATTTACTATTCTCGAATTAGTGAGAACCGCAGCTACCACCGCCACAACAGCCATCTTCGTGGTCGTGATCATGGCCATGATCGTGACCACAGCCACCCTCTTGGTGTACATGACCGTGTTCTACTTCTTCAGCTGACGCTTCACGTAGTGCAACTACTTCAACGTCAAAAGTCAGTGTTTGACCAGCAAGCATGTGGTTGCCATCTACAACAACTTCATCGCCGTCTACTTCTGTTACTTCAACAGGAATAGGACCTTGATCAGTATCCGCTAGGAAACGCATACCAACTTCAATTTGCTCAACGCCTTGGAATACGTTCGCAGGAACACGCTGAACTAGCGCATCGCTGTGCTCGCCGTATGCTTCTTCTGGAGTAACAGTTACAGAGAACTTAGCACCTGCTTCTTTACCTTCTAGGGCGTTTTCAAGACCTGTAATTAGGTTGTTGTTACCGTGTAGGTAATCTAGTGGCGCGTCAGTTGTAGATTGATCAACAACCGCACCATCTTCTAGTTTTACTTGGTAAGCAAGACTTACTACTACGTTCTTTTCGATTTTCATAATTACTCCAAGGAGTTAAAGAAACGGAGCAAAAAGCTTGCTCCGATTAACAAAATGTCTATCCACGTATTATGGGGATTGATTATAGAAACTCAATTATTCTGGCTTAAAAATTCCGATCATCTCTTGGCCACTGTGTTCAGTTTTTTCTACAGATTGAGGCTTGCGTTGATCGGTATGCCCACACTCAACACACTCTACCAATTCGATATTGTTCTCTATCCACCAGCGTAATGTGTCTTGTGCAGAACACTTAGGACAACTGGCTCCCGCAATAAATCTTTTTTTCATTTCACGACTCTGTTTGGATTAATCCCAGAAGTTTTTCGATTGTTTATCGCTTTCCATCTCACGACCAAAAATCTCTTCCAGTTCTTTTCGAGCTTCTTTGGCTCTTAACGCTAATTGTTTATCATCGGTGTGCTGAGGCAACAACTCTTTTAGCATCGCGTTATCCAGTTTTCTGAAATGCGCTTCTGCCCTTTTTGCCTGATATGGGTGCATGCCCAATTCAACCAACGCCTGACGCCCCAAGTCTAACGCACCTAAAAAGGTTTCTCGCGAATAGCTTTCAATTCCGTGACTGAGCAACTGATATGCCTCTACTCGGCTTCTGGCTCGTGCTAATAATTTTAGCTTCGGAAAGTGTTGTTGACACAATTCGACGATTTTCATTATTTCGTCCGGTGAGTCGGTGCAGATGATCATCGCTTCCGCTTTATCAGCACCGGCTGCCCGCAATAGATCTAATTGAGTCGCATCGCCAAAAAACACCTTATAGCCATACTTACGAAGCAATTGAATTTGACTGGCATCACTCTCCAGAACCGTGACCTTCATTTTATTGGCATACATCAAACGGCCAACAATCTGACCGAAACGTCCAAAACCTGCAATGATGACTCTTGGCTGTTTATTGACGACATCGCTACGGCGTGTTTTAGATGCGACGGCATTGAGCCTACGAGCGTACCAACGATTTTGTACCATCAAAAGTAAGGGGGTCGTCACCATGGATAAGCTCACGACAACCAATAAGAAAGCAATTTGGTCTTGCGATAACAACCCTTCCACACTCGCCGCTGTAAATATGACAAATGCAAACTCACCACCTTGGCTGAGTATCGCCGCCATCTTACTGCGCGCTTTAGCTCGATTGCCCGATAGATGCGCGAGAAAATACAAGATCAACCCTTTGACCGCAATCAACCCCAGCACCGTAAACAAAACCGCGAAGGGCTGCAACGCGAGCAAGCCAAGGTTGACGGCCATACCGACAGCGATAAAGAACAACCCGAGTAGCAAGCCTTTAAATGGCTCGATGGCGATTTCTAATTCATGGCGGTATTCACTTTCAGCCAGTAACACCCCTGCTAAGAAAGTCCCCAACGCCATGGATAACCCAAGTTGCTTCATCAAAAGCGCAATGCCGATCACCAATAACAGTGAAGCCACGGTAAACAGCTCCCGCACCCCACTCATGACCACGTAGCGGAAAAGCGGTCTAAGCAGATAGTGACCTCCGACCAACAAACCGCCGACGCCACACAGCATCCATACAACATCCGCCCAATTACCTGCCGTATTCCCCGCCAATACCGGTAGAATCGCAAGCATCGGGATTACCGCGATATCTTGAAACAGCAGCACCGCAAAACCCGACTGCCCCGCTTCGCTGCCTTCTAGCCCTTGCTCTTCAATCACCTTCAGTGCGATCGCGGTTGAGGAGAGCGCTAGCCCCATCCCAATCACCACACTGGTTTGCCAACTGGTTCCGACAAGGTAGGCCACACTCGCAAGGACTAGCGTCGTGATCACAACCTGCGCGCCCCCAAGCCCCAAAATCGGCCCCTTCATTTGCAGCAATTTTTTCGGATTCAATTCTAGACCGATCAGAAACAGGAGCAGCACTACGCCAAATTCGGCAAAATGGAGGATGGAGTTCACATCGCTGATTAGGCCAAGTCCCCAAGGACCAATGGCGACACCCGCCAGCAAATAGCCTAAAACCGATCCAAGCCCTAAGCGTTGAGCCAAAGGGACTGCAACAACAGCCGCCGTGAGAAAAATTACGCTACTTTGTAGAAAGTCACTTTCCATCGCCATGCTGACCTCCTACTGCTTCTTCATGAGTCAACGTAAGATTCATCAACCACTGGCGATATCCTTCTGCATGTTGATAGCGTTCCATTTCAGGCACTTTTCGCGCCCAGTACAGCACCAACGGCTCTATCCAATGCATCTGACAAAGGGCCGCGCTTAATTCGAAGGGTTGTAATATTTCAGACAGCGGGTAGCGGTTGTAACCCGCCTCACCAAACGCGTCCTCTCTACCCCCAGCGGTAATCACACTACGCCAGTATTTTCCTTTTAACGCATCACCAGAACCAAATGCAAAGCCCTTGCACAATACTCTGTCCATCCATTCTTTTAACAATGCCGGGCAAGAGTACATATAGAGGGGATGATGGAAGACAATGACATCATGCTTGGTGAGCAGGCTTTGCTCCGCTTTGACATCAATAAAAAAATCGGGATAACGTGCATAAAGATCGCGCACTGTGACATGATCAAGCGATTCGATCTTCTTGATCATCATTTGGTTAGCTACTGAACTATCTGGCTCGGGGTGAGCGTAAAGTACAAGTACCTTGGGCTTTTTTGATAGTCGTGTCTGCATTCCTTGGTCAGCAATCCTTCTTAATGATGTAGCTAAGCACACCTTAGATACAAATTTATCGTTATCAGATTGTTATACGTCTTTGTTACAGAGAATACAATGATCGACATTTAATCTTAATCCCCCTACTATTCGACGCGATATGAGCAAAGATAAAGCACAAGACTATGATTACCTTTTCTGACATCCAGCTTCTTCGTGGCGGTAAACCACTTCTGGACCAAACCTCTGCAACCATCCATCCCGGCGATAAAATGGGTCTGGTAGGCAAAAACGGGTGTGGTAAATCCACTCTCTTCGCCTTAATCAAAGACGAACTCTCGGTTGATGCGGGTAACTTTAGTAAGCCTGCGCATTGGGAATTAGCCTGGGTAGCTCAGGAAACACCTGCATTAGAGCGAAGTGCGTTGGAATATGTCATTGATGGAGATCGAGAGTATCGCGCTTTAGAAAATCAATTAGCACAAGCTGAACATGACGACAACGGAACCTTGGTGGCTGAGCTTCACGGCAAAATTGAAACCATCGGTGGTTATAGCATTCGCGCACGTGCAGCCGAGCTATTAGACGGCCTTGGTTTTAGCCAGGAACAGATGAGCTGGAGCCTCACGCAGTTTTCCGGTGGTTGGCGTATGCGCCTGAACTTGGCTCAAGCCCTACTTTGTCGCTCTGACTTACTTTTACTCGACGAACCGACCAACCACTTGGATCTGGATGCCGTCATGTGGCTGGAGCGTTGGCTACAAAACTATCCGGGTACGTTAGTCTTGATCTCGCACGACCGAGATTTCCTTGATCCGATCGTCGGGCGCATCATTCATATCGAAAACCAGCAACTTAACGAGTACACGGGTAACTATTCATCGTTTGAAGAACAGCGTGCTCAGAAGTTAATCCTTCAACAAGCGCAGTTCCAGAAGCAACAGAAACAGATGGCGCACATGCAAAGCTACATCGACCGTTTCCGCTATAAAGCTTCGAAAGCACGTCAGGCACAGAGCCGTATTAAAGCGCTTGAGCGAATGGAAAAAGTGCTGCCTGCGCAGTTTGATAACCCATTTAGCTTTGAATTCCGTGAGCCAGACGCCCTGCCTAACCCAATCATCATGATGGATGAGGTGTCAGCTGGCTATGGTGACAACCTGATCCTAGAGAAGATTCGCCTAAACCTTGTTCCTGGCAGCCGCATTGGTTTGCTGGGTCGCAACGGCGCGGGTAAATCAACCTTAATCAAATTGCTTTCAGGTGAACTGAACGCACAAGGCGGTGAGCTGACCTATTCGCAAGGCGTAAAAATCGGCTACTTTGCACAGCACCAATTAGAAACACTGCATCCGGAAGAAACGCCTTTACAGCACATGATGCAAATTGCGCCGAAACATACCGAGCAACAACTACGCGACTATTTGGGTAGCTTCGGATTCCAAGGCGACAAAGCGCTAGAAAAAGTCGCACCCTTCTCGGGCGGCGAAAAAGCCCGTTTGGTACTGGCACTGATCGTTTGGCAAAAACCGAACCTATTGCTGCTCGACGAACCGACCAACCACCTTGATCTGGATATGCGTCAGGCTTTGACGTTCGCACTGCAAACCTTTGAAGGTGCCATGGTGATTGTCTCGCACGATCGATACCTACTGCGTGCAACAACCGATGATCTCTATTTAGTCCACGATCACCAAGTTGCCCCATTTGATGGCGATCTTAATGATTACTACAAGTGGTTAACAGAGCAGCAAAAAGTCCAACGTCGAGAAGCTCAAGCATCACTACCGGAAAAGAATAACGCCAATAGTGCTACTGCAAAAAAAGAGCTGAAGCGTCGCGAAGCGGATTTCCGTAAACAGACCGCGCCAATTCGCAAAACGCTGACAAAACTTGAAGAAAAAATGGATAAGTTAGGCTCTACTCTCGCAGAGGCAGAAGCACAATTATCAAATAACTCACTGTATGATGCGGAAAATAAGACTAAACTTAATCAAGTGTTAGCTGTGCAGGCGAATAGCAAAAGCGAACTTGAAGACGTAGAAATGGAATGGATGGCTCTCCAAGAAGAGCTTGAAAAGATGGAGCAGGAGTTCAATAGCCAATGAATCCAGAACACGTAACAATTTCACTCTCATTAGAAAGGCTATGGCAATTTAGCTTGCAGTACTACAGTACGCGGGGAGTGAAAGACGCGTGTCTGAATCTACAAAATCAGTTCAAAGGCAATGTAAACCTGCTGCTGCTTCTCAAATGGCTAGATGAGCAGCAGGTGTGCTTCAAAGATAAAGATTGGCTGCAAGTGGAAGAGTGCTTAGGGCGCTCTGAAGCACTGCTGCATAGCTACCGAGACATTCGACGCAAACTTAAAGTGCATGTTCCTGATGCACTTTATCGAGAGTCGCTTCAATTTGAGCTTCAGCTAGAAAGGCGTCAACAGTCAGATTTGGTGGCGTGCATCAATGCCATCGAGCTAAAACACAATATCGGTGAACCTTTGGCGCTTCGCTATTGCCGTCAGCTGGGTGCCGAACACCTATACTCTTCTGTGTTTTCTAATCCAATGGACCATATCGTTAACATGTAGGATCGACTATGACCCAATTTGTTGCAGCAACAGGGTTAACGAACCCGCACCTACAAACGCTCGCCCCCCGCTTTATTCGCAAGAAAGCCTTGTTTGAGCCTGTTTGGCAAACGCTCTCAACACCAGACAATGATTTTCTTGATTTAGCCTGGAGTGAAGATTGGCGCACTGAACAAGCCCAAAGCAAACCCATTTTTGTGCTGTTCCATGGCCTCGAAGGTTGTTTTTATAGCCCTTACGCGAACGGCCTGATGCATGCATTTGCTAAAGATGGCTGGTTATCTGTCATGATGCATTTTCGCGGCTGTAGCGGAAAACCCAATAACTTAGCAAGAGCCTATCATTCTGGTGAAGTGGAAGACGCTCGCTTTTTTCTAGAGTATCTGGATGACCTTTTTCCAAATCAAAATAAAGTCGCAGTTGGTATCTCTTTAGGTGGCAATATGCTGGCAAATTACTTAGCTCAGTATAATGCCAAGCCCCTGTTAAACGCGGCCACGATTGTCTCAGCTCCCCTCGATCTTTCGGCTTGTTCACAGCGTATAGAGCAAGGTTTCTCTAAGCTCTACAAATCCTATCTGCTTTCTTCACTGAAGAAAAATGCACTACGGAAGCATCATTTATTGAAAGGTGAGTTGGACCTCTCATACAACAGCATCAAACGTGTTACTAAGCTTTATGAGTTTGATGATTTAATCACGGCCCCGTTGCACGGATTTAAAGATGCTGATGACTATTACCAGAGATGCTCTGGGATTCACCGCTTAAAAGACATTACTCTACCGACCCAAATCATACACGCCAAAGACGACCCATTCATGACGGATGCGGTGATCCCTAAATATGTTCTTCCAGACAACATTGATTACCGGTTGTTTGAGCAAGGCGGACATGTGGGTTTTGTCTCTGGCAGTGCCTTAAAGCCAAGGTTCTGGCTTGAAGAAGCGCTACCGGCCTACTATGAATGCCTGTCAGTTTCGGCATAATACGCGCTCGTCATAAAATTCAGAGGTATTTATGATTATTCCATGGCAACAAATAGCGCCAGACACGTTAGAGAATCTCATCAAAGAGTTTGTCCTGCGCGAAGGGACGGACTATGGAGAACACGAAGTCTCCTTGCAAAATAAGGTTGACCAGATCAAAGCCCAGCTCGAATCGGGTGAAGCCGTGGTGGTGTTCTCCGAACTCCATGAAACCGTTGATATTCAACTAAGGCGACACTTTAAAGAATAGTGTGCAGTGACGTGACCCTAAAGCGTGTTATAGTGGTTTTAATTACAGGTAAGTAACTAACAGACAAGGTTTGTCATGTCAGCAAAACACCCTATTATCGCGGTAACAGGTTCATCTGGTGCCGGTACTACTACGACATCTGAAGCTTTCCGAAAAATGTTCAACATGATGGACGTTAAGCCCGCATGGGTTGAAGGTGACAGCTTCCATCGCTTTACTCGACCAGAAATGGACATAGAGATACGTAAAGCCCGAGACCAAGGGCGGCATATTAGCTATTTTGGACCTCAGGCTAACGACTTCCCCGCATTGGCTGAATTCTTTCGTCAGTATGGCTACGACGGAACCGGACAAGTGCGCCGTTACCTTCATACCTTTGATGAAGCCGTACCGTACAATCAAATGCCCGGAACGTTTACTCCTTGGCAGGAGCTCCCTGAAAACTCTGATGTACTCTTTTACGAAGGGCTTCACGGCGGTGTGGTTGATGGTGACGTCAACGTATCACAGCACGTCGATTTTTTGATTGGTATGGTGCCGATTGTTAACCTAGAGTGGATTCAGAAGTTCGTTCGCGATACGCGTGACCGAGGTCACTCCCGAGAGGCCGTTATGGACTCTATCGTGCGTTCTATGGATGACTACCTCAACTACATTACGCCACAATTTTCTCGGACTCATATTAACTTTCAGCGCGTACCGACTGTCGATACCTCTAACCCGCTAAACGCCAAAGGCATCCCAAGCCTAGATGAAAGCTTCGTGGTCATTCGACTACGCGGTATAACCAACGTGGACTACCCATATCTGCTCGCCATGATAGATGGCTCTTTCATGTCTCGGCATAACACCTTGGTTGTCCCTGGAGGCAAGATGAGCTTTGCGATGGAACTGATTGTCAGACCTATCCTTCAGCAACTCATCGAAACGGGTAAAATTGGCTAAGCGACGTTTCTAAAGCACGATTACTTTTCATACCGTGATCATGTGCACAATTTTGTTTAGGAAATCAGCATGTGTACCCGATTAAAGTCAAGAAATCAGCTTAGAAAAAGGATACTATTTGAAACCGAAACACAAGATAGCTTGCAGCACTTATCAAGTGCTCTTATCCTAGTAAGTCCTAATTTAAGGCTTAGCTAAAACATGGAAAGCGGCAAGCGTACCCTGCAGAGGAAGTGAGATATTATGGTTCTAGGTAAACCTCAAACCGACCCAACATTAGAGTGGTTCCTTTCACACTGTCATATTCATAAGTACCCATCAAAAAGCACGCTGATCCACGCGGGCGAGAAAGCAGAAACTTTGTACTACATTGTTAAAGGTTCTGTTGCAGTACTTATCAAAGACGAAGAAGGTAAGGAAATGATTCTTTCTTACCTAAACCAAGGCGACTTTATCGGTGAACTTGGTCTGTTCGAAGAAGATCAAGAACGTACAGCATGGGTTCGTGCAAAATCTCCTTGTGAAGTCGCGGAAATCTCTTTCAAGAAATTCCGTCAGCTAATTCAAGTTAACCCAGACATTTTGATGCGCCTATCGGCACAGATGGCAAGTCGTCTTCAGGTGACGAGCCAGAAAGTGGGTGACCTAGCGTTCCTAGACGTAACAGGCCGTATCGCTCAAACTCTACTGAACCTAGCAAAACAACCTGATGCGATGACGCACCCAGACGGTATGCAAATCAAGATCACTCGTCAGGAAATTGGACAGATCGTTGGCTGTTCTCGTGAGACAGTAGGCCGTATCCTGAAAATGCTTGAAGAGCAGAACCTAATTTCTGCGCACGGTAAGACAATCGTTGTTTACGGTACTCGTTAATCTCTGATTAACCGAGCAAGAATATAAAAGCCACCAAATGCAAATTTGGTGGCTTTTTCTTTATCCGCCTTCTAAAGAAGGGGGCGACGCCATAACTAAGGCTCGATAGAAGCTATGACGTCTTAAGAACTTGGGTAAGTAACCCTTATTACCAGAGACGTTTGTTAACCGTTGGTGCTTTCGAAGATTTTGTCTGCTGATGCCGCGACAAATCCAGGATAAAGCTCGCCGTTACTCATTGGGTAACGCTTAGCAAACTCGTAAAAGCCGCCCGGTACGATCTCAGTGCCTTCTGTGAACTGTACTGGCACTTTATCTGCCATCGTCGACGATTGCTCTAATAGCACTTCCGGTGAGCCTTTCACTTCGCCACCGAATTCGTTGATATCAAACCCAGCTTGACGAAGGTGATCATTCACCTCTTTGACTTCAGCAAAAGCGTTCAGTTGATTCACACTCACTGTAAAGTGGTTTGCACCGTAACCATGCGCTGCCAGCCATGATGCATATTCGCTCTCTTTTGCCAGAATTTGATAATCGGCAAAGCTAAGATCCCATAAGCGTCCGCCATACAGGAACTCGTGACCTTTTAGCTTATCGGTGTCCAATTGCTCAACGAGCTTAGCTACGATCGCTTGCAGTTCCTCAGAACACTCGTTGACTTTGAGCTCACTGATGAACACTTTTGGCTGTTTCGGATCTGGGTGCTCAAAGTGTTTTGCGACCAGTTTTTTACTTTCAAACTCGTAATCGCCACAAGGCTTATAACCTGCGTCAAGAAACGGTTGAGCTAACGTCGCGATACCCAAAGGCGCTACGTTAAATGTACGTAGAGCGATGTGGTCATTGATCAGTGGTTCATCTTCCTGAAGCAGTTGGTGTACTTGTTCTGCAGAGGGACATAAGCGTTGAATATAGTCATTCCATAACGACTGGAATAAAACATCTGGCGTCATAACGCCTCCTTGTTAAAGGTTGTTTACGGTTATTGGATTATAAAAAAGGCCATCTAATCGACTTGTCCAGAGAATCAATCAGATAGCCTCAAACCTGTGACGTTCTATTTCTTAGTTCTTACAGCTCTACACCCGGGCTTAGCGTCGCTGGAAGCAACGTCTCGCCGCCTTCCATTGAAGCCATTGGGTAGGCACAGTAATCCGCCGCATAGTAAGCACTTGGACGTAAGTTACCTGAAGCGCCCGGACCACCAAATGGTGCATCGCCGCTCGCACCCGTCAACTGACGGTTACGGTTCACAATACCTGCACGGATATGGTCAACGAAGTAATCCCACTCGCTGTCGTCTGTTGATACTAGACCAGCCGATAGACCAAAACGTGTGTCGTTTGCGAGTTCAACCGCCTTATCCAAGCCTTGGTAACGCACAACCTGAAGCAGTGGGCCGAAGTATTCTTCATCTGGCAGATCGGCAATTGGTGTAACGTCGATGATGCCCGGAGTGACAAACGCCGCTTCGCCGCCTTTTGCTTCCAACAAGCTTACTGCACCTAGGCTTTGTAGGTTTGCTTGTGCATCAAGAATAAACTTCGCTGCCGCTTCAGAAATTTGAGGCCCCATAAATGGCGCTGGCTCGGCAAATGGCTGGCCGACACGAATCTTTTTCGTCGCTGCGACTAGCTTATCAACCAACACATCACCCTTTTCGCCCACAGGAACGTATAGACGACGCGCACAAGTACAACGTTGGCCTGCACTGATAAACGCAGATTGAATGATGGTGTAAACCGTCGCGTCTAGGTCGCCGTAATTGTCGGTAATCACCATTGGGTTGTTACCGCCCATTTCTAGCGCCAACATCTTACCCGGTTGCCCAGCAAATTGACGGTGAAGAATGTGCCCTGTATTCGCACTACCCGTAAATAGTAGGCCATCAATACCTTTAGATTCAGCCAACGCAATACCGGTTTCTTTCGCGCCTTGCACTAGGTTAATCACGCCTTTCGGTAGACCTGCTTTTTCCCATAGTTTCATCGCTAGCTCGCCAGTCATTGGCGTTTGCTCAGAGGGTTTAAAGACGACCGTGTTACCCGCCAAAATAGCAGGAACAATGTGACCATTTGGTAAGTGGCCAGGGAAGTTGTACGGGCCGAATACTGCCATAACGCCTAAAGGACGGTGGCGTAGAACAATTTGGTTACCTGCAGCTTCGCGAGTGCTTTCACCGGTACGGTCATGGTAAGCGCGAATAGAAATCGCAATCTTGCCTGCCATCGCTGCCGCTTCAGTGCGGGTTTCCCAAAGCGGCTTACCCGTTTCTTTCGCAATAACTTCAGCGATCTGCTCGCTGTGCTCTTTTACTTGTTCAGCAAAAGCCAAGACAATCGCTTCACGCTCTTCAAAGCTGAGTTTTTTCCAGCTCAAGAATGCGTCGCGGGCAGCCTTCACCGCATCATCAACCTGAGCAGGTGTTGCACTTAGCGCTTCCCAGATAACTTCGCCGTTATATGGGCTTTGTGAATTCATTGGCTCACCTTGTCCGGCAACCCATTCTCCTGCAATCCAATGTGTCATTTATCTGTCCTTAATTTACTGAGCCAACATACGAACAAACTCACCCTCATTCACCTGAAGCGCTTTTGCGACTTCTGGAGATAAGATGACCGATTCAGACTCTTTGTCGTATGCCGCTTTTGCTGCGGTCGCACGGAAGTTTTCAAATGAAGTGTTCGAGATTAAGTAATCCTGCGAGCTTGAATGCTCAGCAATCGTCACCTTCGCACGGAATGAGTGACGTACCGACTCGATATTGCGCAGGTCACATTCCACCGTTGGGCCGCCGTCGAAGATGTCGACGTAGTTACGACAAGTGAAACCTTCTTTTTCTAGCAAGCGAAGCGCTGGCTTAGTGTTCTCATGTACTTTACCAATCACTTCTTGAGCTTCTTTGCTCAGTAAGTTGATGTAGATTGGTAGCTTAGGCATCAGGTCTGCGATGAAACCTTTCGCGCCGATACCTGTTAAGTAATCCGCCATCGTGAAGTCGATCGAGAAGAAGTGCTCTTGTAGCCATTGCCAGAACGGTGAATTGCCGTCGTCGTCAGACACGCCACGCATCTCCGCAAAGATGGTTTTAGAGAAACGGTGCGGGTGCTCTGCCATCATCAAGAAACGACATTTCGACATCAAACGGCCATTCAGACCTTGACGGAACGTTGGACGTAAGAACAGCGTACAAATCTCACTACAACCTGTGTAGTTGTTACCAAACGTCAGTAGCTTCACTACGTTATTCACACCAAGTTTTCTTGAAGAGTGAACAACGGTACTGATGTGGTAAGAGTAGAAAGGTACATCCCAACCGATAGAGGCTTCGATACCCGTACAACCAGCGACTTCGTCAGTTTCACTATCGAAACCCACCATGAGGTAACCTTCGTCACCCGGTTCTGTAACGTCTGGTTTAGCAAAGCTGTATTCTGAGTGTGTAATACGGTTAGTTAACAGTTCTTCGTTAACTGGTAATGATGTAAATCCGTGACCCGATTCCACTGCGCACGTGTGCAGTGAATCATAATCCGACATTGCGATAGGGCGAACAACCAGCATCGATACTCCCTCCTGATGCTAATTAGTTCCTGATAGGATCCGCTAGTCCCCGAAGCATCCACTTCGGGAACCAGAGATTAGGAACTAGAATTTATTGTTATGCGACTAGTGAAGCCAGTGCTTTGTCTAGTCGAGATAATCCTTCTTGGATTTCTTCTTTAGTGATGACAAGTGATGGCGTGAAACGAACAACGTTTGCACCAGCAACCAACACCATCAAACCTTCTTTACCCGCTGCAACCAATACGTCGCGAGCGCGGCCTTGCCACTCATCATTCAGAGCAGCACCCAGAAGCAGGCCTTTACCGCGAACTTCTGTAAAGATTTGGTATTTATCATTTAGTTTAGCTAAGCCGTCGCGGAACAACTCTTCGCGCTCTGCTACGCCTGCTAATGTCTCTGGCTGGCTAACGATATCAACAACTGCTTTTGCAACTGCACACGCGAGTGGGTTACCACCGTAAGTTGTGCCGTGCGTACCCACTTTCAGGTATTGCGCTAGCTCTGTCGTTGTTAGCATTGCGCCAATTGGGAAACCGCCACCTAGTGACTTTGCAGTACTTAGGATATCTGGTGTAACACCTAAACCTTGGTACGCGTAGAAGTGACCAGTACGACCGTTACCTGTTTGAACTTCATCAAAGATAAGCAGCGCATTATGCTTGTCACATAGTTCGCGAACGGTCTGAACGAACTCATCCGTTGGTGAAATGATACCGCCTTCGCCTTGTAGTGGTTCCATCATGATCGCACAAGTACGATCTGAGATATGCTCACGTAGTGCTTCTACATCGTTGTAAGGCAGATGCGTAATATCACCAGGTTTAGGACCAAAGCCATCCGAATATGCCGCTTGACCACCAACCGTTACCGTAAAGAATGTACGGCCATGGAAGCCCTGTTTGAATGCGATGATTTCTGATTTTTCTGGACCAAACTTGTCGACTGCGTAACGACGCGCAAGTTTCAACGCCGCTTCGTTCGCTTCTGCGCCCGAGTTTGCAAAGAATACTTTTTCTGCAAAGCTCACTTCAGTCAGCTTCTTCGCTAGGCGTAGTGCTGGCTCGTTAGTCATTACGTTACTAAGGTGCCAAATTTTGTTGCCTTGCTCAGTCAATGCGTTAACCATTGCAGGATGACAATGACCTAAGCAGCTCACGGCAATACCACCAGCAAAGTCGATGTACTCTTTGCCTTCCTGATCCCATACACGCGCGCCTTCGCCTTTTACTGGAATCATTTCCATTGGGTT
Source organism: Vibrio japonicus (assembly GCF_024582835.1). Classification (NCBI taxonomy): domain Bacteria; kingdom Pseudomonadati; phylum Pseudomonadota; class Gammaproteobacteria; order Vibrionales; family Vibrionaceae; genus Vibrio; species Vibrio japonicus. Next base: position 2,548,145 of record NZ_CP102096.1, read on the forward strand.
ATAACAAGGTACCATCACCTCATCAAACAGACCGCGTTCTACTTTATTTTCAACTGTCATTGCACATTCCTTCTCGATACCGCATGCCAGGTAACCATTGCGTCCTTGCTTCCAAAATATGAAAGCACACATTGTTTTGCATTTAAGCAATTACGGCATTGTATTTACAATTAATTAACCATTTCAATAGTGAATTGTTCTTTTTGAAGAGTTGAAATCAGTCCAACCTTCAGTATGTGTGAGTATTTATGCATGAAGCTAATGCTTTTATGAAGCAATATATTCTTATAGCAAAGATAAGCTCTGGTTAAGCATAGGTATAGCAAGGGCTGAATGGTAGGAACGACAAAGGCTGCGAATATTATTTCAAGAAATATCCGCAGCAGAGAATATGAAGAAAATGTTAAGAAAAGTGATCCCTGTCAGGGTTTAGCGACGCAAGAAATTGGCTAAAAGCTCGTGGCCTTGCTCTGTTTTGATCGATTCTGGGTGAAATTGCACCGCGTCGATAGGCAAAGTTTTATGTTGGTAGCCCATAATTTCGTCCATTGAGCCATCAGAAAATTCCGTCCATGCCGTCAGCTCGAAACAATCAGGCAAGGTGCCATTTTTGACGACCAATGAGTGGTATCGGGTGACAGTAAGAGGATTGTTTAAACCAGTAAACACGCTTCGGTTATTATGACGAATAGGCGACGTTTTCCCGTGCATTACTTGCCTTGCTCTTACCACTTCCCCACCAAAGACTTGCGCGATCGCCTGATGTCCGAGGCAAACCCCTAGAATCGGCAATTTACCCGCGAAGTATTCAATCGCTTGGAGTGAAATCCCGGCTTCGTTTGGAGTACAAGGCCCTGGCGAAATCACCAAATGGCTTGGGTTTAGCGCTTCAATGCCAGCAATATCAATCTCATCATTACGCACCACTTTGACCTCTGCCCCCAATTCACAAAAGTACTGGAAGAGGTTATAAGTGAAAGAGTCATAGTTATCGATTATCAACAGCATAGGAGTACATCGCAGAAACCTTGAAAGCGAGTATTGTGCCGCCTTTTTGTCTAAACGCAAGTACGATCAGTTACTCTGCTTCCTCTTGCTGCAACTGGCTTAATAAGTTTTCTAGGGTGTGTCTTTCTACAAAATACGTCGCGCGTTTTCTCTTTCTTAGCATCGCATTCCCAATCAACTATTAGCATCTCTAATAGTTTCAGTAGTAATCCGGCTTGTTTGAATTATTTCAATCGTGTTAAATCAATTCTAGTTTAAAGGGGAGATGTATGAACATTATTGAAGTCTTAGAGCCTTGGTTAGCTGACGCCATTAGAATCCGCCATGCTATTCATCAGCAACCAGAGTTAGGTTTTGAAGAAGTTAGCACCCAAGCTTTGGTCGTCGCAGAATTAGAAAAGTATGGTGTCGATGAAATCTGCACCGATTTTGCCAAAACAGGGGTTGTAGGTGTTATCCATGGATCACTTGGAGAAGGTAAAAGCATCGGTCTACGCGCCGACATGGACGCATTGCCTATCCATGAAGCCAACACATTCGCCCACCGCTCTTGCCAAGACGGCAAAATGCACGCTTGTGGTCATGACGGTCACACCACCATGCTTTTACTCGCAGCGCGCTACTTAGCTCAATCCCGTAATTTTGCTGGCAAAGCCGTACTTATATTCCAACCCGCTGAAGAAGGTCGTGGCGGCGCGGAGACGATGATCGCCGACGGCATGTTAGAGCGCTTCCCTGTTGATGCCTGCTACGCACTACACAATATGCCGGGTATTCCTGAAGGACACTTTGCGTTTAAAACCGGCCCTATTATGGCAAGCTCTGACCGCCTGTTTGTGACCATCAATGGCAAAAGCGGCCACGCCGGATTACCCCATACAACGCAAGATCCCCTTCTAGTCGCGACGAATATCTACCAAGGTATTCAAGGTATGGTTAGCCGTAACTACGACCCGTTTGATCCACTGGTGGTCTCGGTTACACAACTTCACTGCGGTGAAACCACTAACGCTATCGCGGACCAAGCCCATATGAGCGGCACGTTCCGTACTCTGTCGCAAAAAACACGCGACAGCTTGGTTGAACGACTTGAGCAATTAGTCATTCACAGCGCTAAGGCTCAAGGAATGCACGCTGAATTCAAACTCGGGCCGATTTCTCATCCACCAACGGTTAACACCGAAGAAGAGACTCAACGAGCAATCGCCGCGGCACAACATACCGTTGGGGCAGACCAAGTAAATCCGAGCTGCGAAGCGATGCTAACCAGTGAAGACTTCGCCTTTTTCCTCAATAAAGTACCCGGTTGTTACGGCTTTATCGGCAACGGCACAGAGGAGCAAGGATGCAGTGTTGGACTACACAACAAAGCCTACGACTTCAACGACAAGCTGCTGCCAATCGGCGCTGCTTACTTTATTAATCTGATTGAGCAGCCGCATGCCAAGCCATAGCGCGCTTTTTGAAGATCAACGTGAACGTATACACCAAACTTTACCGCTGATGAGTGTGTTAGAAAAAGTTAGAACCATAAAAAATGCCAGCCGGATTAACGGCTGGCACTGGGATGACATTGTAGCGAGTATCGTTATCTACGACGTCGCCAAGCAACCAAACCTAACATCGCCATTAGCCCACCGAGACCGAATGAACCGGCCATTTTCAGTTCCAAAACCGCAGGATCGTGGTCTGAAGAACGGAAGTGGTCGTTGTACTTCGGCATATCGCCTTTGTACTCATCGTTATAGTCAAACAGTGTCGACTCACCACCATTAATATGCCAGTCGGTCGCGTCGACAAAATGTGCTTTCAGGCTTGGGCTGATCAATAGATGGTCAAGCGCGCCCACTTCATCGTTGAAAGAGTAGCTCCAGCTGTCTGGGTGTTTCATCGTGACGGCGTTAATGTAACCGTAGTTTTGTTCGATCACTGCGCCTTCGTCACCGAACTGAGGCTCGCCTGCAATGTAGGTGTTACGTGCTGCTTTGATCGATTTGCCATACTTCTCGGCACTGTAATCGGTCAGCACTAACATTGGGTCTTCCATGCCATAGGAGTTCATATCACCAAGGATGACCTTGTGACCTTTGATCTCTTTTAACGCCTCACCCAACGCCACGGCGGCTGCTACGCGGAAGTTTTCACAAGATCCTTGTTGGTCTAAGTCTTTTCCGCCTTGACCACCTTGTTCAACTGGCGCGGCATCTTCCCAACATTTAGACCCTTTCGATTTAAAGTGGTTAATCGCAACGGTCAATGTCTCTTTTGAGCCTTTCACTTTAAAGGTTGGCGCTAACGTATCACGCTGATAGTTTTTGCCATCCTCAATGACTTTGCCGTTGTCATCCAACACTTCAGGCGCTTGCTGACTCGGCATTGGGATCACTCTTGGCGTTTTCAGTTTCACCACTTTCGAACGGTAAATCACACCAGTGGTAATCGCGTCAGTGCCTACGTAGTCATTCTCGTCGATTCGCTTATCGCCATTACTATCCAGTGCCACGAAATCATAGTGTTCTTTCTTGTTCGTGATGCGTTGGTTTAACTGCTCAACAAGCTGCTGAATCGCCCCAGAGTTGCCAAAACCGTTGTTTTCAATCTCCATCAAACCAATGATGTCCGCATCTAAGCGCAGTATCGCGTTAACAATCTTCTCTTGCTGGATCTCGAACTCTTCATAATTGTTCGCGCCACGATTGTTACCATGTGGGTTGCTGTCACCACCAAACGGCGAGTTGAAGTAGTTAAGCACGTTAAACGTAGCAATACGCAGATCACCTTCTTCGATATCCACCGAGTCCGTACGCGGATCATTGTGGACAAAGTTTTCAGCACTCAATTGATTGGTCACAATCAAACGGTAATCATTGTAGCTATAGCTTAAGACTCCCTCTAGGCCAATTACTGAGTCATCAATACGAATGTAGTCTTCGGTAGATCCATCTTGGTCAATATCGGTACGACCAAACTCAGGATAATACGGGATTTGACCATCTGCGGCTTTCGCGTCCGATTCAACAAACAGGCGACGATCGGCATTGTCGGCACTCTGCTGCAATGCTTCTACAGATGCCGCTGGGTGGACTTGGTTCGGGTGCATGTTGACACTCCCTTGTGCCAATACCATGTTATTGCGTCGTGCTGCATAGTCATAGCCGAAGGTTCGCGTCACTCGCATGTCTAACGCTTCGGTCGTTTTGACCAACATCCCCTCATAACGCTCTAACGTGTCTTCAAAGGTTTTGTCTTCCGGCAGGATAACCACTTCGCTTGCGTCCGGCGCACTGGTTTCGCCTTGTTTCACCCAATTGTTGTTTTCTACTTTCAACTGCGTGAGGTTGTAATATTCCTGAACTTTACCCTTCACACACACGACGTCACCCGGCTGAAGTTCAGAGCTGGATTGATTGGTATGAACGAACAAACCTTCAGAAGTTTGTGGGTCGTAGTCATCGTCCAATGCTTGTAGATAGAAACCTTTCGTCAGTCCTGTGGTTACGGCGCTGATGACGCCTTTCACAAAAAATTCTTCGTCGGTAATGTAAGGATATCCGTCAATAAATGGTGATGTTGCGCCCTGTCCCTGAATAGTTTGAATTGACGTGAATACAGGCTCTTGCTCGTCTTGAGTACAAGCAAACGGCTCAGGTGCAGTGCCACCATCAAGTAGACCGAGCCCGTCTATGTTGTCTTTTTCTAGTGTTGTCCATTGAGAAGCAACGTAAGTTGCAGATGGCTGCATGGCGTTCGAATTGCGTACTAAAGACACATCTTTGGCAAAGTCGACATCATTCATGAGTCCCAGAAGGTCAAGAACCTCACCATCTTTTAGCAGCGCAATTGGATCATCTCCGTTAAAGCTCGTGACCGAACTTGGATCGACTAAATCTGCGACATCAAGGATGGCTTGGCTTGCACTTTTATTCGCGACAAGCCATACGCTTTGCGCTTCCAACGTAATTCCATCCAGTGGAAGTTTACTTTCCCATAAGTGATTGCCATTGACGGATTTAGCAAGCGTGTAACCATCCAACGTCACCGCGCTATCACCAGTGTTGGCAATCTCAATCGCCTTATTGAAGCTACTCCCCTCAATGTATTGAGAGATAATGATATCGGCCTGAGCTTGAACCGAAAGCGTGCTAGCCACCACTGCTGCCAGTAGAGTTGGAGTAAATTTTTGTTTCATTATGTCCACCTTAAAATCACTTCCCTCCACCACCGAGAAAGAAAGCGTGTACCATGTCACTACAAGTATGAAATTTGACTGATAAATCTCGACCAGTGTTGACCTTTTTTATGAAACAAAAAACAAAGTTCAATTACAGCGAGAGGAAGATCTCATAGATATGATAAATGTTTGAACCGTCATCAAATTTTTAACGATATGAAATGTTCACAGATTCAATACTGAGACTAATACTCTGATTAATAGAAAAAATGTCTATTTGAGAATCCCATAGAAATGACAAAAGGCGCTAAGTAGCGCCTTTGTGTAGATAAGATAGATAATGGTTTAATTCAGCTTGTTGCGGTCTTCATCGTCTTTGCGTTCATACTCACCTTCAAAGGTGTCGCCTTTCTGAGCATTAAACGGGTCCCGATCCTTAAAGAGATCATCATCAAATGGGCCTTGATTAAATGGCCCTTGCTGGAAACCACCTTGGAAGCCTCCACCCACAGATTTCACTACGATCTTACTCATCAGATATTTTGCAATCGCTGCACGTGGTGCTGGTAATAAAACCAACATACCGAGCGCATCCGTCATAAAACCCGGAGTCAATAGTAATACCCCAGCAACAGCCAGCATGACGCCCTCTAGAATCTGCTGCGCGGGTAACTCACCTTGCTGCAGCTTGCTCTGCACCGACATCAACGTCTGTAGTCCTTGGCTGCGAACCAGTGACGCACCAACAAACGCGGTGATTAACACGAGCGCAATCGTAGGCCATAAACCAAGGTAGCCGCCTACCGAAATAAACAAGCCTATTTCAATAATAGGAACAAATATAAATAGCAATAATAAGATAGGAAACACATGCACTCCTTTGTTGTATTCAGTGTACGCGCTCTGCCTATCCAGCTCAAATCTAAGCCGTAAAAAAACGTGTCTGTCGCACCTTGTGAACAATCCATGGCGATCATTCCACCGCTGTTTATACCCTATTCATATATTGCAAAACTTTGACTAAACAAAAGCGAAAAAGGTGATCCAGTTACTATTTTTATGCGGCAAGTACAGTATGATAAACGGCATAAGTCAGTACGGATTGACAGCCTAAAATTCTGAAGAATGGATTCTGAAATAACAGAATGGCAAGTGATTTACTTTACTATCAGAATAATTATCTAAGGATCCTGTAATGGCTACCCTAACTGATGCTCCAAAAACGTCGACCCCTGCTACCCGTATCGAAGAAGATCTACTAGGCGAACGTCACGTTCCTGCTGATGCTTACTATGGCATTCATACCCTACGCGCGATCGAGAACTTCAATATCTCAAATGTCACTATTTCAGACGTTCCTGAATTTGTTCGTGGCATGATCATGACCAAAAAAGCGGCAGCACTTGCGAACAAAGAGCTGGGTGCAATTCCTAAAGATGTGGCGAACTACATCATTGAAGCGTGTGATTTGATCCTAGAAACAGGTAAGTGCATGGATCAGTTCCCGTCAGACGTATTCCAAGGTGGCGCTGGCACATCTGTAAACATGAACACCAATGAAGTGATTGCAAACGTTGCTCTTGAACTGATGGGCAAAGAAAAAGGTCAGTACGACTTCATTAACCCGAATGATCACGTAAACAAGAGCCAATCAACGAACTGTGCTTACCCAACAGGGTTCCGTATTGCGGTCTACAACAGCGTGCAAAAACTGATTGAAGCGATTGAATACCTAAAAGGCGCATTCGAGCTTAAGAGCCAAGAGTTTAAAGGCGTGCTGAAGATGGGTCGTACTCAGCTACAAGACGCGGTACCAATGACTGTGGGTCAAGAATTCCACGCTTGGGCAGTCACGCTAAACGAAGAAATTCGCGCACTTGAGTACACCTCAAAACTGCTACTAGAAATCAACTTAGGCGCTACAGCGATCGGCACTGGCCTAAACACACCTGAAGGTTACCAGGCGCTATCAGTGAAGCACCTTGCAAACGTAACAGGTCTAGACGTTGTTCCTGCTGAAGACCTTATCGAAGCGACCTCAGACTGTGGTGCGTACGTAATGACTCACGGCGCGCTAAAACGCCTAGCGGTGAAACTGTCTAAGATTTGTAACGATCTACGTCTACTGTCGTCAGGTCCTCGCGCGGGTCTGAACGAGCTGAACCTACCTGAACTTCAAGCGGGTTCTTCCATCATGCCAGCTAAAGTCAACCCAGTGATCCCAGAAGTGGTGAACCAAGTTTGTTTTAAAGTGCTAGGTAACGACAACACGGTGTCTTTCGCAGCCGAAGGTGGTCAGTTACAGCTAAACGTGATGGAACCAGTGATTGCGCAAAGCATGTTTGAATCCATCTCTCTGCTTTCCAATGCGTGTGTGAACCTACGTGATAAATGTATCGACGGCATCACTGTGAACAAAGAAGTGTGTGAGAACTACGTTTACAACTCTATCGGTATCGTGACGTACTTAAACCCATACATTGGCCACCACGAAGGTGACATTGTCGGTAAGATTTGTGCTGAAACGGGCAAAAGTGTTCGAGAAGTGGTTCTGGAGCGCGGCCTTCTCACTTCAGATGAGTTAGACGACATCCTTTCTGTTGAAAACTTTATGCATCCCAAGTATAAAGCGAAGCGCTACGAATAAGTGTTAATCCTAAGGGTCCCAAACGGGGCCCTTTTTAGGGTTTCCTTCCATAAACATCACAATCTGTAAGGTCTTCTTTTCTGATTATTTAAGCGTTCACCTCGCGAGGGTTTAGATAATCAGATTCATAATTCACTTAACGAGGTATTTAATATGGTTGCTGTGGAGCTTTTTACCGTTCTGCTCTTCATATTTCTAGGGGCTAGAATTGGCGGAATTGGCATCGGCTTGGCTGGTGGTGCTGGCGTGATTGCGCTTTCCCTTATTTTGGGCGTTCCAACGAGTCAGTCATTCATTCCGGTCGATGTCATTTTGATCATCATGTCCGTCATCACTGCGATTGCCGCCATGCAAGTAGCAGGTGGTATGGATTGGTTGGTGCAAGTCGCTGAGAATTTTTTGCGCAAACACCCTGAACGCATCACCTTTTACGCGCCAATCGTGACTTTTTTAATGACACTGATGGCCGGGACAGGTCACACCGCATTTTCAACCCTTCCGGTTATTGCTGAAGTCGCCAAAGGCCAAGGTGTGCGTCCTTCTCGCCCACTTTCTATTGCTGTTGTCGCCTCTCAAATTGCGATTACCGCTTCGCCAATTTCAGCCGCCGTTGTCGCATTTGCCGCAATGCTTGCACCGAAAGGGGTGGATTACCTGACACTGCTGGCGGTTTGTATCCCGACGACATTCCTTGCCTGTATGATCGGCGCATTTGTCGCGAACTTTATGGGCGGTGAATTAAAAGACGATCCCGTTTACCAAGAGCGTTTGGAACAAGGCTTAATCAAGCTGACTACTGAGACGCTACGCGATATTCTGCCGACGGCGAAAACCGCGACCTTCATCTTTTTAGCCGCTATCGGTTTTGTAGTTTGTTACGCAGCTGCGATTTCTAAATCCGTTGGCCTTATCGAAAATCCTGCTCTTGGCCGTAACGAAGCAATCATGACGGTTATGTTGGCAGCCGCAGCGGTTATCGTTCTTATCACCAAAATCGACGCTGCCAAGATCCCTTCAGCATCAACATTCCGCTCAGGTATGACGGCGTGTGTTTGCGTTTTAGGTGTAGCTTGGCTAGGTTCAACGTTTGTTAACGCTCACGTAGATGGCATCAAAGAAGTCGCAGGTGAACTGCTGTCAGAGCACCCTTGGATGCTGGCAATGGTGCTGTTTTTCGCCTCAATGCTACTTTACTCGCAAGGTGCAACGACGGTAGCTCTAATGCCAGCCGCGCTTGCGATTGGCGTAGCCCCACTCACAGCTGTCGCGTCGTTTGCGGCGGTGAGTGCCCTGTTTGTACTGCCAACCTACCCAACCCTGTTAGCAGCAGTTGAAATGGACGATACTGGCTCAACACGCATTGGTAAGTATGTGTTCAACCACCCATTCTTTATTCCTGGTGTGGTGACCATTGCATCTGCTGTTGCTTTAGGCTTTGCATTTGGTGGTCTGTTTATCTAAAACCGCTTGTAAATTAACAGAAAAAAGGGAGATCCATCTCCCTTTTTTAATACCTTCCGAATATAACCAAACCTCCACCAAGATAAAGCTCACATTACAATCTTGATTTAAATCAAAATAGATTTAAAAAATTCTTAGTGCATTAAAATTCCATCCACTGAATAAAATTCCTCAATTCTATTCACCTATTTACCAAGTGCCCTATTTGACTCAACTTATCAGAAAAGCAAAGAATATTAATCCGATATTATTAGGCAAATACCCTACATACTTTAGTACCTGACATACCCAACAAAATTGACCGAACTATTTTTGTGAAGATCCACAAAGTACGCATTTAACTCAGCTTTTAAAATAGTGGAAAAGAACCAAGGCAATAAGGTTCGTAAATTTATCATTCCCAAGAACTTATTTAATAAAGTTTTTATTTAATAACAATTAGTCGCTGATTCACTTTTATTTATGGGTAAATAAAAGTAAGGAGATCACCATGACAACTCAAACTGTACCTACCGAAGAAAAAAAAGCGGGCTTCTTCGCCAACTTTAAGTTTCCTTCCGCTTACACCATTTTATTTATCCTTATTGCATTAGTCGCTTTATTAACCTGGATTGTTCCTGCTGGTCAGTATGACCGTGCCATGAATGAAGACTTAGGACGTGAAGTACCAGTAACAGGCACGTATAAAGCGGTAGATGGCAACCCACAAGGCGTGGTTGATGTTCTGCTTGCGCCTATCGATGGTTTCTACGACCACAACAGCTATGAAGCGGCCGCTATCGACGTTTCTCTGTTTATTTTGGTGATTGGTGGCTTCCTTGGCTTAGTCACCAAAACAGGCGCTATTGATGCGGGTATCGAACGAGTGACGCATCGCCTAGAAGGCCGTGAAGAAATGATGATACCGATACTGATGGCACTGTTCGCCGCTGGCGGTACTGTCTATGGTATGGCGGAAGAATCGCTACCGTTTTACACCCTATTAGTACCCGTGATGATGGCGGCACGTTTTGATCCACTGGTCGCAGCCGCCACTGTACTACTAGGCGCTGGTATCGGTACACTGGGTTCAACCATCAACCCATTTGCAACGGTAATCGCAGCAAACGCAGCTGGCATTCCATTTACAGATGGCATCATCCTACGCGTTGTGGCACTACTTATTGGTTGGGTTATCTGTGTGGCTTATGTGATGCGTTATGCGCGCATGGTTCGCCAAGACCAAACTAAATCTATTGTTTACGACAAATACGAAGAAAACAAAGCGCACTTCTTGGGCAACCAATCTGGTGAAAGCCTAGAGTTCACAGGCACTCGCAAGCTTATCCTTAGTATCTTTGGCGCGTCATTCGCGGTGATGATCTACGGTGTATCAGTCGCAGGTTGGTGGATGGCCGAGATCTCAGCGATGTTCTTAGCATCAACCATCATCATTGGTTTAGTGGCTCGCATGAGCGAAGAGGAATTTACATCAAGCTTTATCGACGGTGCCCGCGACCTACTTGGCGTAGCGCTAATCATCGGTATCGCCCGTGGTATCGTTGTGGTCATGGACCGCGGTATGATCACTGACACCATCCTGTACTCTGCAGAACAAATGGTAACGGGTCTATCATCTGTGGTGTTCATTAACGTGATGTTCTTCCTGGAAGTACTATTGTCATTCCTAGTGCCTTCTAGCTCAGGCTTAGCGGTACTGACCATGCCAATTATGGCTCCGTTGGCTGACTTTGCGGGCGTAGGCCGTGACCTAGTCGTGACTGCATACCAGTCTGCATCTGGCCTAGTGAACTTAATTACCCCAACGTCTGCGGTAGTCATGGGGGGGTTAGCCATCGCACGTGTGCCCTATGTTCGCTACGTGAAATGGGTTGCACCACTGCTCGCTATCCTAATGCTGTTCTGCATTGTGGTACTTAGCGTGGGTGCCCTTATCTAAGTTGTAACGATTAAGCTGTAACGATAATAAGTACCTGTAACAAACCGGATCGCCGCTCTCGTTCCAGCCATCCGGTTTCATCCCTCAAAGCCGCCCTGTGCGGCTTTTTTTGATCGCTCTCTGCCTAACTACTTGCCAATTAATATTGGCACTGCGTGCCTTTCAGCGGCCTAAATCATTATTTTTCACCATCAACACTCTTATCTTTTTATATCCAATGCTATTTATTTGTTAATCCAACCTGGAATTAAAATCGCGAAACATATTATTTCTTAATTTTATAAACCCATCCCTACCCTCTTCATTTAAAGTAAAGGAAATTAATGAATGTGATCTACAACAAACTTATTATCAAAAGTTATGTTACCAGAGGTTTAAATTAAAGATAAAAAGCAATTATCTAGGGAGTTAAAGTGAATAATTCAAATATCAAAACCCGTCTCTTAACAGTCAAAGCATGAATACTATTCCCTTTAATGAATGACTTTCCATCACATACCAAAAAATCATGCATAAACTTCCCTAATATGCAGATTTTTAGGGTGTTCACAGCATAGCAACAAGTGCATAGATATTGTTAAAACCCTTGAAAACACTGGCTTTGAGTAGAAAAAACGAACTGTGATTGAACTCTAAGTTTCCTATCCAAAGAGGCGTAATATTAATTACAGACAAAATAAGTGAATAAATAAATTCACACCTCTTCCCTTACAAAATTAATTATTAGTTTTCATTTAAAAACTAATTAAATATATAAGAGAGATACGATCATGAGTAAGTTATATGTAGGTTCTGAAATCGGTCAATTACGTCGCGTTCTAGTTCATCGCCCAAGACGCGCTCTCACTCACTTAACACCATCTAACTGCCATGACTTGCTATTTGATGATGTACTCGCTGTTGAGCGTGCAGGTAAAGAGCACGACGTGTTCACTCAAACGCTACGTGACCAAGGCGTGGAAGTCTTGCTTCTGACTGACCTGTTAGCGGATACGCTAGCGGCTCCTGAAGCAAAAGACTGGCTACTAAGCCGCCAGGTTTCTGACTACCGTCTAGGCAAAACGTTCGCCAATGACGTTCGCTGCTACCTAGGTGACCTACCTAACATTGAGTTAGCGAAGATCCTAACAGGTGGTTTGGCTTACAGCGAAATGCCAATGAAATCGTCTTCTATGATGCAAGGCATGCACTCACCTGCAGACTTCATCATCGAGCCACTACCTAACCACCTATTTACTCGTGATACCTCTTGCTGGGTGTACGGCGGTGTCTCTATCAACCCAATGGCTAAACCCGCTCGTCAACGTGAAACCAACCATGTTCGTGCGATTTACCGCTGGCACCCAACCTTCGCAGGCCAAGACTTCATCAAGTACTTCGGCGACGAAGAAAGCATTAACTACGACAACTCAACGATTGAAGGCGGCGACGTACTGGTTATCGGTAAAGGCGCAGTGCTTATCGGTATGTCTGAGCGTACAACGGCTCAAGGTGTTGAACATTTAGCTTCTAACCTATTCAAACACGGTCAAGCGAAACAAGTGATTGCCATGGAACTACCGAAACACCGTTCTTGCATGCACTTGGATACCGTAATGACGCACATGCGTGAAGACACTTTCTCTGTTTACCCAGAAGTGATTCGCAAAGACGTGAAATGCTGGAGCCTAACGGGTGATGAGTCTGGTGCGGTGAATGTGAAAGAAGAAGGTTACTTCGTTAATGCTATCGAAAAAGCACTAGGCGTAGACCAGCTAAACCTAATCACAACCGGTGGTGACAACTTCCACGCTGAACGTGAACAGTGGAATGACGCGAACAACGTTCTAACAGTGAAACCAGGCGTGGTCATCGGCTACGAAGGCAACACTTACACCAACGAGAAGTACGACAAAGCAGGCATCACTGTTCTACCAATCCCAGGAGATGAGCTAGGTCGTGGTCGTGGCGGTGCTCGCTGCATGAGCTGCCCAATTGAGCGTGATGGTATCTAAATCGTATTGATAAGGCAGAGGTGCCAAGCACTTCTGCCCCCTGCAGAGAGATGAAAACAATGGCGAAACAAACAGTAGTAGTAGCACTTGGCGGTAACGCCCTACTTCGTCGCGGTGAACCTCTAGAGGCTGAAGTTCAACGCCACAACATTGAAATTGCTGTCAAAACGATTTCAGAAATCGCTAAAGAATACAACGTGGTACTGGTTCATGGTAACGGTCCACAAGTCGGTCTTCTGGCGCTACAAGGCCTGGAATACAAGAAAGTTGCGCCATACCCATTGGATGTATTGGGCAGCGAAACTCAAGGCATGATCGGCTACATGCTGATGCAAGAGTTCAAAAACCAACTGCCTGACATCAACGTCACTTGCATGCTAACGCAAATGACCGTTGACCCAAGTGACCCAGCGTTCACAGATCCAACTAAGCCAATTGGCCCGATCTACGAAGAAGCTGAAGCGCGTGAAATGGCAGAAAAGTACAACTGGATCATCAAGCCAGACGGCAAGCACTTCCGTCGCGTGGTTCCTAGCCCTCAGCCAACTGGCATCATTGAGAACGACGCAATCACTAAGCTGATCGATGAAGGTCACCTAGTGATCTGTACCGGTGGCGGCGGTATCCCAGTGAAACGTGAAAACGGCAAGCTGGTTGGTGTCGAAGCGGTCATCGACAAAGACATGTCAGCGGCGTTCCTAGCGAAACAACTCGACGCAGATGCGCTACTGATTCTGACTGATGCAGATGCGGTTTACCTAGATTGGGGCAAACCAACTCAAAACGCGCTGCGCAGTACAAACCCAACCGAGCTGGCTCAGTACCAATTCGATGCAGGTTCCATGGGGCCAAAAATTGAAGCGTCGTGCGAATTTATCAAGCAAGGCGGCAAAGTGGTCGGCATTGGTGCACTAGAAGATGGCCTGCGCATTCTGCAAGGCACCGCCGGCACCAACATCACGAAAGGTTAACCCACTCATCCACTGCCAAATCGGATGAATGAGTAATAAAAAATTGTTTTAAATCCCAAAATTTTATGCGCTTTCTTACTTCTTTACCCTGCACAAAAAGGAAAGCGCTAAACCAAGAAGGAAAACATCATGGCTTTCAATCTACGTAACCGCAACTTCCTAAAATTACTAGACTTTACTCCACGTGAAATTCAGCACCTGCTAGACCTTTCTGCGGAGCTTAAAAAAGCAAAATACAACGGCTATGAGCAACCTCGTCTAAAAGGCAAAAACATCGCGCTAATCTTCGAGAAAACATCCACTCGTACACGTTGTGCATTTGAAGTAGCGGCATTCGACCAAGGTGCACAAGTCTCTTACTTAGGCCCTACGGGTTCTCAAATCGGTCACAAAGAGTCAATGAAAGACACCGCTCGCGTTCTTGGACGTATGTACGATGGCATCGAATACCGCGGTTTCGGTCAAGAGATCGTAGAAGAGCTAGGCGCTTACGCTGGTGTACCAGTATGGAATGGTCTGACTGATGAGTTCCACCCAACACAAATCTTGGCTGACTTCCTAACTATGATGGAACACGGCCGTGGCAAACAACTGCACGAAATCACGTTTGCTTACTTAGGCGATGCTCGCAACAACATGGGTAACTCACTGATGGTAGGCGCTGCGAAAATGGGCATGGATATCCGTCTAGTGGCACCTAAAGCGTACTGGCCAGAAGAAGCACTAGTGGCTCAATGTCGTGAAATTGCAGAAGAAACTGGCGCGAAAATCACCCTAACGGAAGACGTTCAAGAAGGCGTTCAAGGCTGTGATTACCTATACACTGACGTTTGGGTATCCATGGGTGAAGCAAAAGAAGCATGGGCTGAGCGTATCAATCTAATGATGCCTTACCAAGTCAACATGGACATGCTAAAAGCAACTGGCAACCCACATGTGAAATTCATGCACTGCCTACCAGCATTCCACGGTGAAGACACCACTGTCGGTAAAGAGCTTGCTAGAGAATACCCTCAGCTAAAAGATGGTGTAGAAGTGACAGATGAAGTGGTTGAGTCTAAACACTCTATCGTGTTCGACGAAGCGGAAAACCGTATGCACACCATCAAAGCAATCATGGTGGCAACACTGGGCGAATAATATCGAAACGATATTGACCGCCTTGAATACTCAGGCAGATAAAGTTGTAGTCGGTAATCGATTTCTGACGACCCCATGAAGAAATGATGTTTGCCACTACAACTTCACAAAGACCGAGTATTTCTGCAGGGAAATGCGGGTGGCAGGAAGGGAGACCCTAAAATCACCCTGAATAAAGCCCGCATTTTTTTTCAGAGCCCCGCGATGGGAAAGATGACAAAAGCGTCGCCAAGCAAGTTCTTACAAAGGCTGAAAAGAAGAGTCGAAAAGTCGCCAACTTCGCATAAAAACCCAATTTCTGGATACTTTTCGCAAACGCTTGCAAGGCGCTTTTTTGTACGTATAATCCCCCGCAATTTGTCTTAGGAGCACAAAATGAAACAGCGACTTACTACGTATTGCGACACCATTTCGCACCCTGATTCAGGGACGTTCGCTATTTCTTTTTGCTCTATTGATCCTGTTCAAGCCTCCTATTTTTAGGGGGCTTTTTTTTGTCTGTCATTTACGAGACGAGGAAAACTGCTATGGCGCATTCGTTATTTAAAAAACACATTATTTCCATCCCAGAACTCAGCCGTGAAGAACTTGAGCTGATTGTCGATACGTCGGCAAAACTCAAAGCGGAGCCGAACCCTGAGTTACTAAAAAACAAAGTGGTGGCGAGCTGCTTCTTTGAGCCATCGACTCGTACGCGTCTGTCATTTGAGACTGCGGTTCAGCGCTTAGGCGGAACGGTGATTGGTTTTGATAACGGCGGTAACACCTCACTGGCGAAAAAAGGCGAAACGCTGGCAGATTCTGTGCAAGTGATCGCATCTTATGTGGATGCGTTCGTCATGCGTCACCCACAAGAAGGCGCGGCACGTCTGGCTTCTGAATTCTCCAACGGCGTTCCTATCGTGAACGGCGGTGACGGAGCCAACCAGCACCCAACTCAAACGCTGCTGGATCTGTTCTCCATCTACGAGACGCAAGGAACGCTGGATAACCTTAACGTCGCTTTTGTCGGTGACCTGAAATATGGCCGCACCGTACACTCCCTCACTCAAGCGCTTGCAAAATTCAACAACACACGTTTCTTCTTTATCGCGCCAGATGCACTGGCGATGCCGGACTACATTTGCGAAGAGCTGGAAGAAGCCGGCATCCAGTTCAGCATGCACAGCAACATTGAAGAGGTCGTATCAGAGCTAGATGTGCTTTACATGACACGTGTACAGAAAGAACGTTTTGACGAGTCAGAATACGCACATTTCAAATCGGCGTTCATCCTAACCGCTGACACTCTCAAAGAAGCACGTGACAACATGAAGGTACTGCACCCTCTTCCACGTGTAGACGAAATCACAACCGACGTAGATAAAACCAAACACGCTTACTACTTTGAGCAGGCAGAAAACGGCGTTTACGCTCGCGAAGCGCTATTGGCTCTAGTTCTTAACGACACCCTTTAATTCGCAGGAGAGATATCATGGTGAAAGAAACTCAACTACAGGTAGAAGCGATCCGCAACGGTTCAGTGATTGACCACATCCCTGCTAACATCGGGATCAAAATCCTCAAACTGTTCAAGATGCACAAAACCAACGAGCGCATCACAATCGGCCTAAACCTGCCTTCGTCAGAACTAGGCGCAAAAGATCTGATCAAGATTGAGAACATCTACCTAACCAAAGAGCAGGCGAACCAACTGGCACTTTATGCACCAAAAGCGACTGTGAACCAAATCGAAGAATACAAGGTAGTAAGCAAGTTAAACCTAACCCTACCTGAGTATATTGAAAGCGTGTTTAAGTGCCCAAACAGTAACTGCATTTCGCACGGAGAACCGGTTGAAAGTAAGTTTAAAGTTCAACAAAAACAGGACAATGTGCACTTGAAGTGTCATTACTGTGAAAAAGTATTCTCACGTGAAATCATGACCGAAGCTCGCTAACCACTCGCTTCAATCCCCTAGCGCTGATAGCGTAAATCGTACTGGATATTTATTCCTCGCATGGAATAAATATCCACTTCCCCTCAGAATATTCCTTCAAATCTTGTCTTTATGCATTATTTTTGTTTGGCGATCTTATTCACAAAGCCACACTTTATTTGGTGGTAAACTCCTTTCACACAATAAAGATAAAGTCACCATCAGAGTGATTGCTCAAACATTACTCCAATTGATTTAAAGATTGGCCGAGGGGCACATAAAGGAGCAAAGGGTGCCTTAGTTCACATGGACGGTTTATGTTGTACGTCACGTTAAGGAGTTCCCATGAGTGAAACTCTAAAGCCTATTACAGTAGATTACTCAGAAGATAAAACGCTTACTGCTGCCTGCAAGCGCCTGTTACAGCAACAAAGTTTTGCCACACAAAATGAGCTGCGCGAAGCGCTTATTAATATCGGCTTTGAAGGAATAAGCCAATCCACCGTTTCTCGATTGCTTTCGCAACTTGGTGTCGTCAAGGTGCAGAATGCTTGTGGTAAAAAGGTGTACTGCATTACGGTCGAAACCGCGCCAGTACGTGTAGAGTCTTCAATTTCATCACAAATTGAATTCATCACACACAACCAATCGATGGTCGTGGTAAAAACACACCCTGGCAGCGCGCAGCTTGTGGCTCGCCTTGTTGATATTGATCCTCACACCGAGATCTTAGGCACGGTTGGAGGTAACGATACCGTTTTGGTGATCCCCAAAGACACCGACAAAATTACTGCCTGTGAGAGAGTGGTCAAAGCACGCTTGGGCGTGGCTTAACACCCTGTACTTCCATCGTATTTTGGAGCTCGGCTGACACCCACCCGAGCTCCAAACTTCCCGCATCAACCTTCTACAACGTGCTTATCGCATAATATTTTCTTTCCGCTGAAACTTCTTCATCCTTTCTCATGTCTTATTGAGTTAAAATGAACAAAATTAACTCAAGTGACTCACTTATGCGCGCCGTCTTTTCGCTATTTATTCTCTGCATTTCAATCGTTTCCACACCAGCGCTGGCTGTATTTGGCAACTCAAACTCAGGACTAAGCTTTGATAATAAAGAGCGATTTGTTCCTGTCGATGAAGCATTCCCACTGAATTACTTCCAGCAAGGTAATCGCGTACTGATCGACTGGCAGGTTAAGCCTGAGTATTACCTCTATCAACACCGCATATCGATCAGCGGAGAGAAGGTAACAGTAGGCGGCATCCAAATGCGCGATGGAGAACCGTATAAAGATGAGTTCTTTGGTGATGTGAATATCTACACCACGCCTCTGTTTGTTGAAGTAGACCTGTCTGATTACCAAGATGGCGCGCGGCTGATTGTTCAGTATCAAGGGTGTGCGAAAGCGGGTTTCTGTTATCCACCTGAAACGCGCATCATTGATATCACAAGCTTTGAGTTTTCGGATTCGAACAGCGTAAACCCACCAGCGAGTAACGTGGATTCGACCTCTGGTACACCAACACCAAGCTCTTCCACTCCAGTTTCTGAAGACTCTAACCTTGCGTCTAAGCTCAGCGATAGTTGGTGGACGCCGTTACTGTTTCTCGCCTTAGGGGTGGGCTTAGCGTTCACACCATGCGTGCTACCTATGTACCCAATCTTGACCAGTATCGTTTTAGGCAGCGGAAAATTAAGCCATCGCCGCGCACTGGGGCTGGCCTTTATCTATGTACAAGGCATGGCACTGACCTACACCCTACTCGGCTTAGTTGTTGCGTCCGCAGGCATGCAATTTCAGGCGGCAATGCAACATCCATACGTGCTCATCGGTTTGAGTGTTCTGTTCATTGTATTGGCGATGTCGATGTTTGGCGTTTACAACCTGCAACTGCCAAACAGTGTACAAACTTGGTTAAACAACCTGAGCAACAAACAGCAAGGTGGCAACTCACTCGGCGTATTCGCGATGGGCGCAATTTCTGGCTTGGTCTGCTCGCCTTGTACGACAGCGCCATTATCAGGTGCGCTGCTGTACGTTGCACAAAGCGGTGATTTACTTACTGGTGGGGGCGCGCTTTATGCCCTAGCAATAGGAATGGGTATTCCATTAATCTTGGTCGCGGTATTTGGCAACAAACTACTACCAAAAGCGGGCAACTGGATGGAACGCGTGAAAACGCTGTTTGGCTTTATCTTACTTGCCGCGCCAATCTTCTTGTTAGAACGTATTTTACCTGAAATCTGGTCAACCGGACTTTGGTCAGCACTTGGCATCGCGGCGTTTGGTTGGCTTTACCACATTAAAAACTCGCTAGAGTTTGGTGGCTGGAAACAGAGTGCCGTTGGCATTATCGCTGTTTTGGGCTTGTTTGCGTCTGCGCAACCCGCTTTGAACTATTGGTTTGGCTCTGAACAAACGAAGCCGCAATCTTCTATCGAGTTCACTCGTATCGCTACGATAGCCGAGCTCAATACACAACTTGAACAAGCAAAACTCAGTGGCAAGCCCGTCATGCTCGACTTCTATGCTGATTGGTGTGTGGCGTGTAAAGAGTTTGAGAAATACACCTTCCACCAGCCTCAAGTAGAAGCAAAACTGGATAACTTTGTCCTTTTGCAAGCCGATGTCACTAAGAGCACGCCTCAAGATATCGCGTTGCTGAAAGAGATGAATGTATTGGGCTTACCCACTATTGAATTCTGGGATGCGAACGGTGAGCATGTTTCCAATGCGAGATTGACTGGATTTATGGAAGCACAGCCGTTCTTAGAGCATTTGGACACCCATAAGCTTTAAACTAAACATCGTCACCTTGGTCGCTTTTTTACGCGCAATAGCGACCAAGGTCGAACTCCCGTTCATGCTCGTGATTCTCTCATTTTTGCGATGCTTCTTTGCCGAAAATGACCCATGTTTTATTGCTCAGCCTGCATTCAACATTGATATGCAACATTTCGAATAAAACCCGATAGAGTTCAGACTTTTAGCGAATAAACATTGTTACGTAACACAAAGATGACAATAATTCTATTAACCAAACTGTTATAAGTGTTTACGTCATGGACTCGACCTACACCATCATCATCGCTGACGACCACCCTCTTTTTCGCAACGCACTCTTCCAATCTGTACATATGGCAGTCAGTGGCGCGAACTTACTAGAGGCGGACTCTCTCGATGCGTTACTTGCTGTTCTCGCGAAAGAAGACGAACCCGATCTACTGCTGCTCGACTTGAAAATGCCAGGGGCAAACGGAATGTCTGGCCTTATCCACCTTCGCGCCGAATACCCAGATCTACCTATTGTCGTGGTCTCTGCCAGCGAAGAATCTTCTGTCGTCACGCAAGTAAAAAGTCATGGCGCGTTTGGGTTTATTCCTAAGTCGAGTGACATGCGTGAGTTAGTGAGTGCTTTAAACCAAGTTCTTAATGGTGAACCGTTCTTCCCTGAAGGCTCAATTACCAACAATGCTGCATGCAGCGATTTAGCAGAGAAAATTGCCACACTCACACCACAGCAGTACAAGGTACTGGGCATGCTATCGGATGGATTGCTGAACAAGCAGATTGCTTATGAACTTAACGTTTCTGAAGCGACCATCAAAGCGCACATGACGGCAATCTTCCGCAAGTTAGGCGTAAAAAACCGCACCCAAGCAGTTATCTTGCTGCAACAACTCGAATCTCAGTCTTAATTCACTGTAATTTAACGCAATTGAGCCCAATTTAAGCTATTGTGACTAAGTCCGGCTAACGGGGCTCCTGAGCACTCCCTCATCCCGTCGCCAAGTATGTTATCCCTCTGTTTCACTAACTCTGGGAGCCTAAAGCTTGCTTAGTATCTTAATTACTCAATTCGTTGTTTTGTGGGCAGTCATCGACCCGGTAGGAACCGTGCCTGTCTACCTTTCACAAACCCATCACCTCACTGCCAAACAGCGCCGATTGGTGGCACTAAAGGCGGTAGGTATCGCTACATGTGTTCTTTTGTTCTTCCTGATCGCAGGCCAACTCCTTTTGGAAGCGATGCAAATCCCGTTACCCGCATTTCAAGCGGCTGGCGGGTTAGTGTTGCTGCTGTTTGCGCTGAGCATGATCTTTGGTGAGTCAAAACCTGATCAAGAAACCAAACTATCGGAAGAAGTCAGTAAATCTGATTTGGCCAACCTAGCGGTGTATCCATTGGCGATCCCTTCCATTGCGTCACCTGGCGCGATGATGGCAATCGTAATGTTGACAGATAACCACCGTTACTCATTGCTTGATCAGGGAATGACCGCAGGCGTCATGTTACTGGTCCTGGTGATTACATTGCTACTGTTACTTGGAGCAACACACATCCAAAAATGGATTGGGAATGTTGGAGCAGCCATCATCAGCCGCGTAATGGGGTTAATTTTGGCCTCGGTCGCGTTAAATAATCTATTAATGGGTATTAAAGACTTCTACGTTTAAAAATATATTCGATTTGAGGTGGTTAATTATTAGACTTTTGGCTTAATTAACACCGCGTTAACATCACAAAAATACCACGCCAAATAAATAAGCACCTGTTTTTAAGGTGCTTTTTTATTTTTTCCTCACGACTAAAGTTGAAAAGAGTTCTTGCCAACACCTTGCTAATGTACATGGTGAAACATTTTTTTAACAACACAACAAATCGTAAGGAGGCGGCAATGGCATTTGAAAGTCAGGAAAAAGCCAAAGCCTACTGGGACAAAAACGTAAAACTCATGATTAATCTGATGATTATCTGGTTTGTCGTTTCTTTTGGGTGCGGAATCTTATTTGTCGACGTGCTCAACCAATTTCAAATAGGCGGCTACAAACTAGGATTCTGGTTTGCTCAACAAGGTTCGATTTATGCGTTCCTCGGTATTATTTTCTACTACGCGTGGAAGATGCGCAAAATTGACCGCGAATTTAACGTGGATGAGTAAGGAGTCACTCAGATGGATTTGAAAACAATCACTTACCTCGTTGTTGGTGCGACCTTTGTCCTTTACATCGGTATCGCGATTTGGGCACGTGCTGGTTCAACTAAAGAGTTCTATGTTGCAGGCGGTGGCGTAAACCCTATCGCGAATGGTATGGCAACAGCAGCGGACTGGATGTCAGCAGCATCGTTTATCTCTATGGCAGGTCTTATTGCCTTCATGGGTTACGGCGGCTCGGTATTCCTAATGGGTTGGACAGGCGGTTACGTACTTCTTGCTCTACTTCTCGCGCCTTACCTACGTAAATTCGGTAAGTTCACAGTGCCAGAGTTCGTAGGTGAACGTTTCTACTCAAAAGCAGCACGTATTGTAGCGGTTGCGTGTCTTATCATTGCATCGGTCACTTACGTTATCGGTCAGATGAAAGGCGTGGGTGTTGCGTTTGGTCGTTTCCTAGAGGTGGATTACTCAACTGGTCTATTGATTGGTATGTGTATCGTATTCATGTACGCGGTTCTTGGCGGCATGAAAGGGATCACCTACACGCAGATTGCTCAGTATTGCGTACTCATTCTTGCTTACACTATCCCAGCAATCTTTATCTCTCTGCATCTAACAGGTAACCCATTCCCTCAAATCGGTTTAGGTAGCACCCTGACGGGTACAGACGTTTATCTGCTCGATAGGCTCGACCAAGTGGTGACCGAACTCGGCTTTAGTGAATACACTACGCAAGTACGTGGCGATACACTAAACATGTTTGCTTACACCATGTCTCTAATGATTGGTACAGCAGGTCTGCCACACGTAATCATCCGTTTCTTCACGGTACCGAAAGTACGTGATGCACGTACATCAGCGGGTTGGGCGCTAGTGTTCATCGCAATTCTATACACAACTGCACCAGCAGTATCTGCGATGGCTCGTCTAAACCTAATGGATACTGTTAACCCAGCACCGGGTCAGCACCTTGCTTATGATGAGCGTCCTGATTGGTTCAAAAACTGGGAAAAAACAGGTCTGCTAGGCTTTGATGATAAGAACGGCGATGGCAACATCCAGTACACGTCAAATCCTGAAACAAACGAACTTCGCGTTGATAACGACATCATGGTACTGGCTAACCCAGAGATCGCGAAACTACCTAACTGGGTAATCGCACTGGTCGCAGCGGGTGGTCTGGCAGCAGCGCTATCAACCGCAGCAGGTCTACTACTGGCGATTTCGTCGGCGATATCGCATGACTTAATCAAAGGTGTGATAAATCCGAATATCTCCGAGAAGAAGGAGCTACTTGCGAGTCGAATCTCGATGGCGGTGGCAATTGCGGTGGCCGGTTACTTAGGCCTTCACCCACCAGGCTTCGCCGCAGGTACAGTAGCACTGGCGTTCGGTCTGGCAGCCGCGTCCATCTTCCCTGCACTGATGATGGGTATCTTCAGCAAGAGCATCAACAAAGAAGGTGCTATCGCAGGTATGATTACTGGTATCAGTATTACTCTGTTCTACGTGTTCCAGCACAAAGGTATCCTATTCATCGCGGATTGGACTTACCTAGAAAGCTGGGGAAGCAACTGGTTCCTAGGCATTGAACCAAACGCATTCGGTGCAGTAGGTGCGGTATTTAACTTCGCAGTCGCTTACGGTGTATCTAGAGTTACAGCAGAAACACCACAAGAAGTGAAAGACTTAGTTGAACACGTACGTGTACCAGCAGGTGCCAGCGACGCTGTAGACCACTAATCTCATAAGATAAACCACATTAGCCCCCTTTTGGACTACCCGTCAGGGGGCTTTTTTATTATCCTCATTCATACCAGTCTGAATTAGTAGATGTTCAGATAATTGCGCAGGAAAAATAGCTTAGAACACGGCATGAATTGCAGCTAACTAGTTATTCTAATTACAAAATTCATAACAAAGTTATAAGCAATTTTAACCAGCAAGAATGACCAGATACTGATTTAGAATGGTATTTAGGTAATTTAGGCCAAATAACGTTGTAGCAAGGAAGCCCAAATGTTTAAAAACAAGCACTTAATCATCGCAATGCTCGTCGCCCCAATTCTGTCACTCATTGCTTACTTCGGTACGGACATGGCACTCAGTGAAAAGCCGCATGCTGCGCAAGAAGGGGAAACCTACAAGCTCGTCTCAAAGTCGAACTGCCGCTATACCAGTGGCTTATGTGGTATGGAAAATGGCGAATTTAAAGTGTTGTTCCGCTCTGAAAAACTGACCAATGCGAAACTGGAATTATCGATGGAAGCCAAGTTTCCACTAGAAGGTGTCAAGCTCTCGCTGGTGGATGAACAAGATAAAATGGCTAAACCCATTGATATGAAAGCGGCAGGTAACGAAGGTAAGAACTGGTACATCAGCTTGCCAAAACCAAGCTCGGCAGAAAGTTGGTTGCGCGTGGCCATTCAGTCTAACGGTACAATGTACTACGGCGAAACCCAGACCGCGTTCATTAAGTATGAAACCTTGTTTACTGACCAATAGACACAACGTTAATGGTGTAAAAAAACCTGCTCAACGCAGGTTTTTTTGTTTAATTTAAAGTCCTTTTACACACTGTTTAGGATAGCCCGGAGTTTCAGCGGTTTGACCGGTTTAGGGATAAAACTAAACCCATTTGATTTGATGCCATCCATCATATCGCTGGTTCGGTCGGCACTGATGATGACCCCTTTGAAACTATCCCCTAAACGTAAGCGGCACTGCTGAAGTACTTCTAGACCTGTTCGTCCGTCATCAAGGCGATAGTCTGATAAGATCACATCTGGATGCCATTCCTCATCAATCGACCTTAAGCTCTCGACAATATCTGTGGCTATCCGCACGTCACATCCCCAACGTGTCAGAAGATTTTCCATCCCAACCAGTATGTCTGGTTCATTATCGACACAAAGTACATTTAGGTGACCTAATTCAGACACACTGCTTACCGGAACAACCTGCGGCTGAGCTTGCGCTTTCTCACTTCGCTTCAAGGTAATAGAAAACACGCTGCCTTCTCCCGGCCAAGAACGCATCGAGATCTGGTGACCTAATACATGCGCGATCCCTTTAGATATCGCGAGCCCAAGTCCAAGACCTTGGTCAGATCGTACTTGGCTTCCTCGGTTAAACTCTTCAAAGATTTCCTGCTGCTTATCTTCGTCGATCCCTGCCCCATTATCCCAGACATCAATCCGCGCTTGCCCACCTAAACGACGCACACCCACCACCACTTTACCTCGTGGGTTATAGCGAAAGGCGTTGGTCAAAAAGTTTTGCACCACACGGCGCAGCAATTTAGGGTCAGACTGAACAATCAGGCTGCTCGGCACCATCTCAAACTGAATACCTTGCTGTTTGGCTAACGCGCTGAATTCTGCGTTCAAGTTGGACAAAACATCGTTGATCGCAAAGCTATGGATATTCACATCAAGCTTGCCCGATTCGAGGCGAGAAATATCCAGCAAGTCACCAATCAAGTCTTCCGCTGCCTCCAACGCACTTTCGATATGCCGTGAAAGCTGTTTGGTTTCTTCCTCTTTTGCCACCTCTGACAGCGAAGAGGCAAACAGCCTTGCAGCATTAAGTGGCTGCATCAAATCGTGGCTCACCGCCGCCAAGAAACGCGATTTGGATTGCGATTCTCGTTCGGACTTCTGAGTGGCAGACACCAATTGTTTGTTCAGTTTTTCCAACTCTTGCGTACGGGCCTGTACGCGTTCTTCCAAAGTTTCATTGGCATCTTTCAATGCACGTTCCGCATCTCTAAACACCGTGATATCCGTAAAGCTCATCACAAAGCCACCACCCGGCATCGGATTCCCTTGAACTTCAATCACCCGTCCATCAGGGCGAGCGCGAGAGGAAGTATGTCGCGTTCCCTGCTCTAAGTGGAAGATGCGGCGACGGACATGCTTTTCTGGATCGCCAGGGCCACATAAGCCTTGCTGCGCGTTATGTCGTATCACATCTTCAATTGGTCTTCCGACTTGAATAAGACCAACGGGGAAGGAAAACAACTCCAGATAACGTTGGTTCCACGCCACCAGCCGGAGCTGCTTATCAACCACCGCAATACCTTGACCAATATGTTCAATCGCGCCTTGCAACAAGCCTCGACTAAAGTCATACAACTCAGAGGCCTCATCCACAATGGTCGCGACCTCTTCGAGTTGCATGTTCCGCCCTTGCAGCGCCGATGTCAGAACCAGCTTGGCAGAAGCAGCACCAAATACGCCCGCCAAGACTCGCTCGGTATGACGAATCAAGGTCGAAGGCGCTTGTTGGTTCGGCATCATCGTATCGTGCTGCTGTGCCCAATACTGCTTAAACGCATTGCGTACCCGTTGCCGTCCGACAAAGCGGGAAGCTAACATTTCCAACTCCCCCACCGTGACTCGGCTTTGGTACAAACTCATGTTTTCGTTTTCTGGCAAAGGGATACCAATAAACGATGCGGATTGAAGACGTTCGCTCAGGCTCGCTCGTGTCAGCATGGAAACCAATATGTAACAAACGGCATTACCTACTATGCTAAGCACGATGCCCCAATCTGAACTCTGAATACCGGCAGCTTCTAGATAGTCAGGCGGCGTCACTAGCCACAATAGGAAGTTAGTGCTGGCGTCTCCTGCAAGCATATCGGTTTGGCTCATCAAGGTGATTAACCAGATCGTGAAGCCAAATGCCAACCCGACATAGGCCCCTTTACGGTTACCTTGTCGCCAATACATACCACCGATAATAGCCGGAGCAAACTGGGTGATAGCGGCAAACGAGAGAAAACCTATCGCGGATAACGAATGAATCGTACCCAGTGCTTGATAAAAGCCCCACGCCCCCAGCAATAAAAGCACGATTAGGCCGCGGCGAACATTCAAGAGCAATCCAGAAAAGTGGCGATGGCTACGCTGAGTCAAACGCATTCTGCGCAAAACAAGAGGCATGACTAAGTCATTCGACACCATGATCGCCAGCGCAATGGTCGATACTATTACCATGCCACTTGCCGCCGAGGTCCCTCCTAAGAAGGCAAGCAACGCAATGTCTGTAGCGCCTACATGCATAGGTAAACTGATAACAAAGGTGTCTGGGCTTGTCCCACTGAGTACACTTTCTCCCACCCACGCAATAGGGAGTATAAAAATCCCCATCAAAACTAAATAGAGTGGAAACAGCCAACGGGCGGTATGAAGATCCTGAGCTCGCTCATTTTCCACCACCATGGTATGGAACTGACGCGGCAAACAGACGATCGCCATCATCGTTAGAAATGTATGGATAATGAGCGTAGGTACGTTGGGAGATTCGTAAGTTTGCGCGGCGATTTCCATAAGTTCGATATCTCGACTACCCACTGCGAGATAAATAATGAAACACCCGACAACCAAAAATGCGACTAACTTGACGATGGATTCAAAGGCGATTGCCATCATCATGCCGCGGTGATGTTCGGTGTTATCAATATGACGAGTACCAAACAACATTGTAAAAATGGCTAACGCGCCGACAACAAACCAAGATACGTCATAACTGTGGTTGCTGGTCAGTTCTGGAGCAATGATCTCCAGCCCCATGGTGATGCCGCGCAGCTGCAACGCAATGTAAGGCAGGATGCCAGCGACCGCGATTAACGTCACCACGACCGCCAAGCCTTGAGACTTACCGTATCTCGCAGCAATAAAGTCAGCGATGGACGTGATGTGTTCTCGCTTTGCGGTAATGATCAAGCGAGCCAGTATTCGCCAACCAATCGTAAAGACAATTATCGGTGCAAGGTAAATGGGTAAGAACGACCATGGGTTGTTACTCGCCTGCCCCACGGTTCCATAAAATGTCCAAGACGTACAATACACCGCAATGGATAAGCTGTAGATCCAAGGTCGCCATTTTGCCAACCACCTAGTGTGCTTATCACCATGCCAAGCAATAAGAAACAGTAGTCCGAGGTACATCAGCAGCACCAAGATTACCAGCCAACCTTGCATCAGATATCCTTATCGTAGTTATTATCCATAA
Organism: Vibrio japonicus; assembly: GCF_024582835.1. NCBI lineage: Bacteria > Pseudomonadati > Pseudomonadota > Gammaproteobacteria > Vibrionales > Vibrionaceae > Vibrio > Vibrio japonicus. The sequence goes on from NZ_CP102096.1 coordinate 2,576,360, forward strand.
AAAAACCTCTCCACGCGGGAGAGGTTTCATTTAACTAAGGATCATTGTTTATCTCAATGAGTTAGCGCTAATTCTGTGGTTCAGCTTTCATAACCTTCTGTCTAGGTTCACGCTTGGGCTCAACTTGAATAAAGAGAGCCAGCACGCCCATCAACGCCATCGCCCAAAACACGTTCGCGCCCCAGTTTTCATATCCCCAACCACTTAGAGTCGTCATCAGAGCGATGAATGCGCCAAGCGGAATCGCGTTATAAAGCGCTTGCAGAGCCACGATCTTATGTTGTTCAGAGTGTTGGATGTACTGAATGGTCGCAATGTGCGCCATCGCAAATGTCACGCCATGCAAGAGCTGGATCATGACCAATGCAGCAATCGCAGTCGTAGACGCCGTCAATCCCCAGCGAGCAATCACACCCAGCGATGCCACAACAAACAACGTACGCAGTGACCAGCCTGAAAATAGTCGCTTGCTCAGTGCAAATACAGCCACTTCCGCCGCAACCCCCAAACTCCACAAATAACCGATAATGTCTTCTGAGTGACCCGCTTCTTTCCAATAGATAGAACTAAAACTGTAATAAGCGGCATGACTACCTTGAATAAGTGCCACTAAAACCAAGAACTTCACCACGGGTTTTTCTCTAAGTAGTTCAGACAGCTTTGGTCTTTCGGTATGCGCTTCAACCGTCGTGACTGGCATCGGGTTCGTCTTACGCATACTAAACAACAGAGAAGCAAACACACCCGCTAGCGCCGTATAGATGATCATATCAGAGCCATATTTCGCCACTAAGAAGCCGACAACCGTAGAGCCTGCGATAAATGCGACCGAACCCCACAAACGTGCTCTACCGTAATCCAACATTTTAAGGCGGGAGTAGTAGTTCGCCATGGCGTCAGAGATAGGAATGATAGGGCCACAACACAAGTTAAATAAGATGGTCGCTAATGCCATCAACCAGAAGTTGCCGCCAGTGAAAAAGTGAAACGCAACAAAGAGTAGCGCGGCAAAACTGAGCCAACGCAGCGCTGGCATGAGATGTTCTACTTTGTGAATTCGAGGCGTCAGAATCATATTCGCAACGCAGCGGGTCGCAAAACCAATACCGACAAGCAAACCAATATCTGTAGGAGAGACACCTTGCTCTTCAAACCAAAGAGCCCAGAAAGGCAAATAAACGCCGTAAGCGAAGAAAAATCCTGCGAAATATTGGGAGATCCATCCATAGGGAGACGGAGTAAGCATAAAAACCTCAAATGCATATGAAAAAGCGAGTTAGGGTCTGTTGACCTTTCGAGCTGATTTTTGCAGCATTTTGTGGGTTCTTTATACAAGGCAGAGGCTTTGAAATGTAGTTGTTCTACCTGATAAGCCGATAACGTAGTAGAAAGGGCCCACAAACGCTGCCCGAAGGGTTCGGCTAAAAGCGTTTTACTCTTTGTTGAGAGGTATTTTGCTTAGAATGACTAGGCTACAAACCTCTCGCCGCGATTAAAACGCTTTTATCTCGAACAAAAATTAACCACGAAAGATTAACAGACCCTAGTATCACTCTTTTTCATATGGATAAAAAGGGAATAATCTTCACCACTCCGTTTCCTTATTGTTCTCTGGCGAGTATTACGACCATCGTTCGACCAAAGTCGTCTGGCAGTTCGCCGGTAATTTGTCACACTTGCAAGTATGGCCTCTTTGTACTTATCGGTGAATCATGCCTGACAAATTTAACATGCACGCGCCCCCTTTTGATTGCTTGGACGATGAGCAGCAGTACAGGCTCCGTTCTTCGTTGGATGTCGCCTATTTTCGGGATAAAGAGACCGTATTAACCGCAGGTAAAGAGAGCGAGCATCTGCTGGTGCTGATCAAAGGTGCGGTGGAAGAGCGTTCACAAGATGGTTCAGAGATCTTTGCCCATTACGCCAATGATGATCTATTTGATGTGCGAGCACTGTTTGAAGGCAAAACACGACACACCTATGTGGCGCTCGAAGACACTCTCGCCTATTTACTTCCCCAATCTGTCTTCTTGGATCTCTACAACGAAAATGGCCAATTCGCAGCCTACTTTGATAACAATTTAGCCAAACGTCAGGAGCTAATAGAAGCGGCGCAACAGCAGCAAAACCTAGCGGAATTCATTCTGACTAAAGTCGATAAAGACATCTATCACCCAGCGATGATCCTACAACCCGACCAACCGCTGAACGAAGTCACGAAAACACTAAAATCTAACGGTATTGATTCCGCATTAGTCAGGCTGGATGACAACGACGCTCGTCTCCAAGATGCCCCTCATGAACTGCCTTACGGCATCATCACTCGAACCAATATGCTGCATGCCGTGATGTTAGATGACCACCCGCTCGATACGCCCGTTGGCAAAATTGCAACGTTTCCCGTGATTCACGTCGACGACGGGGATTTCTTGTTTAATGCGATGATCAAAATGACGCGCAACCGTATGAAGCGTGTCATGGTTGCAGATGGAAAAGACGCGGTAGGCATGCTGGATATGACTCAAATCCTAAGTGCCTTCTCGACACACTCTCATGTTATCACTCTCAGCATTGCCCGCTCATCAAGCATAGAAGAGTTGGCTATCGCCTCGAATCGACAACGTCAGTTGGTCGACTCACTCTTAAACAATGGGATTCGCACTCGATTCATCATGGAGCTTATCTCTGCGGTTAATGAACAGATCATCGAAAAAGCGTTTGAATTGGTTGTCCCACCCGCGCTTCACGATCATTGCTGTCTCGTGGTTCTGGGGTCTGAAGGTCGTGGAGAGCAAATACTAAAAACCGACCAAGACAACGCACTGATCGTGAAAGACGGACTTCACTGGCATCAATGCGAATCGGTCATGGAAAAGTTCACCCATACGTTACAGCAACTTGGTTACCCTCTTTGCCCCGGCAACGTCATGGTGAACAATCCAAAATGGGTCAAAAACCAATCAGAATGGAAAAAAACCATTACCCAATGGGCCAAAGCAACCTCTTCCGAACAAATCATGGATCTGGCGATTTTCACCGATGCCCATGCAGTGGCAGGCAACACCGCATTGCTTGAACCCGTTAGGGAACACTTGGGTAAACTGATGCTCAATAACATGCTGGCGTTGCAAGACTTTTGTCGCCCGGCCCTCCAATTCAGCCTTCCATTGACTCTGTTTGGCAACGTAAAAAGCGACAAAGAAGGTATTGACCTAAAAAGTGGCGGTATCTTTCCAATCGTCCATGGAATAAGAACGTTGGCGCTCGAGTATGGTATCGAAGACAACAATACCTTTGAGCGTATCGAGAGCTTGCGAAAACGGAAAATACTCGAGCCAGAAACGGCAGACAATCTAACAGAAGCGCTCAAGCTGTTTTTCAAATTACGCCTCGTACAGCAGCTGGCCAATCAACATAGCCATAATAAGATTGACTTAAAGCAGCTCGACAGAACAGAACGAGATCTTCTGCGACATAGCCTCCATGTCGTGAAAAAATTCAAACAATTCCTTGGCTATCACTACCAGATCCGAGACTGAGGTTGATGACATGAACGCACTTCAACGATTGTACTGGTATTACAAGCTGAAAGGTTCACCCTATCGGCCTCTGTTCGCTTCTGTGCAAAAATCGGAGTACGTGTCACTGGACTGTGAAACCACCAGCTTGGACCCAAATAGGGCTGAGCTGGTGACCATTGCAGCCACTAAGATTATCGACAATCGAATCATCACCAGCAATCCATTTGAAGTGAGGCTGAGAGCACCACAATCTTTGGACTCTAGTTCAATTAAAATCCACCAAATACGCCATCAAGACCTCGCCGATGGCATTGATGAAAAACAAGCTCTGATCAGGCTGCTCAACTTCATTGGTAATCGTCCTTTGGTGGGCTATCACATTCGCTATGACAAGAAGATCCTTGACTTAGCGTGTAAAAGACACCTTGGCTTCCCATTGCCAAATCCTCTCATTGAAGTCAGCCAGATCTATCATGACAAACTAGAGCGCCACCTCCCTAACGCCTACTTTGATTTGAGCCTAGATGCGATCTGTAAACACCTCGATCTACCACAGCAACACAACAAGCATGACGCCTTACAAGATGCGATTTCAGCGGCTCTCGTCTACGTCCGCCTAACAAAAGGTGATCTGCCTAGCTTAAATTTGCCTTATTCACGTTAGACGTCCTATCGATCAAACTCTCAATTTCAGACATAAAGAACTAATTTTTAAGCAAAAAGACCCCTATCATCCTAAAGTCTAATTGTCGAATCCGACCCTGTGCTGGAAAGTTATAGACATAGGGATTTTGTATAACTTAAATCGTTTTAAACGGACACCAGCTTCATTTCACCGACACCGGCTGAAACGAAGCGCAAGGAGAGAAGCAATGAGTGAAGCCCATATTTATCCGGTAAAAGAGAACATCAAAGCAAACACGCACGCGGATAATGACACCTACCTAGCCATGTACGAGCAGTCTGTGAAAAACCCAGAAGGATTCTGGAGCGAGCACGGAAAGATTGTTGATTGGATCAAGCCGTTCACTAAAGTGAAAAGCACTTCATTTGACACTGGCCACGTTGATATTCGCTGGTTCGAAGATGGCACACTCAACGTTTCTGCAAACTGTATCGACCGTCATCTAGCAGAGCGCGGTGACGAAGTTGCTATCATTTGGGAAGGCGACGACCCATCAGACGACAAAACACTGACTTTCAACGAACTGCACAAAGAAGTGTGCCGTTTCTCTAACGCGCTGAAAGAGCAAGGCGTACGCAAAGGCGATGTGGTTTGTCTATATATGCCAATGGTACCGGAAGCGGCTGTCGCTATGCTGGCATGTACCCGTATCGGTGCGGTTCACACGGTCGTGTTCGGTGGTTTCTCACCAGAAGCGCTTTCAGGCCGTATCATTGACTCAGATGCAAAAATTGTTATCACTGCAGACGAAGGTCTACGTGGTGGTCGCGCAGTTCCACTGAAGAAAAACGTCGATGAAGCACTGACCAACCCAGAAGTAAAAACCATTAATAAAGTAATCGTTCTTCAGCGCACTGGTGGTGATGTTGAGTGGCACGAGCACCGCGATGTTTGGTGGCACGAAGCAACTGCAAACGTATCTGACAACTGCCCACCAGAAGAAATGAAAGCAGAAGATCCGCTATTCATTCTTTACACCTCTGGGTCTACTGGTAAGCCAAAAGGTGTTCTACACACCACAGGTGGCTACCTAGTGTACGCTACCATGACCTTTAAGTACGTATTTGACTACCAACCAGGTGACACCTTCTGGTGTACTGCGGATGTGGGTTGGATTACTGGTCACACATACCTGATTTACGGTCCACTAGCGAACGGCGCGAAAACGATTCTGTTTGAAGGTGTGCCAACTTACCCTTCAACAGCTCGCATGAGTGAAGTCGTCGACAAACACCAAGTCAGCATTCTTTACACTGCACCAACAGCGATTCGTGCATTAATGGCAAAAGGTGACGAAGCTATTCAAGGCACCTCACGTCAAAGCCTACGCGTGATGGGCTCGGTAGGTGAGCCAATCAACCCTGAAGCGTGGGAGTGGTACTACAAAACCATCGGTGAAGAAAAATCCCCTATCGTGGATACTTGGTGGCAAACTGAAACTGGCGGCATCTTGATTACGCCACTGCCAGGTGCAACTGAGCTGAAACCAGGTTCTGCAACACGTCCATTCTTTGGCGTACAACCAGCATTGGTTGATAACATGGGCAACGTTATTGACGGCGCGACAGAAGGTAACCTTGTTATTCTAGATTCGTGGCCAGGTCAGATGCGTACAGTTTACGGTGACCACGACCGCTTTGAACAGACGTACTTCTCAACCTTCAAAGGCATGTACTTTACAGGTGACGGTGCACGCCGTGATGAAGATGGCTACTACTGGATCACAGGCCGTGTAGATGACGTACTGAACGTATCGGGTCACCGTATGGGTACGGCAGAAATTGAATCTGCGCTAGTGGCACACCATAAGATTGCCGAAGCGGCGATTGTAGGTATTCCTCACGACATCAAAGGCCAAGCGATTTATGCTTACATCACGCTAAACGATGGTGAGTTCCCATCTGCAGAACTTCACAAAGAAGTGAAAGACTGGGTTCGTAAAGAGATCGGTCCAATCGCTACGCCAGACGTTCTGCACTGGACAGACTCTCTACCGAAGACTCGTTCAGGTAAGATCATGCGTCGTATCCTACGTAAGATTGCAACAGGTGATACCAGCAACCTAGGCGACACTTCAACGCTGGCAGACCCAAGCGTGGTTGATAAGCTGATTGCCGAAAAAGCCGAGCTTGTTTAAAGCAACAACATGAACAAAAGCCGTCACATTCGTGGCGGCTTTTTCGTTTATAGCGAAACAAAATTAGCCACACGCAAAGAGCGGCTATTACCGTTTTTGTTATCTTGGTTACAAAAATTCCGCCCTAGGCTGGGAGATTAGACCAGTAAATTGCTGCTAAATGCGCTGAATTAGCTATAATCTGGGTCTATTTCAAAGATTCAGCCTAATTTTTCACAATGAAACCATGCTGAGTCAGCGATAATATGGGAATATTCTAGTTCGTATCATGAAATAGGAAGATAGCGACACAATGACAGCAAAATTACGCATTCTTGTCTTAAATGGTCCTAATCTCAACCTGTTAGGTCTTCGTGAACCCGCACATTACGGTTCTCAAACCCTAACACAGATTATCGACTCACTCACTGAACAGGCGCTAAATGCGGGCGTCGAACTTGAGCATTTACAGTCTAATCGAGAGTACGAACTGATTGAAAAGATCCACGCAGCTTATGGCAACGTGGATTTTATCATTATTAACCCAGCAGCGTTCACTCATACCAGTGTCGCTCTGCGTGACGCACTGTTAGGCGTTGCTATCCCATTTATCGAAGTACATCTTTCGAATGTACATGCCCGTGAGCCTTTCCGTCACCACTCGTACCTGTCTGATAAAGCAGAAGGCGTGATTTGCGGATTGGGTGCTCAAGGTTACGAATTTGCTTTGTCTGCTGCCATTACTAAACTTCAGGCACAGTAACAACACACACTCTGCAGCCCTATTGGGGCTGTCTTATTCACAAGATAAAAGAGAAAGAAAAGATGGATATCCGTAAAATCAAGAAGCTTATCGAACTAGTTGAAGAGTCTGGCATTGCTGAGCTAGAAATCTCTGAAGGTGAAGAGTCGGTACGAATCAGTCGTAATGGCCCAGTAGCAGCACCTGCTCCAGTTCAATATGCGGCAGCGCCTGTAGCTCCGGCTCCTGTTGCAGCAGTAGCTCCAGCGGCAGCACCTGCTCCAGCAGAAGCGGCGGCACCTGCAGTACCAGCAGGCCACCAAGTTCTTTCTCCAATGGTAGGTACTTTCTACCGTTCTCCAAGCCCAGACGCGAAAGCATTCGTAGAAGTTGGTCAATCTGTAAAAGCTGGCGAGACACTATGTATCGTTGAAGCAATGAAGATGATGAACCAAATCGAAGCTGACAAATCTGGTGTTGTTACCGCTATCCTAGTTGAAGATGGTCAAGCAGTTGAATTCGACCAACCACTTGTTGTTATCGAATAATAGAGGCCCTCTCTTATGCTAGATAAAGTAGTCATCGCGAACCGAGGTGAAATTGCACTTCGTATTCTTCGCGCTTGTAAAGAATTAGGTATTAAGACCGTAGCAGTACACTCTACTGCTGACCGCGATCTTAAACACGTACTGCTAGCGGACGAAACTGTGTGTATCGGTCCTGCTCGTGGTATTGATAGCTACCTGAACATCCCACGCATCATTTCAGCAGCTGAAGTAACAGGTGCTGTGGCGATCCACCCAGGTTACGGCTTCCTATCAGAGAACGCAGATTTCGCAGAGCAAGTTGAGCGCAGTGGCTTTATCTTTGTTGGCCCTAAAGCGGACACTATCCGCATAATGGGTGACAAAGTGTCTGCAATCACAGCAATGAAGAAAGCTGGCGTTCCTTGTGTACCAGGCTCTGATGGTCCACTTGATAACGACGAGACAAAAAACAAAGCGCACGCTAAACGCATCGGTTACCCAGTGATCATCAAAGCATCTGGTGGCGGCGGCGGTCGTGGTATGCGCGTAGTGCGCAGCGAAGCAGACCTGACCCAAGCCATTGCGATGACGCGTGCGGAAGCGAAAGCAGCGTTCAACAACGACATGGTTTACATGGAAAAATTCCTAGAAAACCCACGTCACGTTGAAGTACAGGTAATCGCTGATGGTCAAGGTAGTGCAATCCACCTAGGTGAACGTGACTGTTCAATGCAGCGTCGTCACCAGAAAGTGGTTGAAGAAGCGCCAGCTCCAGGTATCACAGAAGAGATGCGTAAGTACATCGGTGAACGTTGTACTCGTGCATGTCTAGAGATTGGTTACCGCGGCGCAGGTACGTTCGAATTCCTATACGAGAACGGTGAGTTCTACTTCATCGAAATGAACACTCGTATCCAGGTAGAGCACCCAGTAACAGAAATGGTAACGGGCGTTGACCTAATCAAAGAACAGCTACGTGTTGCAGCAGGCCAACCTCTGTCGTTCACTCAAGACGACATCAAGATCCGCGGCCATGCCATCGAATGTCGTATCAACGCAGAAGATCCTGAACGCTTCCTACCTTCACCGGGTAAGATCGAGCGTTTCCACTCTCCAGGCGGTATGGGTGTTCGTTGGGAATCGCACATCTACACAGGCTACACAGTGCCACCTCACTACGATTCAATGATCGGTAAGCTGATCACGTTCGGTGAAAACCGTGATGTTGCGATCGCACGTATGAAGAACGCTCTTGGCGAGATGATTGTTGAAGGCATCAAAACAAACGTGCCTCTACAAGTGTCAATCATGAATGACGAAAACTTCCAACACGGCGGTACCAACATTCATTATCTAGAGAAAAAACTCGGTCTTCAGTAATTCTTAGCTGAATCCAATCAAAATGCTCACTTCGGTGGGCATTTTTTCTTTTGGGCAACATTTTTGGTTTTGAATGCCATTTTTAGTTTTGCATACGAACGATACTCAAATAATGAGCTCAGTTCTGCTACACTCACCGCCAATCAATATTTAATCATCTAAGAGAGCACATACTCATGCCTTGGATTCAAATCAAACTCAACGCGACCAATGAAAACGCTGAACCAATCGGCGACATGCTTATGGAAGAGACTGGTGCGCTGTCTGTCACCTTTTTAGACGCGCAAGATACGCCTGTATTCGAACCTTTGCCTGGCGAAACTCGCTTGTGGGGTGATACTGACATTCTGGCACTGTATGACGCTGAAGCGGATACAAGCTTCATCCTTGATCAAATCAAAGCAAGCGGAATGCTAACGCAAGATTTCGCGTACAAAGTCGAGCAGCTTGAAGACAAAGACTGGGAACGCGAGTGGATGGAAAACTTCCACCCGATGAAATTTGGTGAGCGTCTATGGATCTGTCCAAGCTGGCGTGACGTACCAGACCCGGATGCCATCAATGTTATGCTCGATCCTGGCCTAGCGTTTGGTACAGGGACTCACCCTACTACAGCACTTTGTCTTGAGTGGCTGGAAAGCCTAGACCTTGCAGGCAAGACGGTGATCGATTTTGGCTGTGGCTCAGGAATCCTAGCGATCGCAGCGATCAAACTTGGCGCAGAAAAAGTTATCGGGATCGACATCGATCCTCAGGCTCTACTCGCGTCAAAAGAGAATGCAAAACGCAATGGTGTGGTCGATAAACTGGAAGTGTACCTACCTCAAGATCAACCTGAAGGTTTAATCGCAGATGTGGTAGTTGCCAACATTTTGGCAGGCCCACTTCGTGAACTTTCACCTATTATTAAGTCTCTCGTTAAGCCAAATGGCGAGCTCGCTATGTCGGGTGTTTTGGATACGCAAGCTGAAGATGTTGCAAACTATTACCGTGATGAGCTTCACATTGATCCTATCAAAGAGCAAAGTGAATGGTGTCGCATCTCGGGTCGCAAGCAAGGCTAGATAAGACTTTCAGCCCTAATTGACTGAAATTCATGCAATTTACAAAAACAAATTGTAAATGCTCAAATATTAGTCTTTTCACGCAGTGAAAAAATGCGTAAAATGCGCGCCCTTGCTGGTGCTAAGCTGTGAAGACATTTTGAAAATCGGAAACTACCAACTTAAGAATAATCTCATCGTTGCCCCTATGGCAGGTGTGACTGATAGACCGTTCCGTGAGTTGTGCCTCCGCTATGGTGCAGGTATGGCCGTCAGTGAAATGATGTCCGCTAATCCTAAACTATGGAAAACGTCTAAATCGAAACAACGCATGGTGCATGAAGGCGAATCGGGCATTCGCTCTGTACAAATTGCAGGTTCCGATCCACAGCTTATGGCTGACGCAGCTCAGTTCAGTGTTGAGAACGGTGCGCAAATCATCGATATCAACATGGGTTGCCCAGCAAAGAAAGTGAATAAGAAGCTAGCCGGCTCTGCATTACTAAAGTATCCAGACATTATCGAAGATGTACTGAAAGCCGTAGTCAATGCAGTAGACGTTCCTGTGACGTTAAAAACCCGTACTGGCTGGGATACAGAAAACAAAAACTGTGTCCAAATCGCTAAATTAGCCGAAGACTGCGGCATACAGGCTCTTGCTCTGCACGGCAGGACAAAAGCATGTATGTACAAAGGTGAGGCCGAATATGACAGCATTAAAGCGGTGAAAGAGGCAATCTCAATTCCGGTTATCGCTAACGGTGATATTGATAGCCCAGAGAAAGCCAAATATGTACTGGAATACACCGGTGCAGACGCTTTAATGATCGGGCGACCTGCCCAGGGTCGTCCTTGGATTTTCCAGGAAATCCAACACTTTTTGGAAAACGGCACCACAATGCCTGAGCCTCCTGTTGAGGAAGTAAAGGGCATTATGTTAGGTCATGTGAACGCTCTCCATGATTTTTATGGCGAGTATTTAGGTCCACGAATCGCGCGCAAGCACGTGGGTTGGTATCTAAAAGAGCATGAGCAAGCGAGTGAGTTTCGCCGTACCTTCAACGCTATCGACGCAGCCGAGCTGCAACTTGAGGCGTTAGAGGGTTATTTTGATAACGTTGCATCATAATTAAGAGAAGAGCTAGACCGAATATGTTCGAACAAAATCTGACTTCAGAAGCATTAACAGTAACTACAGTAACGTCACAAGACCAAATTACTCAGAAGCCTTTACGTGACTCTGTTAAAGCATCTCTTAAAAACTACTTGGCTCAATTAAACGGCCAAGAAGTAACAGAGCTATACGAATTAGTTCTAGCTGAAGTTGAACAGCCACTACTAGATACCATCATGCAATACACTCGCGGTAACCAAACTCGCGCAGCAACTATGATGGGTATCAACCGCGGTACTCTTCGCAAAAAACTTAAGAAATACGGCATGAACTAATCATTCTGACGTAGATTCTTTCTAGAATAAGCCGAGCTCAGCAATGAACTCGGCTTTTTCTTTATTCACTCGCCAACGCTTCCAGAATTGAGCAGTGACTTGCATCATCATCCACTTCCCCACAACATGCGTCGTTTATCTTTCTCAACGCATTACGTATGCGGGTCAACTCCGCAATCTTTTCATCAATTAATACCAACTTGGCCGTGGTGATCGATTTCACCTCCGCACAGCTATGCTCCGTCGCTTCTAGCTTAATCTCAAGCAGCTCTTTGATTTCTTCCAAACTCAGACCTAAATCCTTCGCTTTGAGTATAAAACCGACTTGTTTTTGGTTTTCTTCATCATACAAACGATAGCCAGACTCATTGCGTCCTGCTGGCTTTATAAGCTGATTTTTCTCATAAAATCGCAGTGTATCGGCGGTGATACCACACCGTTTTGCCAGTTCACCTATCAGGAACATAACTCTCCTTATTAACCATCTCGTTACTTTTAAAGGTAAAAATTGAGTTTTTTGCAATTATTTATGCGATGCCAAACGATTGCGCGAGCTTTTTTGTAATAAATTAGTTAGAATACGCTCCGTCAAGTTCAGAGGCGACCATTGACCAATAATGAGTCGTTCGAAAGGTCTTTACCAAAACTGGCCAATATCTTACATCTGACTGTAAGAACAAGTTCATTTTTGGCAAATATCTTTATCTTAATCTAACTCTGTGACTTAGAGGAAATGGAAGCATGAGTAACGCTCGCCCTATTCGCCGCGCCCTAATCAGCGTATCAGACAAAACAGGTATTGTTGAGTTTGCAAAAGCTCTAGCTGATCGCGGTGTCGATATCCTATCTACTGGTGGTACTGCTCGCCTACTGGCTGAGCAAGGCATTTCTGTAACGGAAGTATCTGACTACACGGGTTTCCCGGAAATGATGGATGGTCGCGTAAAAACGCTTCACCCTAAAGTTCACGGTGGTGTGCTTGGTCGTCGCGGTCAAGATGACGCTGTGATGGAAGAACACGGCATCAACCCAATCGATATGGTTGTGGTTAACCTATACCCATTCGCTGCGACGGTAGCGAAAGAAGGTTGTACGTTGGCCGATGCTGTTGAGAACATCGATATCGGTGGTCCTACTATGGTTCGCTCTGCAGCGAAAAACCACAAAGACGTGACTATCGTTGTTAACGCACAAGATTATGATCGCGTAGTGGCAGAAATGGACGCGAACGATAAGTCTCTGACGCTAGAAACTCGCTTTGACCTTGCTATCGCGGCTTTTGAGCACACTGCGGCTTACGATGGCATGATTGCTAACTACTTCGGCACCATGGTTCCTAGCTACGGCGAGAACAAAGAAGGTGACGAAGAATCGAAGTTCCCTCGCACGTTCAACCAACAATTCATCAAGAAACAAGACATGCGCTACGGTGAGAACAGCCACCAAGACGCAGCTTTCTATGTGGAAGAAAACCCACAAGAAGCGTCGGTTTCAACAGCGAAGCAAATCCAAGGTAAAGCGCTTTCTTACAACAATATTGCAGATACAGACTCAGCACTTGAGTGTGTGAAAGAGTTTGTTGAGCCTGCATGTGTGATTGTTAAACACGCTAACCCATGTGGTGTGGCACTAGGTAAAGACATCCTAGAAGCATACAACCGCGCTTACCAGACAGACCCAACGTCAGCATTCGGCGGCATCATCGCATTCAACAAAGAGCTAGACGCAGAAACAGCGACTGCCATCGTTGAGCGTCAGTTTGTAGAAGTTATCATCGCACCTAAAGTGTCACCAGAAGCGGTAGCGGTTGTAGCAGCGAAGAAAAACGTTCGCCTACTTGAGTGTGGTGAATGGTCAACCAAGACAACGGGCTTTGACGTTAAACGCGTAAACGGCGGTCTATTAGTTCAAGACCGAGACCAAGGCATGGTGAGCCTAGACGACCTGAAAGTAGTGTCTAAACGCCAGCCAACTGACGAAGAACTAAAAGACGCGCTATTCTGCTGGAAAGTCGCCAAGTACGTGAAGTCTAACGCGATTGTTTACGCAAAAGGCGATATGACTATCGGTGTGGGTGCAGGCCAAATGAGCCGCGTTTACTCAGCGAAAATCGCTGGTATCAAAGCAGCAGACGAGAACCTTGAAGTTGCAGGTAGCGTAATGGCATCGGATGCATTTTTCCCATTCCGCGACGGTATTGATGCAGCTGCAGAAGCTGGCATCAAGTGTGTGATTCAACCTGGTGGCTCTATGCGTGATGACGAAGTTATCGCTGCAGCAGATGAGCATGGTATGGCGATGATCTTTACCGGTATGCGTCACTTCCGCCACTAATTTTACTCGTCGTATTTGGTACTCTGGCGTCGTTAACAGCTTTCGCCCACCTCAGTCACATAGCGAGCTATGCTCCCGAGGATGGGCTCAATTGTTGCCTAGCCACAGTACCAACTACCTAGAGTAAACAGTATCTATAAGATTAAGGATTTTATTATGCGAGTTTTAATTATTGGTTCTGGTGGTCGTGAACACGCTCTTGGCTGGAAAGTGGCTCAAAACCCAAATGTTGAAACGGTATTCATTGCGCCGGGTAACGCAGGTACGGCTCTAGAAGCCAAATTAGAAAACGTGAATATCGACGTTGAAGACATTAAAGGTCTGGTCGAATTCGCTCAAGAGAAAGCCATCGAGCTAACCATTGTAGGCCCTGAAGCGCCATTGGTTATCGGTGTGGTTGACGCATTCCGCGCCGCTGGCTTGCCTATCTTTGGTCCGACTGAAGCGGCAGCGCAGCTAGAAGGCTCTAAAGCGTTCACGAAAGATTTCCTGGCTCGCCACAACATCCCAACTGCAGCTTACGCAAACTTCACTGAAATCGAGCCTGCGCTGGCTTACGTTCGTGAGCAAGGCGCTCCTATCGTCGTTAAAGCGGACGGCCTAGCAGCAGGTAAAGGTGTAATCGTTGCGATGACACTTGAAGAAGCAGAAAACGCGATTAAAGACATGCTAGCAGGCAACGCATTTGGTGATGCGGGTAGCCGAGTAGTCATCGAAGAATTCCTAGATGGCGAAGAAGCAAGCTTCATCGTGATGGTGGATGGCAAGAACGTTCTACCAATGGCGACCAGCCAAGACCATAAACGTGTCGGCGACAAAGATACTGGCCCTAACACTGGTGGTATGGGTGCTTACTCTCCTGCGCCTGTGGTGACACCTGAAATTCACGATCGCATCATGCAGGAAGTGATTTACCCAACCGTAGAAGGTATGGCGTCAGAGGGTAACCCTTACACTGGATTCCTATACGCTGGCTTGATGATCGATAAAGACGGCACACCAAAAGTGATTGAGTACAACTGCCGCTTCGGTGATCCAGAAACGCAACCAATCATGATGCGCATGGAGTCCGACCTAGTAGAACTGTGCTTGGCAGCAATCGATGAGAAGCTAGACCAAGTGGAGTCGAAATGGGCACCTCAAGCGTCAATTGGTATCGTATTAGCAGCGGGTGGCTACCCTGCTGCATACAACAAAGGCGACGTGATTTCAGGCCTTCCTCAGCAAGAAGTGGCAGGCGAGAAGGTCTTCCACGCAGGTACTGACAACAAAGATGGCGATATCGTAACAAACGGCGGCCGTGTGCTTTGCGCAACTGCACTGGGAAATACTGTTCTAGAAGCTCAGCAACGTGCTTACGAGCTTGCCAAACAGATTAGTTGGAATGGTATGTTCCACCGCAACGACATCGGTTACCGAGCGATTGAGCGCGAGCAAGATAAATAATCGTCTAGAATCGCTAGCGAACATTCATAAAAAAGCCCCCTTCTGAAAAAGGGGGCTTTTTAGTCTTTCGGTGACATGATCTTCATGGGAACTGAATCTAATTGAGCGATGCTACTCAACGCCAATCATTAAACTGAACGATATCTGCATTACTTTCAGGCTCGACCTCTCCAGTCAGAGCATCCTGAAATTTCCTCACTTGAGCGACGAGCTCTTTCATAAGCTGAACATTGACGTGATTTGGGTTTTTGCAGTGGCTAATTACTAAATCGATATGGCTTTGCTGAGCCCAGAGCCTACTTTGCATACTTTCTGAGGCTGACATAATGCACTCTTTGCACATGTCTCTCTTAAGCCTATCAAACGCATCCGGGTTTTCTTCAGCAAGCTTCACAAGTTCATCAAATGACGGGAGTGTGTGTTTGGATGGATTCGCCTGCATCTCGCACCTCAATTAATGACTGACATATCATTACTTAAAGGTAGTTGTCAGAGTGGGTCGAGTGAATTGGAACAGGCTAAGTCTCAAAAAAAAGACAGGGAGGTATTTGTCGATGATAAATGTATAACACCTAAAAATACCTACAAAGCGCCATATACCTAGAGTACAGCCGACATTGCGGTAACAGGCCCCACCGTTTTTCTTCGTATTTACATTCCGAAGCTCTATGAAGATCTATATTTAGGAACTGCTGTTTAGTGTTTCGTAGAGTTACTGGTACATTTTTGTTTTTTTGAATAGAAATTGTATTGCTATATTCTAAACTCTAGGGTGATACGTATGCTATGTATGATTTTGTCAATATGCAAGGATCACTCATGAAACATATTACTCTAGCTGTATTGCTTACACTAGGCGGCGCACCAACAAGTGTAATTTCCGCAGATAAGGCCACACCAGATGTCGAAGTGAATGATTTAAATACAGCGGTGACTGCTACAAAAAACTTGGCAGAAAGAGGGGGGACTGCAGCTGGTACGACAGAGGCTGCATCTTCAGCTTCCGGAACAGCCACGACAACTGCAGTAGCTGTAGGTGCTGCTGTTGCAGTTACCGCTGCAGTTGTACTTGGCTCTAGTGGTGGCAGTTCAGGAGTGGACGGGACAAACTAACTTGCTTCGTATACAGCCCACCCTGTCACCTCAAAATCCCAAAGGCCAAGCAAGGCTGACTAAAAGCTAAAGCCGATAAGCACGCGAGGATAAGAGAGTTATTCTTGCGTGCTTACCATTACCCTGCTGCGTAATTGAATGCTCAGAGCTGATTTCCAGCGCTTAGCTCTCAACCATACTAGGCCGTTCTATACAGTCGTGATCATCATCAGCCAGCATGAGTAGCGCTTGCACGACCACTTTGTCGCTCTGGTTTGAGCCTAACAGCGCAACATAGCTGTCTACAGAAGATAATCGATTAACCACAAAGCTCGGTAGGGTCTGGTTAAATTCGAGTACCTCATACGAATCATTTGCGCATGTTTCAAATTCACTTCCGTCCCAGTAGCCTTGAATCAAATACGCCCCTTCTTTGCTTTGCGCCTTGGTGACTTTAGGGATATTCGCCGCTTCCTGCTTTAACCAACTAAGCTTATCGTTTTTAAGTGGTAGAACTTTTCCGTTGATCTTGTATTGCTGGTAGATCGCTTCGCCATCTTTGTTGAAACGTACGTGAATAGTATAAGGGACACGCTCTTGGTTCTCTTGGATTTGCTCTCCCTGACGTACCAGCTCCCTAAGTTCTCCACCAGCCCAACGGTAATCCGTTTTAAACCAGCCGTAATCGCCAGCATAGACATAATCGGCTGCGGTGTAAGGTGAGATGAGTTTCTCGGTATACCAGTATAAGCTTGTGGTATCCCCCATGACGCGCCCACCTGTGTACTCACGAAACTGATCTAAATCGGCTTGAGATACGCCTGAAGAACACCCCGCTAAAATGGAGAGCGCTAGTGAAGATAACAATAACGTTTTCATCATAAAAAAATACGCCAAGATAAGGACTACCTTGACGTATAGTAAACTATTCCAGAGAAAAACGCTGGATCGGTTTTTTAAATTATTTTACTGCGTCTTTCAGCGCTTTGCCCGCTACGAATGCAGGAACGTTTGCAGCAGCGATTTGGATCTCATCACCAGTCTTAGGGTTGCGGCCAGTACGAGCTGCACGGTGGTTAACTTTAAATGTACCAAAACCAATTAGTTGAACTTGGTCACCCTCTTTTAGTGCATCAGTAACACCTTCAAGAGTAGCTTCAAGAGCAGCTTTAGCTTGTGCTTTAGATAGGTCTGCTTTTTCTGCGATAAAGTCGATTAATTGGGTCTTGTTCATTAGGTTTCCCTTCTTATATGTTATCGAATTCAGCTCACTCTAAAGCATAAATGCCCCATCTGGCAAAGGTTTGTAAGCGATCTTTGACTTTCATGGCGTTGTTTTAGCCATATTCTGGGTATTGACTCACAATTTGTTACTAACCTAAGACATCCTCGCCCTTGTTTTTCGCCTACATTTACCTTATTTATGAATCTGCGATAGCCTGTGAAGCCTGAATTAACGGGACTTAAGCGATGAAAAAACACTCACACCAATATTGCTCAGGCATGACTTACCTGCCATCAAATCGTCAGCAAACTCATGCAAAATTCGGTTGTGATACCAATGTCTTTGTTCTTAGGTATGCGTTATCCATGGCACTCATTGAACACGATACATTGGCGGTGATGTAACCTATATAGGAGCTCTATGTTTCTGCTAATCACGTACGTCAGCATTGCGATCGGCGTATCTTTCATTTGTTCTGTTTTAGAAGCGGTATTACTCAGTATCACACCGAGCTATTTAGCGCAGCTACGACAACAACAACACCCATCGTCCGAAAAACTCACCAAGCTAAAGTCTGATATTGACCGCCCTTTGGCATCGATTTTAACGCTGAACACCATTGCACACACCATAGGCGCAGCCAGCGCTGGTGCACAGGCTTCTGTTGTGTTTGGTAGCGAGTGGCTTGGCGTCTTCTCAGCGCTTCTCACCTTAGGTGTGTTGATTCTTTCCGAAATTGTTCCTAAAACGATTGGTGCAACATACTGGCGACAGCTCGCCCCAACAGCTGCAATCATCTTGCGCTGGATGGTTTGGGCATTAACACCATTCGTTTGGTTTTCAGAGCAAATCACCAAACGCCTGTCGCGTGCGCATGTTGCGCCGAAAATGCGTGATGAGCTGTCTGCCATGGCGATTCTGGCGAAAGAGAGCGGAGAGTTTGCCGAAGGTGAATCAAAGATGCTGGATAACCTACTTGGTATTCAGGATGTGCCCGTCACACAGGTCATGACGCCTCGCCCGGTTGTTTTTCGCGTGAATGCCAAGATGAGTATCACCGAGTTTCTTACTGAAAACCAAGATACGCCGTTCTCGCGTCCGTTGGTGTATAGCCAATCGAAGGATAATATCGTCGGTTTTGTTCACCGCTTGGAGCTCTTTAAGCACCAACATGCTGGCCGCGGCGATAAGCAGCTGGGAGAGGTTATGAGACCCGTACACGTATTGCTCAATACGATCTCGCTACCTCAAGCATTCGAACAAATGATGGCTAAGCGACTTCAGCTTGCTGTGGTGGGTGACGAGTATGGCACTGTCCAGGGCATTCTAACCTTAGAAGACATTTTCGAGCATCTCGTTGGTGAAGAAATTGTCGATGAAGCTGACCACACAACCGACATGCAGCAGCTGGCATTTGAGCGCTGGGAAAAATGGAAACATACCCATGGCGTGATTGAAAATCGTGACGAGGATGAGACCATTAGTTCGTCAATGAAATAGATACAATTAAGGCTGACCAACCGGTCAGCCTTAATTTTTCATATGATTTCGAAAAAAGATTCCAGCCAACGACTACTTGACGCTCACGCCAATATTACTGACACCTTCTTCTCTCAACTCTTCGCGTAAATCTTTAATCAGATCAATATCACGCTCTTCTGCGTCTTTTAACGGACGGAAGATTGCCCACTGAACATCCCATTCCGCACAGACAGCTTCATTGTCTTTTTGGTTGTGGTTTGTTATCTCTTCACCACTTTGCGCTTCTTCGAGTTGAGCAACGGTAACAACCGATTGTTGACTCACTTTTTGCATGCTTTCAAACAGGTCATCACGATCTAACAGCCCATGAAGCAAAGTCGATAGGCCAACACACGCATCAATCGCCGGATACACTCCATAAAACTCGAAGTCTTCTGAGCTTGGAATGATCTCTTCTAACTTTTCAAGCTGACGTTCAAAATTCACTTTGGCATTTTTAACCGTCAGCAATTCCCAGACGCTATCTAGGATATCTTTATAAATTCGTGCTTCGGCAAACTCGGTGCTTTCACAAAACATGGCGTAGTTTGGATACATGCGTTCACACAAACACGCCATAAAGGTAATTTGTTTCCAGGGTTCTAACTTCTCAAGACGAAGCTGAAGAGGATTCTGTAGCATAGCGACTCATCGGTTGCAGAAATAAACAGCGAGAGTTTACTTGATAACCAGCTGGGAAAAAAGTAATGGTTCTTAACTATTTCCTACACAATAATTAATATCATCGCAGTGAGAGCACTCTAATCAAGAGAACACAGCGTCAAGCTCTTCAAGTCCGTACCCAGGCCAAACAACGACAAGGATCAGCCCCATGCTTAAAGAAACTCTTCAACAAATCAGAGCATGCTCACTCTGCGAGCCCAACTTGCCGCTTGGAGCTAACCCTGTGATTCAGGCAAGTGAATCATCTAAACTACTGATCATTGGTCAAGCACCAGGGCTCAAAGTGCACAACACATCTATTCCTTGGAACGATCCAAGTGGCGAGAGGCTACGAGAGTGGCTTCAATTAGACAAAGCACAGTTTTACGATCCAGATGAGATAGCCATTATGCCAATGGGCCTATGCTACCCAGGAAAAGGAAAAAGCGGAGATCTACCGCCCAGAAAAGAGTGCGCACCACAGTGGCATTCAACCGTAATATCTCAGCTACCCAACGTGGGGATGACACTTTTGATTGGCCAATATGCGCAAAATTACTACCTCAAAGACAAACCGAAGACGCTTACAGAAACCGTGAAACAGTGGCAACGCTGGGCACCAACGTATTTACCGTTACCTCACCCTTCACCACGTAATACGTTGTGGTTAAAGAAGAACCCATGGTTTGAGTTAGAGGTAGTGCCTTATATCCGTGAATACGTCCACCAGCACTTAAAAAGCTGATCTAGGCCTAACCTTAGCTAACATCAATGTAGCTAAAATCAGTGCTTAAATCAGCTTTATACTGAGCTTTGAGGTTAAACTGGCTTAGTCTGAGCCGAACAAGTCACGGGTGTAAACTTTATCTGCTACGTCTGCCAACTCCTGTGCCATGCGATTCGAAACAATAACATCGGAGTTAGCTTTGAATGTTCCAAGATCACGGACGACTTCAGAATGAAAGAATTGCGCGTCTTCTAGTACTGGCTCGTAAACAATCACCGTCACACCTTTCGCTTTAAGTCTCTTCATGATCCCCTGAATCGAAGAGGCACGGAAATTATCTGA
Organism: Vibrio japonicus; assembly: GCF_024582835.1. Taxonomy (NCBI): domain Bacteria; kingdom Pseudomonadati; phylum Pseudomonadota; class Gammaproteobacteria; order Vibrionales; family Vibrionaceae; genus Vibrio; species Vibrio japonicus. The sequence continues at coordinate 2,597,173 of NZ_CP102096.1, forward strand.
CCCAGATTTCATGATTAGGCGGTAAATACCAACGACCTTTGCTCCTCGCTTTAAAATGGAGTCAGCAACAAAGTCTTTGCGAGTACGGTTTGCCTCAACAATCGCGCCAATGATGTTATTTGGTACGGCTTGGTAGTTGGCCAATAGCTGTTTGGTGTCTTTGGGCAGACAGTAACCGCCATAGCCAAAAGATGGGTTGTTGTAGTGGTTTCCGATGCGAGGGTCTAAACCAACACCTTCAATGATCTGGCGGGCATCTAAACCGTGTGCTTCTGCGTATGAATCCAGTTCGTTGAAGTAAGCGACACGCATCGCAAGATAGGTATTCGAGAACAGTTTAACCGCTTCTGCTTCCGTTGAATTGGTCAGAAGAACATTAATGTCTTGCTTAACTGCACCTTCGACCAATAAATCTGCAAATTCTTGCGCGCGTTCGCTTTGCTCACCAACGATGATTCGTGATGGATGAAGGTTGTCATACAACGCTTTTCCTTCGCGCAAAAATTCAGGGGAGAAAATGATGTTGTCGCAATTTAATTCTCGTTTGATGCGTTCGGTATAGCCCACCGGAACTGTAGATTTGATGACCATCACTGCTTCAGGGTTGAACGACATCACGTCTTTAATCACGGACTCTACCGATGACGTATCAAAGTAATTAGTTACTGGATCGTAATCTGTTGGCGTTGCGATAACCACAAAGCGAGCATCTTGATAGGCATGTTGCTTATCCGTCGTCGCCACAAAATCAATCGGCTCATTTGCTAAGAAGTTTTCTATCTCAGCATCAATAATAGGAGAAACTTTTTGGTTTAATAGCTCAACTTTCTTCTCTACAACATCCAGCGCTACCACTGTGTGGTTTTGAGCCAATAGCACCGCGTTGGATAAACCAACATAACCCGTACCTGCAACTGCAATCTTCACTGCTAACCTCATTACCTACGCTTACTCGTAAGAAAAAATGGGTATATTCAAGAACTATCGTAACCTAACGGTTCCCACGATCCCTGACTGATAATCACAATGTTTGACTTGGACAATCATTCACCTGTCAATCAATAAAGCATTAGCTCATATTTTTATTACATCAAAAAGTCTCAGGGTTATTTGTGTAAAACATCACACCTTCCCTGCCTAGCAAGTACAAAAAAAGCGGAGACCGAAGTCTCCGCTTTTAAAGCTTTAAGAGTGTTGAGGGGTGATTACATCATACCGCCCATGCCACCCATACCGCCCATGCCACCCATATCAGGCATGCCTGCGCCATCTTTTTGTGGCATATCAGTCACCATCGCTTCTGTTGTGATCATTAGACCTGCAACCGATGCTGCGAATTGTAGAGCGCTACGAGTTACTTTAGTTGGGTCTAGGATACCCATCTCTAGCATGTCACCGTATTCACCCGTTGCTGCGTTGTATCCGTATGAACCTTCACCCGCTTTAACGTTGTTCGCAACCACTGACTCTTCATCACCAGCGTTCTTCGTGATTTGACGGATAGGCGCTTCCATTGCGCGTAGTGCAACACGGATACCCACGTTTTGCTCTTCGTTGTCGCCTTCTAGGTCAACAATCTTAGATGCAGCGCGGATTAGTGCAACACCACCACCAGCAACTACGCCTTCTTCAACCGCTGCGCGAGTCGCGTGTAGGGCGTCTTCTACGCGGTCTTTCTTCTCTTTCATTTCAACTTCAGTTGCTGCGCCAACTTTGATCACTGCAACACCGCCAGCTAGCTTAGCCACGCGCTCTTGTAGTTTCTCTTTGTCGTAGTCTGAAGTTGCGTCTTCAATTTGCTGACGAATTTGAGTAACGCGGCCAGAAATCATCGCTTCTTCACCGATACCATCGATGATCGTTGTGTTTTCTTTGGTGATCGCAATACGCTTCGCTTGACCTAGGTCTTCCAATGTCACTTTTTCAAGCTCTAGACCCACTTCTTCAGAGATCACAGTACCGCCAGTTAGGATAGCGATGTCTTGTAGCATTGCTTTACGACGGTCACCAAAACCAGGCGCTTTAACCGCAGCCACTTTCACGATGCCACGCATGTTGTTCACAACAAGCGTTGCTAGTGCTTCACCTTCAACATCTTCTGCGATGATTAGCAGTGGACGAGAGGCTTTAGCAACCGCTTCTAGTGTTGGTAGAAGTTCACGGATGTTAGAAATCTTCTTGTCTACTAGAAGGATGAATGGGTTTTCTAGGTCAACGCTGCCCGCTTCTTGGTTGTTGATGAAGTATGGTGATAGGTAGCCACGGTCGAACTGCATACCTTCAACCACGTCTAGTTCATCATGAAGAGCCTGACCTTCTTCCACAGTGATAACGCCATCACGACCCACTTTTTCCATTGCTTCAGCAATAATGTTACCTACGCTTGAATCAGAGTTAGCAGAGATCGTACCCACCTGAGCGATCGCTTTTGTATCCGCACATGGAACAGACAGCGTCTTTAATTCTTCAACAGCTGCAATTACCGCTTTGTCGATACCGCGTTTAAGATCCATTGGGTTCATACCCGCCGCAACTGCTTTAAGACCTTCGTTTACGATCGCTTGAGCAAGAACTGTCGCTGTTGTCGTACCATCACCCGCAGCATCGTTTGCTTGAGATGCCACTTCTTTCACCATTTGAGCTCCCATGTTTTGGAACTTGTCTTCAAGCTCAATTTCACGCGCTACAGATACACCATCTTTAGTGATCGTTGGTGCACCAAATGATTTGTCTAGAACAACGTTACGGCCTTTAGGGCCAAGTGTTACTTTTACTGCGTCAGCTAGAACGTTTACACCTTCTAGCATTTTAACTCGTGCGTCATTACCAAATTTAACGTCTTTAGCAGCCATCTTTAGTTTCCTTTTCTGAATTCTTTAAGTTTGATTTCGTTATTTGAATCTGAGCAAAAAATTACTCAATGATTGCTATTACTCAACGATCGCCATGATGTCGTTTTCAGACATTACTAGCACTTCTTTACCGTCGATTTTTTCAGTTTTCGTGCCGTAACCTTCAGCGAAGATAACTGTATCACCCACTTTTACGTCTAGCGGTAGCACTGTGCCGTTTTCAAGGATTCGGCCTTTGCCTACAGCTAGAACTACGCCGCGAGTTGATTTCTCTGCAGCTGAACCAGTCAGAACAATACCACCCGCTGATTTAGACTCAACTTCTTGGCGTTCTACGATAACTCGGTCGTGTAATGGACGAATGTTCATCGGTCGTCTCTCCTGAAAATTTGCATGTTATTTGATAATTACCCCGAAACCGGGCTTCAAGGTGTTGTGTTAACTATATGAGGGATCGATTGGACAAACCCAAGGGGAAAGATGAAGTTTTTTGTGAAGTAGATAACGAAACAATAGATAAAGAAAAGGGACTCTCATCGAGTCCCCTATCAACTAGCAACGCACTTAGTCCTCTTCACGTCTAAACGCAAATCGAACCAACACGATTGCAACACCCAGCATACCGCCTAACAATGTGCCTAGCACCGCAATCAGAGCTCGCTTAGGCTTGTCTCGTGAAAGTGACTGTTCGACATTTTCCACAAAGCGGAATGTTTGGAATTGAATAGCACGATCCACTTTGAGATGCTCTAACATTTCTAGCTTGGCGTCGATCTGTTGTAACCTCGGCTCAATGACACTTAGGTTTTTAATAGACTCTAACGCACTGACTTTTGCCGCTAGGCCTTTGGTTCCCAAGTCAATGGAAAACAACTCTTTGTCATTATTAGTTTGGATTGGACGCTCAACTCCAGCTGCTTTTGCAACATCCAGCGCATACTGCGAGCGTTCTATCTCTACACGTAAACGATTCTTCGCTTGAGACGTTAAAATACGTTTTTGCTGTAGAAGCTCATTTCGTTTAGCAGCAATGATCACTTCTAAGTTATTTAGGGCCTCTTGATGAGCTTGTTGCGTGATAAGTTGAATATAGTTATTCAATAAAACAAAGCTGCTTTCTTTTGTCGTCGATTGAAAAGAAACGTTGTAAGGAGAAAAGTTATCTCTCTTATCTTCAGCACTTGCGGTTATCTTATTAAACCACCCAGCGTATAAGCGGCGACTAGCATCTTTTTGCTCGTCTGAGCTAACCGCATTATCAACGTCTAACTTAGACTTGAAACTTTGAAAATCTTCACTTGCATCCAAGAAAGACCTTTTATTGTCACTGGAATTAAACGCATCAATAAATCGCTTAAACAGCACTTGTGTATTGATCAGTTCATCAAGCTCCCGACTCACCAACACTGTTCCATCATCTTGATAAACATCAAATACGGGTTGAAATTGCTTCACCTGCTGTTGATAGGCAGCGATGTCTTGCACTTGAGGCGGTGTGATTTTTGCCTTAGATGACCACCATTGCTGGGAAAACAATGCATAACATACAGCACCAATAGAAAACAACGCTGTAATGATTATGATTGTCCATTTACCCTGCCATAGTGCGCCAAACAGTTCACGCAAATCGATTTCATCAGAAGGTATATGAGCTTGAGGTGTAGTAGAATTATTTATTGCCACTATATTTCCTTTGGAAAAGTAAGGCAGCACGCCAAATATTGAAATTAATTTATTGGAGCAGTTTAACAGATTTATCGCGTAATTATATGTTGTTACTTTTCATACGAAAGTTACAAAATCTGCTTCAGCACCCTGTCCGCTTTCACTCGGGTGATTTTACGCATTAGCCTTTGCACTGGTTCTGGGTAGTTCTCGAACTTCTCTAACTGCTTATAAGTGCAAATCAGCTGAGTGTGTTGAAGAATGTTTTCTACTTCTTTCTCAAACTGGTGCGTTAAATGATGATAGTTGTCCTGAATTAGAATGGCATTCTCTAAATCCAACTTCCATGCGCGAGGATTCAAATTATTTCCGGTGATCAGCATATAACGCTTATCAACCCATATACCTTTAAGGTGGAAACTGTTTTCTTCATGCTTCCACAGATGAATAGATAATTTGCGACTCGCGATATTCGCTTCATTCGCTTTTGCAAACATACGAAGATTACGCTCGTAAAGATAAGGAAGACCGCCGATAGTCTTAAAGTCTTCTTCGGGCGATATGTAAAAATCGTTAGCCGTTTTGTCACCAACAACAATAGTCACTTTCACGCCACGTCTGATCGCTTTTTTTACTTCTTTCGCCACACTGCGTGGAAAGTTAAAGTAAGGCGTGCAGATAAAAATCTCATCTTTAGCCAGTGCCAGAAGCTGGTTTATCCCTTGGTTTAACTTATTACGCTTTTTGCCGACACCGACTATTGGCGTAATCGCAACTTGCTCTGGTGTCACTTGCTGGGGTTGAAAATCGTAAGACGCTTTCGCTAATGATGCACGAAGTTGACGAATCTGAACTTTGATCTCTTTTGTCTCCGGCTTCATTGGACAAGTGAGGTCATTAACCGCCGGGTGTGCAATCATTTCGTTTTGCACCAGTTCAACCATGCTATCAGCCAACGCCTTATTGTTCAGAACATGGTAACGATCGAATCGGTAGCGGTCTTTATAATTAAGGTAAATATTGTTCAGACTCGCGCCACTGTATATCACTTGGTCATCAATGATGAAGCCTTTGAGATGCAGTACACCAAACACTTCTCTTCCACGAACAGGCACACCGTACACAGGTACTTTGTGTTCGTACTTTTCGGAAAATGCCGTATACATGGATGCGTTGGTTTTACCTGGCGTCGCACCAATCAGACCTCGCTGAGCTCGATGCCAATCCACACAGACGTTAATATCTAACCCTGGATTACGCTGTTTTGCTTCATAAAGCTCGGTCAAGATTTCACGACCTGCTTCGTCATCTTCAAGATAAAGGGCAACAAGGTAAATTCGTTTACTGGCCTTTTGAATCGCCTCAATTAAGCGAGCTCTGAAATCACGCGCAGCATACAGTGTTTCAAACTGAGCTGGATCTTGAGCCAGAGTAGGCAGTTGTTCGAATATATTCCTATTGGTCATCATGTTGGATGCATTACCTTTACTTAAAGTGGAGAGCGATATTAACAAAATATTGATGAATTTGCCTAGAATTGACCGTGTTGTTTTAGTTTCAAGAGATTAAGAATTGCCTCTAGCTCACAGCATAGTCAAAGAGAACAAAAACTAAGGGGCGTTGTTTGAGGAGGAGTGCAGCGGGCTATACTTCATCGCGATTAATTTTTTGCCACTCTGAACATAACGCTCGTACAACATTTTTAGAGAATTGGGTAACTGAAAAGGCGCTATCGTTTCGAATCCGTGAGCAGCATAAAACGCTTCAAGGTGTTCATACGCAAAACAAAAGTCGTCCTGTTTAAGAATCTGTTGCTGACAGTAATTCAGTAATTCATGCCCCACCCCTTGCGCTCTACACTCTGGAATCACCAGCATACCCGTCAAAAGGCGGAAGTGTTCTACTGAACGAAACCGGACAACAGCGACCATTTTATTCTCTTTATAAGCAACCACGGTGAGCTCATCTTTCTTCGCTTTGCCTGATGGGTAATGCGCTTTATATAGACGACTGACAAGAGGAAGTTTGATTGGGTCCAAAGTTTCGAACGTTAGATGGCTCATTATCGTAAGAGAATAATTTGATGTAGAATGAGCGCAGTTTAGATGACCCGATGACTCCGATGCAAATTTTGACTGATGCCGACCTGTCGGCTTTCCACACTTTTTCTATTTCGCAGAGCTGTGCTTACCTTGCGGAAATACACTCGGTACAAGATCTGATTTCCGCGTATCAAAATCCTGACTGGCAAACGTTACCCAAACTCATGCTTGGTAAAGGTAGCAATATTTTGTTTACTCAACCATTTCAAGGCGTCGTGCTTGTTAACCGCCTGCTTGGAAAACGTGTTTCAGAATCGGAATCTCACTGGCATTTGCACATTGAAGCAGGCGAAGATTGGCCATCTTTAGTTGAGTGGAGCGTCAATCAAGGGTACGCGGGATTAGAAAATCTGGCACTGATTCCTGGCTGTGCCGGCAGCGCACCTATCCAGAACATTGGCGCTTATGGTATTGAACTGAAAGATGTTTGTGAGTACGTGGACATACTTTTCTTAGACACTTTGGAAACAAAACGCCTTGCTGCACAAGAGTGCAAGTTTGGTTATCGAGATTCGATCTTCAAACAAGACTTGTATCAAAAGGCTGTGGTTACTGCTATTGGCCTTAAACTAGCCAAAGATTGGCAGCCAAACATTGAGTACGGACCACTAAAGTCGTTCGACAAGCAATCGGTTACCGCAAAACAAGTTTTTGATCGCGTATCTCAAATTCGTATGGAAAAACTGCCTGATCCAGCGGTTACAGGTAACGCGGGCAGTTTCTTTAAGAACCCGGTGATTTCACAGCTGCAATACGAATCTCTCAAGACTGAGTTTCCAGAGATGGTTGCCTACCCGACCGACAATGGCGTGAAAATCGCGGCTGGATGGCTGATAGATCAATGCGGTTTAAAAGGCGAGACGGTAAACGGGGCTCAAGTACATCCAAATCAAGCATTGGTTCTGGTCAACAAAGGCAATGCCTCTGCCAATGATGTCATCGAGCTTGCTTCGCTCGTCCGCTCTCAAGTACAAGACAAGTATGGTATTACACTAGAACACGAAGTGCGCTTTATTAGTGAACTTGAAGAGACCAACCTAACTAAGATTTTGGAGCAACGCCAATGAAAGAGCACACAATAAAGCTGGCGATTTTAAAAGCTCTCTCTCGTGGGGAATTCATTTCTGGTGAAGAGCTAGGCGAGCAGTTAGGTATCTCCCGAGCCGCAATCAGCAAGCACATTAAAGGCATTCAAGAGTGGGGAATTGATATCTTCCGTGTACAAGGCAAGGGTTATCAACTAGCGAAACCGTTGCAAATGCTGGATGAAGCAGTCTTAAAAGATAACCTAACTAACCGAGTAGAGCTGATTCCAATTATTGACTCGACCAACCAATATTTGCTCGACCAAGTCGATGAGTTAGAGTCAGGCACTGTTTGCCTCGCCGAATACCAAGCAAAAGGCAGAGGTAGACGTGGCCGAGAGTGGGTATCCCCTTTCGGTTCTAATCTATATATGTCAATGTTCTGGAGGTTGGATGCGGGCATGGCGGCTGCGATGGGGTTGAGCTTAGTCGTGGGTGTTGCGATTGTTGAGGCTTTAGAAGAACTTGGCCTTGAGGGCGTAAAACTAAAATGGCCAAACGACCTGTATTACCAAGACCGAAAGCTAGCTGGCATTCTAGTCGAAATGTCTGGTCAAGCAGGTGGCGCGGCAAACTTAGTGATTGGAATGGGCATGAATCTGATGATGCCGGAACAAACAGAAGGCATTACCCAGCCATGGTCTAGCTTGTCTGAAGTGGCAGCCGAAGGCAGCATCGATCGTAATCAGCTAGCCATTGAATTAATCAGAGCATTGCACAAGGCGCTTAGTGACTATGAAGTTCACGGTATGTCTGGTTTTGTTGAGCGCTGGAACCGACTAGACAATTTCTTAGGTCGTCCAATCAAGCTCATAATGGGACCAAGAGAAGTGACTGGCATTGCGAGAGGAATCAATGAACAAGGCGCGGTATTACTTGAAACCGAGAATGGCATCGAGTCATTTATTGGCGGTGAAATTTCTCTACGCAGCGCAAACTCCTAATCTCACTCTACGTACTTAATCAAACCTTTGCTTTATTAAGGCATTACTCCATAATATTTCAGGTATATGGAGTGTAGTGATGAAAACAACTGACCGAATCCTAGAATCTATCAAACGTAATGGAGCAGTAACAGCCAAACAACTGTCTGAAGAGTTTGGTATGACTTCTATGGGGGCCCGTCAGCACTTGCAGACTCTCGAGGAAGAAGGACTGTTAGAGTTTGAAGATATCAAAGCTAAGGTTGGTCGCCCGAATCGTCACTGGTCTTTGACTGCGAAAGGGCACGACCAGTTTTCAGATCGCCATAAAGATTTAACTATCCAAGTCATTGATGCGGTAGAACATCTTTTCGGCCAAGAAGGGCTAGAAAAAGTCGCTTTGGAACGGGAAAAGGGTGTCTACCAATCCTATAAAGCTGCAATGGCTCATTGCCGAGATCTACAATGCAAACTCAATACCTTAGTAGAGCTTCGTAGAGCAGAAGGCTACATGGCAGAGCTACAAGAAACAGCGTCAGGTTTCCTCTTCATAGAAAACCACTGCCCTATCTGCAAAGCCGCAACACGCTACCGTTCACTATGTCAGTCTGAACTGAATGTGTTTCAAAGATTGTTAGGAAATGAGTATGTGGTCTCGAGGACAGAGCACATTGTGGATGGGGAGAGGAGGTGTGTTTACTTTATCGCCCAAAAACGACTTAATGATGTGTCACCTGCCGAACAATGACACACATGAACTGCCTACCCTCTCAAATATTTCCCCTAAACAATAAAAACTTTCCTCACGACCAATTCTAAACCTCGGAGATTTTTAAGTTAAACAAAATATAAGTAAGCTTTATTCTGTGGTAAGTTTCATCTAAAATCTCTCAACTATTACAACTACAGGCTTGGAACAGTGTTTATTCCCTTTGTTGATTTAGCTTTTCTTTTTTTCTTTTCCTTATCATCACTGTTCTTATTACGTAAAGTAGCCAAGAAGATTAACTTAGTTGACAAACCAAATGAACGTAAACTCCACAGTGGCGCTATTCCGCTAGTTGGGGGGATTTCCATCTGCTTATCCATTTTATACTTTTTGTTTAATAACCCCAATATCATCCCCAACGTACCTCTATATGCTGGATGCATTTTGATTCTTACTGTTGTGGGAGCACTGGATGATAAATTCGATGTAAGCTTCAAACTACGCTTTGTTGTTCAGGCGGGTCTATCTGTTGCAATGATGGTGTTAGGAGGGATAGAACTACATAACATAGGCAATGTGTTTGGAACTGGTGACGTAACGTTGGGCTGGTTAGGGTATGTTGTTACTATATTGGCTGTAGTTGGTGCGATAAACGCATTTAATATGGTAGACGGGATCGACGGTCTACTAGGCGGTTTATCTGTCGTTACATTTTCCGGGTTAGGAATTATGTTAGCTCATGATGGTCAATTTAACATTGCATATCTATGTTTGGTCATGGTGACCATAATGCTTCCTTACATACTGCTCAACTTAGGCGCTTTTGGACGCAAACGCAAAATATTTATGGGCGATGCTGGCAGTATGTTAATCGGGTTTACGGTAATTTGGTTTTTATTGTTATCAAGCCAAAATGGAACCAACCCACCGCTACGCCCTGTAACTGCTTTATGGTTAATTGCTGTTCCACTAATGGATATGGCCGCGATTATGATTCGACGTATTCGTCGTGGGGACTCTCCATTTAAGCCCGATCGTGAGCATCTGCACCATATTTTTCAACGATTAGGATTAGGACCAAAGCAGACATTAATCGCAATTTTTTCTATTGCAGCTCTCTATGCTGCATTTGGGATATACGGTGAGGCCGCACATATATCTGAAGTAACTATGTTTTTCTTATTTGTTCTATGCTTTGCCATTTACTCAGTGGCTCTTGCTTATATTTGGCGTATAACGAGCTTTATTCGTAGAGTAAAAGGAAAATATGAAAAGCCATCACTTCAGTAATACCAATCTAAGAAAAATATGGTCTAATTTGAAGCAATTCAACAATAGAAGTGATTTGTTATGGATGAGCTATAGTGATTTCTGGTGTATGAGCAAAAAAGGTAACCGTTCACCAGCATGGTATTTACAGATAAAAAAGCACGACGCACACACCGAGAAATGTAGTGATAATACGCCATGTCTTGAAGAGAGATTTGAGTTGAGCGTGCCTGAGTCATCCTGGCCACCAATCAGCTACCTATTTTTTTACAATACCAACGACTTTTCCTTCATCGCAAACAACAAGGGAAGTAATCTGCTTACTGTCCATGATCTCAAAAGCACTTTGAATATTAGCAGAAGATGAAATAGTTATTGGATTAAGCGTCAATATTTCACTTGCGGTGAGATCAAACACTTGTTTTCCATAGGTATTCATAGCCCTTCTAACATCACCATCTGTAATTATGGCAATTTCAGACTTAGTATCAACCAAAACTATCCCGAGCTTACCGTCTGAAATAGCGTGAATCACTGACGTGAAATCTGCTTCTCGATGAATCGTCGGCACTAAAGAGATCATTTCATCTCTGACTTTAGATAACAAACGTCGCCCCAAGCTTCCACCAGGATGGAAGCGAGCAAAGTTTTCTGGTTGAAAACTTCTTGAGTCCATTAAAGCAACAGTAAGGGCATCTCCCATTACCAAGGTTGCTGTAGTTGAAGACGTAGGTGCCAATTGGTATGGACAAGCCTCTTTAGGCACAGCAATATCCAAATGACAATGTGAGTTTTTTGCTAGTGTTGAATTAGCCTTACCTGTAATAGAAATAATATAGTTTTTATTATCTCTCAAAAATGGTAGTAGCTTTAATACCTCTTCTGTTTCTCCAGAATTAGAAATAGCGATAAACACATCTTCGGGCTTTACCATTCCTAAATCGCCATGAAACGCTTCTCCTGGATGCATAAAAAAGCTAGGGGTACCTGTACTGGCAAAAGAAGCGGCAATTTTTTTACCAATAATACCTGACTTACCCATACCGCAAATGATGACTCTACCTTTTGTAGATAAAATAGCATCTACCGCAGAAGAAAACTCATCGCCGATTCGCTCACTCATGTAGCTTAAACCTTGAATTTCTGTAGCGATTACCTCTTGCGCAATTTTTACAACATTCATTTATTTTGTTCCATCTCAGTTTTAATAGCTAGGTAGTCGGGCAATGTATCCACTCCATGCGATAGCTCACCATGATAATGACACGCCCCAATTCTAAGTCCGTTTGATATCGCACGAAGTTGTTCCAACTTTTCATATGCTTCTAATGGTGCTTCGCCAAAAGAACAGAACTTGGATAGCACTTCGATGCTGTAGGCATAGATTCCGATATGCCTAAATGCAAGGTCAGTACAACTAGGTAAGTCACGATTATAGGGTGTGGGACTACGAGAAAAATAAAGCGCTAAATTATTTAAACCAAGTATAGCTTTGACAATATTAGGGTTCTGGAAATCATTTAAAGAATCGATAGAAGTAACCGCGGTAACGATATCAAACTCATTTCTATTTTTGGCAAAATCGCCTACTTGACGGATAAGTACAGGATCAATTAAAGGCTCGTCACCTTGAACATTAATCACGATATCTTGGTCATTCCAGTCAAGTAATGTAGCAACTTCAAAAATTCGATCTGTACCACTATCGTGATTGGATGATGTCATTACTACATTCAAGCCTAACTCTGATGCTTTTTGAAAAATTCGCATATCATCTGTAGCTAAAACGATATCATCATGATGGAACCCGGCCTCACAACAACGCTGATAAACATGCCAAAATACCGGCTTGTTCAGTATCTCCAATAAAGGCTTGCCCTCTAATCGCGAAGAACCATATCTACTTGGTATTACAACTCGAATTTTACTCATATACTTAACAATGCTTATTGATTAAAAGTAGCCGCCTAGTCGACCACCCTATTATTTATATGCGGCAATAAAGCTAGAACTTAGTCTCAATACGTTCTTTTCTGTTTACTACTTCGTTTATTTCCAGTAAAGTCTCTAACAGCTCTTCCATGTGTTTGAGTGGCAGCATGTTAGGACCATCACAGAGTGCGTTGTCAGGATCTGGATGCGTTTCCATGAAGAGACCGTCAACGCCTACCGCAACAGCGGCACGAGCGATAGCTGGTACATGATATCGGTTACCACCTGTAGAACCATTTAAAATGCCGGGCATTTGAACGCTATGAGTTGCGTCCATCACAACTTTACAGCCGGTTGCTTCCCTCATTATGGTAAGTCCAGGCATATAATTAATTAGCTGACCAAAGCCAAAGCTAGTGCCACGATCACACAACCAGATATCATCATTACCGACTGCTCGACATTTTTCAACCACAGGAACCATGTCGGCAGGGTGCATCCATTGTCCTTTTTTTATATTGACAGGCTTTCCCATAGAAGCAACTTTTTGGATAAAATTAGTCTGACGAACAAGAAATGCAGGGGTTTGCAATACGTCAACGACAGAAGCAACTTCATCAAGAGGGGTATCTTCATGGACATCAGTAATAACTCGAACGCCTAATTGCAGTTTTGCTTTCTGTAAAATTTTCAAACCACGTTCAACACCAAGCCCTGTGAAAGCACTTGCTGAAGAGCGATTCGCCTTAATAAACGACGATTTAGCAATATACTCAATACCCAACTTTTCTGTAATTTCCTTGAGATGGCCAAAAGTATCAACAACTAAGTTTTCGGACTCAATAACACACGGCCCTGCAATCAAAAACATAATAAAACCCTAAATAAAAAAATAAACTAACGTAAACGACCATATACGAATTTCATAACACTTTCGGGGAGCAGATGGAACGCAAACCGAGCGTAAACTGCCAACAGAGTCAAAGGACTAAACCCTCCTAACTTCCAGAAATATTCGTTTCGCAAAAAAAACTCAGACTTTGCCTTTTGCATTCCAATACGTCTAGTTAACGTAGCTTCTTCCAGGCGATAATCTAGAACAACATCAGAAATATTTGCAAATATAAAACCACGCTCTAGCAAAATAAACCAAAGTGCCATGTCTTCCGTAGAAGAGGTATTTATAGGGTACCTAATACCACTAGAAAAAACCCTTGTACGAAACATAACTGTTGGGTGTATAAAAGGACAACGCGCTACGCTAAACTTCTTAAGCTCACTGTGATTCTGAGGTAACTTCTTAATATCCAATGCAAAACTTGAACCAAACTCATGACAAAACCCACCAAGGACATCGACATTGTTATGGTCTTGAAAAAAAGATACTTGCTTCTTTAGCCTATCAGGTCTAGATATATCATCACTGTCCATTCGTGCAATGTACTCATACTTCTTGTCACTATTAATGACAATATCTATAAGCTCATTTAAAGCATAAGCAAGACCTCTGTTTATACTAGACCAAGTAATCCAAATACATCCAAGCGATTCAAACTTTCTAAGAATATTATCAAGTTCATCGCATATCTCTCCATCTACGTATATATATATATCAGTCGTTATTGATTGGGACAGCATACTACGAATAGCATCATCCAAATACTTAGGGTTATCATTTCGATAAACCGACATAATAGTGGCTACTAAAAGACTCACTCTTGATCCTCACTATTTTTTATTATGTTTGCAACGCAGTAAGGCATAATTATCTCATAATTTAATAACACGCGATTTCCTAATCGTCTAGATAAGAAGCGTGCAATTCTATTATACATAAATCCTTTAGCGGTAAGTTTTAAGCAATCATCGACAAATTTCTCACCAAATATCGGATATAGAACATCTTTGCTTTCATAAATATCGTTTCTCAAATAATCGATATTCTCTGATACCAAATACTCTAGAGGATCATTTTTTATAGCATCAGGTAGAAGATAGTAAAATTTTGGATCTAGTTTCGACATCTTCATCACACTACCTATATCACAATCTCTAGTAGAGCGAATCAGGTTCATTTCCGGATAAAAGTTGTTAACAAACGCCTTGTAAAGCTGATCTTTCAGATGTATTTCCTCTTTAATACTGCTAAGGATAGAAAGCACTTTTGAATCTTCAAATATGCAGGCAGTCCCTCCGCTCAGATCACCTATTTTTAAAATATTGTATACCCATTCTCTCTGATAAGTTACTTGCTCAAAAATAAGCTTGACTAAGACAGTGCTACCAACCTCAGAAACAAGAGAATCCCATATTTTCTTTGCATTTTCCTCTACAGACTTTTTACTACTTTCACAATCAGTTAGAAAACCAGATAATTTACTAGATCTATTTTGAATGAAATTAATATATGAATGACTTGGACCTTGGAAATAGTCCAAATGACATAGTAAAGTCTCCGGAATGGCCGTATTGAGATGTAATCTAGGATTTAAACCTAAAAAATCAATCAATTGTGACTTATATAAGCAAGGAAAGTTTATATTGTTAATAAACCGAAAATATTTCTTTACTGCAATAGCATCTAACTTATCTGGTGAGAAAACAAAATGCTCCCTATTATAATAATCAGCTACTTTTTTAGCATATTTGACCTCAATATCTTTGTAGTCCCCTACTGTATAAGTTGATATATTTTCAATACCCAACCTATTGGCCATTGCAAGTAACAACCGCGAATCTCGCCCTCCGGTCAAACCAATACGAAGATCCTTTTCAGAGTAAATTTTCAGGAGAAGAAGTAACCTTTCATTGAGTTTAACGAGCAGCTCTTCTGTAGATTCCCCCTTAAAATTATCAGCCAGCAGTAAATTAGATATATAGCTATAGGTTTCAACTTCTTCATTAAACCTAGTTATACTTGCATACTTGACTCTACTAACGCCTTGATATAATTCATGTCCATAACGTGCATAAAACCTAATCATAAGAGAGAGTACCTTTGCGCTAGGCTTTACCTTATTAATATCAGCTAACACAGTCTCTAGATTTGATAAGTATTCGCCACCATTGCAATAATATACTGGATATGAACCAAAAATGGAGCTAAAAACATTTAACACTCCATCACTAATATAAACAAATGCAAATCTACCAGATAATTTTCTTGCCGCCATCTCAGGAAATTTGATTAGTTCGCCGAAAATACTTTCTAAATCTTCACACGCTACAAGCTCTTCGTTATAAATTGCACATCCTAACAACATGATAAATTTTTCATCTGAAACATAGTACTTTACAGTACTGCTAGAAAGGGCAATATTAAAACCTTGAAAATCAATTATTGAGTCACTAAAGTCTATTTTTTTTAACTCTAACTCGCTAAAACGTCCATTTTTAATTAAAAACACGCAAACCCTCTTTTTTTAATACATATAATGCATAGAACACTAAAGAAATAATTGATGATAGAAAAAATGAGTAATATGGATAGCTCTCTTTTATAGCAGAATATAACAACACTGTACCAATGAGACTAGAAAACAGTATGCACGACTGTATATAAAACTCAGCTTTATAGTCACCTTTAGAAGTCACATAGCATAAAGAAAATATACTTGAAAGAGAAAACAACGCAGGAGTTAAAAATATTAATCTCTCCATAGTTATATTTATATTACTAGAAAGTAATAAATTAATTATCTCGTTAGGAAACATCAGCATTATTAGCGTAGGAATAAGGGAAACTGAAATAGATATAGTCAAATCCTGTTTCAAACTAGAGTTTTCTCGATTTACTGATACTGGAAAAAGAGCCTCTCCAACTGCCGTTAGTATTGATGCCATCGCTTTAGCTAATCTTTCACAAACCCCATAAACAGCGATAATTTCAGGTGAAGAAAAAACAGACAACAAAATAACATTTAAGTTTAAGTATCCGTTCCCTACAAGCCTCATTTTAAATACGGCCAGTGATTTCATAAAACCATTTTTAATCTCACTTAGAGAGGATAAATTAAACTCTCTTAACTTATCCCAATAATCAAATACAATAAGTAAAAGAATAGACACTGACATTAATATGTATGACAACATTATAGTGTCAAGTGTTTTGAATTTTGGAAGTAGACAAATGAGAAAAAGTAAAGCTAAGACCTTAGAAGCAGACTCTCGTATCGATAATTGTAGCATTCTAGCTTCTGCTTGATATAGCCACTTAGGAACCAAGCCTTGTGTAATACCAGTTGTCAAAACGAATATAATTTCTAATAAGGATAATTTCAGATACAAAAATACAGGAAATGTTATTATAATTAGTAAGAAAGCCAACACAGACTGACATGTCAAGGTGCGGTTAAAGACTTTTTCAGGTTCATTATCCTTTAGATAGTCAACTACAGCCGTCCTTATAAATCCAAAGTCAACGAAAAGTGACAACCAAAATGAGTATGCCTGCAAAATAAACAACTCACCTATTAGATTGGCGCTGGTGTAGTTAACAATTAACGGTATAGTCAGTAAAGGAAAAAGTAAATTAACACTTCGGTAGAGTATAAAATCTAATATCACTCTAAACATTCTCTTGAACCTTCAGTCTTGATTTAACTAAAAGAATGGAAACTGAGTATATATAGATAGAGTCCCAAGGATAAACAAGTGATAAGCCACAGATAAGCATGGTTAGTATGATTCCATTAATTTCTCTGGAATTTTTGGTAATTAGCACGCCTAAAATAAGGCCATATATAATAAAACCTATTACCCCAACCTCACCGAGAAGTAGAGTTAATAGTGCATGTGCATATGCCCCATCTCTAAAAGAATAAAGATAACCTCCAACCTCAAAACCTACACCAAATAAAACAACCAAAAGTTCATAAGTATTTATTAAAGCTAACGATTTAAATATTTCAAATTTTGAAGAAAGACTGACATCATTTGTGGAAAAAGAATTGTAAGAAAAATAATATGTAAAATATAATATTGCCACACCGAAAAACAAAAGAATGGCTATTTTGATGGGAAGCTTCTTGTAATACACATACGAACTAAAGTAAAACAAAAAAGCACCAATATATGCTGAACGACTAAATGTTAGGATAAGTAGTGCAATTGAATATAAAAAAACAAACTTTCGGAACATCCCACTCCTAAAGGACTCAGACAGTAACATTATGACTAAAATATGCAAGGCAACATAGTTCGAATCTAGATACATTATACTGCCATATTTGAATATATAAAAACTATCTCTGGCCAACTCAGCATTAAATTCGTCTAACTCCCCTTTAAATGCATAGTCGGGGAAGAGGAACCTTATAATTGTATCAATTGTTACTATTATAAGGCTTGATATTACATAGATTTTTATAGCGTTACTTACTTGATGCTCATTTAATAGTTTGTATGCAACATAAATATTAAAAATTATTATTACCGGGAAGATAAAACCTATTATGCATTTAACTAAATCTACATTACCATCAGCATTCAAGACCCAAAAATAAATAAAACACGTTGATACAAAAAAATAAAGGCTACCTCCTATTATAAATTTTCCAGAGATAATTCTCTTATTCGAAATCAATACCCATACAAAAGAAAGTACGAACATCGCTAGAGAAAATCTGAGTGGTATATATCTACTAGCACCATCAAAAAAGAAGCCTAGTTTCAAGGGCATTAATAAGGAATAGATATAAAAAAAATACTTATACAACTATACAACCTCTATTCTCTTTATAATCTCTGCATATTCATGGATTGACACCTCATCTGTAGAAAAGTAATCTATGTTAACCAACCAGTTAGCAATAAATGATTTCAACCTCCTTTGATCAAATTCCTGATAAATAGCTCTCCCTAACACAACCACTTTTTTTTCCAATATTATAGCCTCTAAGCCAACTGTTGAATTAATCACACAGACACATCTAGATTTTTCTATCAAAAAATTAGTATCCATATTAACAATGAATATATCTCTCCCAGAAATGTAGCTATATATCTCTTTTATTCTGCATTCATCAAACTCTGCCGGATGAATTTTAATAAATAAGGGGTAACAATACTCAGCCGCAACCTTATAGGCTAAATCTATCGCTTGTAAATTCCCAACATTGCTATTAATCTTTAACTGAGAGTCACCGGAAACTTGAAGAGGCAAAAATACATACCCTTTGTCAATATCGACCTTGTCACCGTTCAAGTTTATTTTTTTTCTACTTTTTGGCCATCTTAGTGAAAACTCATTAGAAAATGGGAGAAATGAGACTAAAGAAAAAATCCTATCGAAGTAATAGTTATACTTATTAGTACCTAGCAATTTTGTTTGTGGTAAGAGCTCTTTTTTTGACAAACGCCACTGTTCTTTCCATTCATCAAATTGCTCTTGAGACACATCAGGAAGCCCATCTAATACATCAACATGAGCATACAGCCACGACTTTGCATTAACTCCCTCAGGATCAACAAACAACTTATTTGGTAGGTTAGATATCTCAAAGTATCCTACTTTGATATCATTTAATTTAGCGTAGTATTTTAGAGACAACCCTGCAGTTGAAGAGCCATTCCATACAAAAATGTACTTGAAACTCCTATTGATCCCACTTATCGATTCACGAATTGAATGCCCATAAAATTTTGCGTATTTTTCGGACTGATTTCCATTCAACACATCAAGTGAAGTCTTATACTCTTCACTCCGTTCAGAAGGTACACCTGGTCTCTTTAATAGATAACTATTAAAACCTTGTCGCATTAATTCTTTATGCGAACTTATAGAATCAGTCAAAAATGAAAAAACATGCCCATACTTTTCACCCGCCTTTGCTATCCTAGTAAAAAACGATACCCTTTCATAACAATCAATAAATACCAATACATTAGCGCACATACTTAATAAACCTAAACAATTTGTATAACTCTCTATAGAAAATGCTTGGAAGAAAACTGGATAATTGGATGATTGTTTTTTTTACAGCACCAAATTTTCTCAAGTAATCTATCTGAAGAAACTCTTTATAATTACCATTACTCTTATTTATTAAAGATAGAAAATAATACCTAAGAAACTCTGATTTATATAACCTTGACGCATATATAGATTGGTCATATCTCAGCTGCTTAACGTACAAAGGTAATTTAACTGAGTCAAAATACCTTTGTGATAATGAGTTGCTATCACTAATGTCGTAATAGCTAAGTATTTCATCAAAATAATACGTTTGATTACGACTGGATATACGACAAAAAAACTCTGGATCTTCTTGAACTCTGATAGAACAATCAAAGCCGCCTGAATTCATATATACACTGCGTTTAATACAGAAGCTAGATGCTGTCATTACCAAGTTGCCTTTTGATTTCTCCTTGTGATAGAAGTAGCAATCCTGTTTAAAAACTTTAGGGTTTTGATTAATAGTTTGCATGGCTGAATCATTCTTTATCTGTTTAATCTTCCATGAGACTATATTTACCTCTTCCCTCTTAATAATTGAACTTAGTATGGGAAATACGGACTTGTTATAGTAATCATCTGCATCTAGAAACATTAGATATTCAGCATCTGATAGATTGGCTCCCTTGTTTCTAGAGTAACTAGGTCCACTGTTTTTATCATTTCTCACATAGGATAAGTTGTCCCAATTACTTAAATCTATTTCTTCTTCTGAACAATCATCTATAACGTAGACATGATTAACATAATCAAAGTCTATAGAAGCTAGTGCCCTTTCTATACATTTGGATTTATTGTAAAAAGGAATTATAACATCAATCTTCATACCAACCTGCCATCATTTTTTTAAAAACGTCAATTCTATTTATACAATATATATCGTTAAATCGACTCATAACAGATAGCTTTATTATAAGCATTAATGATAGAAGCTTTCCAAAGCCATATTTTAACACTGCTCCCTTAGCTTTTAACACTTTAACTCCGCCAGTTATAACCGTGCTTTCTAATGGGTGAGCCACAATATAACTTGAAATATATTTTATTTTTTTATTATGCTTTTTTGCATCAAATAAATATATTGACTCTTCTCCACACAAATATTTACCACCAATACCAAACCTTTCATCAAATTTAATATTACAATTTTTAGTTATTACCATTTCAATTGAACATACATTCAGGCAATCAACTCTGTTGTACCATTTATTTTTAGATGGGTATTTTCTAAACTCAGACTCACTTCCAATAGATTTAACTTTAAAAATACCAATATCAAACTTATATTTTTGGTAGTTATTTTTTATAATATCATCAAATTTTGGAAAAAAATTAATATCATCATCTGCGATCAGCTTTAAGTCTGCATCAGATGACATTAGTGCAATATTCCTACTTCTTGTTAATCCTACTGTTTCAGTTTGTATATATTTCACATCACTTCTTTTAAGAATGTCATTTGGTAAAATTCTTACAGTTCGAAACTTCTGATGAACAATAATATATCTAACACCTTCTTTTTTATCTGGTAAAGATAATTTTGTTATTCTGTCAGAAAACGTTGATATTAGAACATCTAATGTCATATTGCTGGCCTTTTGGTTACTTTGAATAGCAGGGCAAGATTACGAAGCTCTTTGCCCGGCATTGTTGATATAATACGGACAATTCATGAACTTTCCCTTCAGGCAAAGCTTGACAAAACCTTCAAAAGTCACTAGTCACACATCGCTTTTATGCTTAATATTCGCTTTTAGTGTCGTTTCACTCTTCAGCATGTTAAAGCACATCTGCCTGACCCTTGCGAAGTTCTCTGCACTCTCTTCCGATCTTTTTCTACAACTATCTTCCACAGATTCAGTCTCTCAACTCGACCAACCAATGTGAACGCGTGGCATTTAACAATTTCCTTAGCATTTAAATTCTTCGAGCTAATGTAGCATCTCACCGTGATTGCTGACTCTTTTGCTACGGCTTCTTCTTGCCTTACAGAAACGACGATACCCATTGTTTTTAGCTTCGGCCAATCAAATTCCAAGTCACCTAAAATACTCAAATCTGTGTTGGTTAATGCCAACCTAGTTTCTTGTCTGCCTCGCGATCTTTCTTGCGTACTATAAAAATCACCATCGTGCTTTTTTGTAGAATGCTCATATCGAAATAATTATCGAATGCTTGCTCTAAACGACATTGATTGCCTTTCACCGCTAGCAAGTAATCTGCGTTCTTATTTAGAATTTTTTGAGCAATTTTCTTTGACATCCCATGGCATCAATAGCGACCAAACAATCCGACATATCAAGCAGTTAGAGAAAATCTGGGATGGCGGTGATTTCATTGCTTTATTCGTAGACTTTATGCTGTCTTAAGCTCACCCCATTATCAGTCGCAAAAGCGTTGACCAAATGAAGAGAACCAAATTCACCAGAGTCATCGTAAGAGCCTCGAACGGTTTTACCATCAATGGCAATCACTTCACCTTCTGTTAGTTCACAGCAATCCTTCATCCATTCAATAAAGCATTTCTGTAAACGAGTGGCGTTAATTATTCCCATTGTTCTAGCTATAATCGAGGTTAAAGGAACGCCGTGACTAAAATCGCCAAAATCGCTTCAAGAAATCCAACCGAGCCTCACCGTAAAGACTAATTGCTTTCCAGTCATCTTGACCAGAAAGCACAGCACAAATTATTAACAGAATGATATCAGTTAACTTGTGCTCGACTTTGCCTTGTTGTCGGTAATCAGGAATAGCATCGAAATGCATAAATGGGTGCTGGTTACTCATCGTTGGACCTCCAATTTGTCTATGGAGGTATTAGAAAACACTGAGCATGAACTACAAATCGATCATCGGACAATTGATTGTTATGTGATAACGCTAACTATTGCAGTTCAAAAATTGAGAACTCAATACGCTGAGCCCCCTTTAAACATGGGCATGTTCATGAATTTTCCCTGATCAAGCACGCTACCGCCCTTGGGTCACACTCCCAAAAGCAAAGTTCCATTACTACAAATAAAAAATTGTGCAAAGTATATCGAATTGTGCATGTGAAATAAACGAAGCATAACCGCAAACTAATGAAGGTTTTACTTGGTATGTTTTTTCCCCACATAGCCCACCTAAACTCTCCATGATATACTTCAACTAACTCCATGGTTTTTATACAAGGTACTTACATGATCATCGTAACCGGCGGTGCTGGCATGATTGGCAGCAACATTGTTAAAGCTCTTAACGAGCAAGGAATTAACGACATTTTGGTTGTAGATAACCTGAAAAATGGCAAAAAGTTCCAAAATTTAGTCGATCTTGATATCGCTGATTACATGGATCGTGATGATTTTCTTGTGCAGATCATGTCAGGTGAAAACCTAGGTCCTATCGATGCTATCTTTCACGAGGGTGCTTGCTCAGCGACAACTGAGTGGGATGGCAAATACATGATGCTCAACAACTATGAATACTCAAAAGAGCTACTGCATTACTGCTTAGACCGTGAAATCCCATTCCTTTATGCCTCTTCCGCAGCAACGTATGGCGAAAGAGATACGTTCGTAGAAGAAAAGCAATATGAAGGTGCACTTAACGTGTATGGCTACTCAAAGCAGCAGTTTGATAACTATGTACGCCGAATCTGGGAAGATGCGCAAGCACATGGAGAAAAACTCTCTCAAGTGACGGGTTTCCGTTATTTCAATGTATATGGTCCTCGCGAACAGCACAAAGGCTCAATGGCTTCGGTTGCATTCCACTTGAATAATCAAATGAATGCTGGTGAGAATCCAAAACTTTTCGAAGGCAGTGAACAGTTCAAACGTGACTTTGTTTATGTGGGTGATGTTGCTGCGGTGAATCTGTGGTTTATGCAAAATGGCGTATCAGGTATTTTCAACCTAGGTACTGGTAATGCGGAGTCGTTTGATGAAGTTGCAAAAGCCGTAATTACCCATCACGGTAAAGGTGAAGTGGAAACCATTCCATTCCCTGAGCATCTAAAAGGTGCCTACCAAGAGTTTACGCAAGCCGATCTGACTAAACTACGTGCCGCTGGGTGTGATCACAAGTTTAAATCGGTTGCAGAAGGTGTGGCCGAATACATGCGAATCATCAACGCGTAGCCACTTTAGATGATGTCCAGCCCAACCTCATGGGCTGGCTTCCGCCAATAAGAAAAATCAAATCTTATGTCAAACTCTCGAAACGATTACGATCCAAAAGCGTATAATCCTGAATTTAAAATGGCGTATCTGGCTCCAAAGCACTGGGGAGTCTGGCTCGGTCTTTTTCTGGGTATGCCAATAGCACTGTTGCCAAATAAAGTCAGGGCCAGTATTGCGCAGTTTGCAGCACGTAAATTGGCTAAAAAGCAAAAAGGCCCAGTACAGAAAGCGCGTATTAACCTTGGCCTATGCTTTCCTGAAAAGACGGAAGCAGAAAGAGAACAAATCATAGAGAAATGCTTGGCGACCGCTGGTACTTTCCTACTCGGTTTTCCAGCAATCTCGCTTCGCAGTAAAAAATGGCTTGAGCGACATTCTAAAATCACGGGTTTAGAGCACCTGAAAAAGCTTCAAGAAGAAGGACAAAGTGCCATTTTGTTGGTCCCTCATTCTTGGGCTATTGATATCCCAGCCATCTTATTAGCTTCCCGTGGTTTACCCGTTTCCGCTATGGCAAACAGCCAGAAAAACCCACTCACAGACTGGCTAATGCATAAGCAGAGAGTTCAGTATGGTGGTCGTGTTTATGACCGTAGCGGAGGCATCAAACCTTTCATTAAGTCGGTCAAGGATGGCTACTTGGGCTACTACCTACCCGACCAAGATCATGGTCCGGAACAAAGTGTTTTCGTTGATTTTTTTGCAACAGAAAAAGCAACGTTGCCAGGGTTAGGAAAACTGGCCAAGGTCAGTAAAGCCAAAATCGTCCCGACATTTGCGAGCTACAATGTCGAAACGGGTCAGTACGAAATCGAGATAAAACCACCAATGGCTGATTTCACAGGTGATGAGCATGAAGACGCTCGTGCAATGAACATCGTGGTGGAAGAGTTTGTAACCCCTAAACCTGAGCAGTATATGTGGATTCTAAAACTGCTTAAGACCCGTCGAGATGGAAATGATCCATACGTGGGGTACTAAACTTTGTTTAGGCAATGAATAAGGGAGCGATGATCGCTCCCTTATATGTTTTAAATTACTTGTGATATGGCAAGCGCTTGTAGTCCTTTAGCACATCCCCTAGCACCGGATTGAGTTTATGGCCATTAACCACTTGCTGATATTTTTCCACGTACATTCGCGCCATCACATCTGCGTTAAATAGATCTCTCGCATATTCATGACAACGATGCGCAGAGTATTCGTCTGCATTTTTTACCGCGGTAACAAGATCTGATTCATTCGCCGATAGAAAACCCACTTCTGCAGGTACTAACTCAGGCAAAGAACCATATGGTGTGGCAAATACCGGGCATCCAAAGTACATACTTTCAGTAATCGCGAGTCCGAACGGTTCGTGCCAAGTCACAGGAAAAATCAAACCTTTGGACTGGGTCATGATCTGAGATTTGGTTGTATCATCCACCATGCCCAAAAATCGAACATGCCTATCCAATGTTAATCTAAAACCCATTTTCAAGTTCAGTCGATGCCCGCCCAACACATCCAACTTTTCTTTTGCTTTCTTGGTGATGTCGATTGCGCCTTGAACATTTTTAACTCGCCATGCGGCTTTACCAAGAAAGTGGAATCTCTCTCTCTTTGCGTTCAAGTTTGGCGTTAGGTAGTTATCCCAATTTAAACCATTATGCACAAACGCCTCTGCACCATGATTTATCGCGTGCTGCTTCGAGACAAAAATCGTGTTCGCATCAATAGGCCCAGCAGAATTGCCATGCTGCGTATAAACATAAGGACAGTTAACAGGCTCTAAATCTGAGTGAAAGTGCACCACATCGATGTGAGAAGGAATTTGCTCTGCGACAGGTCGCTCAGGTTGATACTCGATAACCTCAGCCCAATCACACTGTGTCCCTTTCCCTGCCAGCAAAGTGACTTTGTGCCCCGCGAGATGAAGCGCATAGACCAAATCCCAAATGACTCTTTCTGTACCACCATAGTTTTTCACTGGTAACGTCGCACGAGTATAAACTAGGATATTCATCTCTAGTTCTCCTTCGCTGCATTTGTTTTCTTGAGGATGGCACAATGTACACATGGCGGTACAAACGTCGCTATATCACCACCGTGAATCGCGACTTCACGAACCAGCGTTGAAGATAAAAAGGCGTACTCTTCAGATGGCGTTAGGAACAAGCTTTCAAGCTCCGGCTTTAAGCGTCGATACATAGTTGTCAGACCAAACTCATACTCAAAGTCCATCGTAGTTCTCAGGCCTCGAACCAGAATAGTCGCGTTCTTTTGAGTGGCAAAATCGACGAGCAAACCACTGAACCCATCGACAGAAACATTGGGAAGCTCTTTACAGGTTTCTCGAAGTAAGTTGACCCGCTCTTCGAGACTAAACAGGGTATTTTTACTTGGGCTGGCTGCAACGCCAACCACCAACTGATCAAACATACTTGCCGCACGTTTGATTAAATCGTAATGGCCATTGGTGACCGGATCAAAGGTGCCTGGGTAAATGGCAATACGCATACTATTCCTTACTTTTAACTATCAGCTCACTTAATCAGCCATTGCTTGCTGGGCTCTATCTTCTCGAGAGAAATCGCTAGACTCTAATGCCTTGTCGAATTTTTCAATCACCTCTTCCAAAGTGATTCTCGACATCAAATCTTTCCCTTTAACACGGGCTCCCCATGGTAACTGAGACACAGGCTTACCATATTGCTCCTGAGCGACTTCTTCATAAGCGGAGGCAACATAATCCAAGCTATTATATGGCCCCGTTCGCTTAGGATTGCTATGTGCGTACAAGCCGACCACTGGAGTCCCCTGCGTTGTCGCGATATGGGCAGGGCCGGAATCAGGAGCCACGACTAACGACGCCTTGCCCAGAACTGCGGTTAACTGCTTGAGAGATGTTTTACCTGCCAAATTGATGCAAGGGGATGTCATCTGTTGCTCTATCGTATCAGCGAGTAAGCGCTCTCTATCAGTTGGCGCGCCGCAGAGTACGACCTGTAAGCCCTTACTGCATGCATAATCCGCCAGTTCGGCGTATCTCTCTGTGAGCCAGTTGCGCTCATCTTTACTCGCAGCAGGACTGATCACGATATAAGGCGATGAGATTGCGTCTGCCAATTCAGAATCTGCTTTTGTTAATGGGATTTCCCACTGTGGAGATTGCTGTGGGCATCCTAAGTAATGGGCAAACTCTGCAAAATTATCCAATACATGCTCAGCGTTGTTTACTGGTAGCTTTTTATTGGTGAATAGCCATTGCCCTTCTTTTGCTCGTGGCCAGCTAAACCCTAATTTTACTTTAGCCTTGATACCAAAAGAGAGCAGACTCGCCCTCAGTGCTACCTGCATATGCAATAGATAATCAAATCGCTGATCTTTTAGCTGAGTCCAAACAGACTGCATGCCTTTAAAGCCCTGCTTTTTGTCAAAAATGACAACATGGATCCCTGGCAAATCACCAAGTAATTGCGCCTCAACCTTTCCCATCACCCAGGTGATTGCGCACTTAGGGTATGTCCGCTGTATTTGCTGCACAACGGAAAGCGCGTGGCACACATCACCAATCGCAGATAAACGGAGAACGCAAATAGAAGAAGGGGTTAACCGTTCTTTACTCATTCGATCACCTTTAGCGGTATCATTTCTTTCACCGCCTCAATCACTCGTTGCGGTTTAATATCTTGCAAACAAGGGGAGTAGAAATCATCACTGATCTCGCATTTGTTTTTGTAGCAAGGTACACAAGAGCGGTCTGATTGCAGTAGCAAAACATTGCCTTTTACCTGCTTAAGACGGCCATTGGTATAGAGATTGTGTTGATGGTCAACAGGCATATTGTATGGCCAAGGGGACCACATACTTGCAGGTGCGACACTAATCAACGAAACGATAGGAATTGGATAGCCTGACGCCATATGCCCCGGTCCGCTATCCGGACCAACAAAGCCATCACTGTGTTTCAGCAGCGTTGATGTTTGAGCCAATGTCAGCTCCCCCATCACACTGAACAAATGCTCGGATTTCGGCAGCTTTTCTAACAGCTCCGATACGATGGTTTTATCTCGTTCAAGTGCAGCGCCAGACAGCACAACGTTGTAGCCTTGTTGTAACATCGCCTCAATCACTTCAATCCAATATTCCACTGGCCACTGTTTAATCTCGTTGGATGACGGTGCGTGCACAACGACATAATTAGCAGGCAATCTTGATACGACGCTTTCTGGCAAAGCTTCTTCGGGAGAAATCAGGCGCGGTACCACATCCACACCAATCAATTCCAGCATGCGGGCCATACGACTCATCTTATGTTCGTATGTATGTCGCTCAATGATATGTTTGTTAAACACCCATTTTTTAAGCCAAGCGCCACCTAGAGTGTCATCAACCGCACCCAATCGTTGCTTGCCGAATACGAAGCTGTATATCGCCGTGCGATCGTTGAGCATTTCATTGACCACCAAATCATAGCGGCCACGCTCTTTTAGGATTCGACGATAATCTTTTAATTTCGGCCTTGGGGGAATCTCGACCAAGTTGTCCACGTCTGGGTTGGTTCCAAAAACCATCTCTCCACGCGCATTCACCAGCACATCAATTTGTGCATTGGGGTATGCTTCACGGAGGCTTCGGGTAAAAGTGGAGATGAGCAGGCTATCCCCAATACAGTGTGTGGCGATAACCAGAATTTTCTGATAGCTTTGCGGACAACTCATTAATCAATCGGTGTTTTGATATACTTTGCTGCTTAGTATGCCATAAACCCACCTAATCTAGACAGTGATTCATGTTTACTCAAAAGCAAATCGGTAATACGACATATTGGTATAACCCCTCTTTTCTAACAGAGGATGTTGAAGCTGCCTTTTCTGTTAATTATTGGAAAAAAAATGACGCGATTATCGGCTCAGCCAAAGGTCGCGGAACCACTTGGTTTGTAAAAGGTGAAAAAGGCGAATTTGCATTACGTCACTATCATAGAGGCGGGCTGTTTGGGAAACTCATCAAAGACAGTTATTGGTTTAGCGGCCTAAGCAATACACGTGCATATCAAGAATTACACTTACTTCAAACGTTGGTTCAACACCAAGTCAACGTGCCCATTCCTATTGCGGCTAAAGTGATTAAATCAGGGTTCACCTACCAAGCGGATATCTTGGTGCAAAAAATCGCTAACGGGAAAGACTTGGTCGCCATGTTGGCACGAGAAAAACTCAGTGAAGGTATGTTTGAGAAGATAGGGAGAGAGATTCGCAAGATGCACGACACCAACGTGAATCATACTGACCTGAACATTCACAACATCTTAATAGACAACCAAAGCAAAGTTTGGATTATCGATTTTGACAAATGCCACCAGCAAGAAGATAGCAGCTGGAAACAAGATAACCTAAGCCGCCTAAAGCGCTCTTTTGATAAAGAGCTAGGATTAGGTACGATCCAGCTACCGGACTATGCGTGGAAATCGATTGATAATGGTTACAGTAAAAAATTAATCGGCGCAAACTAACGGGATACTATGAAAACGCTTGTCTTTTTAGGGTACAAAGAAGATTACGAACAAGTCGAAATAGACGCATTACGTAGAACTTACCATGTTCATCACATCGAGGTAAGCAAGTTCACTAAGCGTCTAATATCTAATGCTTTCTTTTTAAATAAAAAGCTCCAACATTATGTATTTAAGAAAATAATACAGAAAAAAATC
Organism: Vibrio japonicus; assembly: GCF_024582835.1. Lineage (NCBI taxonomy): Bacteria > Pseudomonadati > Pseudomonadota > Gammaproteobacteria > Vibrionales > Vibrionaceae > Vibrio > Vibrio japonicus. The sequence goes on from NZ_CP102096.1 coordinate 2,626,529, forward strand.
GCCACAATAGAAGGGATAGATTACATATTTCTAACAGACTCTTTGAGGCATATTCGCGCAGCAAAAGGGCTTAAATTCAAAAAAATAGTTCTATTTAGGAATGTGTTCGATGGCTCATATTTACACGAACTAGATGAGTTTGAAGTTTACAGCTTTGAAGATAACGACTGCATTAAGTATGGATTTAAGTGCTTCAATGTACCAGCTCCAAGCTTGTATGTAATCGATACTTTAGAGCTAAAGCGAGAAAATGACGTCTCTTTTGTCGGGTTAGACAAAGGGAGGGGAGAGTTGCTAAATGGGATAAAGCGTACCTTAGACAGCTGTGACGTGAAATGCAACATCACCATATTCCAAAAGCATAAGGCGCTAACCTACAATGAGTATTTGGAAGCCATGCTGAATACAAATGCTGTGTTAGAGATAACATCAGGTAATCAAGCCTCCAGCACAATGCGCATTATAGAGGCTATATACTCCGAAAGGAAAATTATCTCAAACAATAAACACCTACTGACACACCAAATGTACCATAAAGATAATTTCCTTATTTTTAAGGATCTGGAAGATCTTGCAAACCAAGCATCTAGCTTTCTGAAAATCCCCTTCAATAAGCACTGCTGTAACGCAGACGCCTATAAAGCTGAGTATATATATGACCAGATTATCAATCAGGAGAAAGGTGCTTAAGGTTTATTTCTACTGAACATTTCCTTTATTTTCTTAGATTTTTTATAAATATGTCCACGAATAACTTCTGATAGAGGCCGAGTAAAGCTGACACTTTTCGCTTGTTTTAGAAGGTCTTCAAATTTCCTTTCCCGGTGGTCAGTGAAAAACTGCTCAAGCACTTTTCGCCCCCAGTTTTTACGACCACTGGTAGAGTAATGATTAAGCCAACTTTTAGCTGGAGCCAGTGAAACAACTCTGGTCAATGCCTCAGATAACGCAAACTGCTCCAATGTATGCGCTGTGCAGCCTTCTTTTCTCAAGGCTTGTATCAATTGATCCGCATAATCAAAAGCATCCGCCTGCCCGCCTGTAATACCAATCACAGCAGAAGCCCACATCGTCGATTCTGGATTCACTCGATACGTAGAGCCATCTTGCAACACAATATCTTTGTTACGAATCACTGCATACTCATTAGTGTCAGGTAACGAGTTAATGTTCACCTCAGGAAAAAACATTAAAGACTGCTGAGAAGAGATAGAATCAAAATAAATATTTGTCGGCTGAGTAAAATAAGTATCCGTATCTAAGAAAAGAAGCTGATCTTCTTTATTCAACGGTAACTGTTCACAAAGGTACTTTAAGCCTCGATTCTTAATTCGAAAATGGTAGGTATTATTTAAGCTCCACTCGGACTTTTGCTCAGGAGAAATGGCAAATAACCTGATTGGCAAATCAGAAAAATGTTCTGTTTCTTCTGCCAAAACGACAACTTCAGGGCGGCTGTCTACGCTACCCTGCCAATTGGCTAAGAAAGATAAAATACAAAACTTAGCGCCCTGATAATAGGTTTTATCGTTCCCGTAGATGACGAAAGTTAGATACTTTTTTGCGGACATAGTGGTGTTACCTAGTACTTAGTGACGTTTTCAAACAGCGCTTTCTGTTTTTTACTCAAGTGACTGCGAACATGGGTCCGGTAACCCTCTTTAAACCAACTACGAACAGTGGCATACAGACCAGAGCTTCGGCCGCTGAGTTCACTAGCAAAAATACCGGTTTTACTTCCTTGGCGAACCAATGGCGGGTGAGTCCAGTAAATGTTGTAATGCAAAGTTTGACGCTCATTGCCAATAAGACCATCGATAGGAGCATCAGTAACCGTACTGTCTAAGAGTTCAACCATTTTCTCTGCAAACTCAAGATCATAAACAAGCCCACCTGTTAGCTTGTTAGTTTTGCATAGGTATAAGCTTTGGTTTGGCTTTCTTATAGAAAGGGGGACTAAGTTAGAAGCCTCTTCAATATTGATTAAGTAACGTGACTCGCCTTTAATTTCTTCTCTAAACTTTTCCAGTTTTTCGACAAAACCCTCAACCAGTAAAGCGTCGTCTTCAAGCACTAAAACTTGGGGAATCTGCTCTTCAACCACTTTTTTCATTACTAGGTAATGCTTGTACAAACAAGACATTTCCGGCAGTGACAAACGGTCAGAAAAGAAGTTATTACGAATATCAGGAGTCAAATCATCAATGTCTCCACGCAACATATACTCATAATCCGTAATCCCACGCTCAGGAAGGTGGCTATCAATATGTTGGCGACGATCTTCGTAGCCTTTGCTGACATGGATAATAAACGTTTTGATCATTTAGAGCTCTCAGTGAATAAAGGAAGCGATTGAATTGACTGTACGTTTTAACGCACCTTGATTGCGCAATACTATATCATATCCCGCTTTACCACTTGCAGATAAAGTCTCTGGAGATGAAAGGCTTTTGACGACTTTTTCTGCTAATTGCTCACTATCAGAAACAACGGTTAGCATTCCAACTCCTATCAACTGATCCGCTAGGTCAGCAAAGTTGTAGTAACTCGGGCCAGTCAAACAGGGTTTGGAAAGTACAGCCGGCTCAATAAAGTTGTGACCACCGACTTTTTTACCCAATAGGCTACCTCCCATAAACACTAAATCGGAAGCTGCGAGCAAAATCATCATCTCGCCCATGCTATCACCTAAATACACATCTGTGCTTTTCGATAGTTCAGTGGCTCTCCCCTGGCTCCTCCTAACACAGGATAAGCCTTGACTTTGGATCAACTCGGCCACGCTATCAAAACGCTCAGGATGACGCGGTACCAAGATAAGTAATAAGTCTGGGATTTTTTCTTTTGCTAGTTTGTAAGCGGCAAGGATGAATTCATCTTCTCCTAGATGGGTACTCGCTGCGATCCAAACTTTTCTGCTCTCGCCTAGCTGCTTGCGTAAAGCACTCGCGTCATCATAAGTCTGCTGCTCGACAGAGATATCATATTTTAGCGAGCCCGTTGTGGTTACTTTTTCAGCCTCCACGCCTAACCCGATAAAACGTTTAGCATCATCACTATGAACTGATAAAAGCGAAGAAATGCTACTTAGGGCAGGTTGAATCAACAAACTCAGTTTTTGGTAGTTGGAAAGCGACTTTTCAGATAATCGCCCATTGACCAGCACGATCGGTATACTTTGCTTGGATACGGTATGAATTGTGTTTGGCCAGATCTCTGTTTCAATAATCAACATGATTTCTGGTTTAACCGTCCGAAGAAAACGACGAACACACCAACTAAAGTCGATCGGCATATAACGATGCACGATTCCATTACCCATATTTTCTACTTGCTGTGCGCCGGTACTCGTCGTCGTCGTTACCAGTACTGCTTTTTCCGGGTAACGTTCTTGAAGCTGAGAAATCAATTTTCGACTTGCCAATACTTCTCCAACTGACACAGCATGAAGCCAAATAACCCCAGAACGGTGCGATTCTAGCTCTGGTGTGATACCGAAATGCTCTCTCCATCGAGAGCCAAAACTCGGTTTATTTGGCCTAGAACGGTATAAGCCCCATAACAAGACGGGGCTTACCAAGGCTAACAATAAGGTGTAACAGTAACGTACAAGCATCTTCATCTGCTATTCCTGGAAGATCACATCAAAGCTCTCGATAGCATGAATAACACGCTGAGGGTTCAGTTCAACCAAGCACTTCAAGTGTTGTTTAGGGCAAGTACGCTCAAAACACGGACGGCAATCGATATCCGTATTGAGTACAGCCAATTTTTCTGTAAGCGGTGGTGTGTATTTCGGTGAACTCGAACCGTAAACAGCCACAACGTTACACCCAACAGCTGCGGCTACATGCATCAGACCAGAGTCGTTACTTACCACCGTTTTACACGCGCCGATGAGATCTACAGCTTGAATTAAGCTGGTGCTACCCGCTAAGTTAGCGCAGTATTGTTGTGAACCTTGGTCAACTTGCTCAATAATCTTTGAGGTGACTTCTCTATCTTTGGCTGAACCAAACAGCCAAACTTGATATCCCTTTGCAATCATAGCGTTTGCAACAGACGCAAAATGGTTATCAGGCCATCGCTTAGCTGGACCAAATTCAGCCCCCGGGCACAAACCTAGTATTGGTCTATCTGCATTAAGACCAAGTTCTTGCATTGCTTGGGTTTGAGCATCAGATAAGATCGTCAGTTTTGGATATGGCAGACTAGACAACTCACCGAGGCATCCGGAGCCTGTCATTTCATGTTTAGAGTGAGCCAATGCAACATATCGCTCCAACATAAACTGGAATGATTTCTTGTTGTTTCGCAAGTCATTCAGTAATCCATAGCGCATTTCGCCTTTCCAACCAACACGCTTAGGGATTTTTGCGAAAAAAGGAATCAATGCAGATTTGGCTGAATTAGGTAATACATACGCCACATCGTATTTATCTGCTTGCAGCGATTTACCTAAACGAAAACGTGTTTTCAGGTCGAACTGGCCGTGCCCTAGTGGCATTTCCAATGCCTGTCGAACCTCTGGCATTCGTTCTAGGATAGGTTTGCACCAAGCAGGCGCTAGTACATCAATCTGTGCGTCTGGGTATTGCTTTTTCAGTTCAATATATAGGCCTTGCGACATCACCATATCGCCAACCCAAGATGGCCCAATTACCAATATCTTCATTATTTGCTCTTTTCGTATTGCCCTGACAACTGGAAGTAACGCTCTAGTGTTTTAATACAAACAAGCTGTTCAAGTTTTTCATTCATAAACGGCTTAATGTACTCATGAGCATTATTGATGATTTTTTCGGCTTCTTCTGGGTGCTCTATATAGTAGTTAATTTTTTCTTCAAAGTCAGAAAAGTCATCTTTGACCTCAATATAGTGTTTCCCTGCTTCCAAGGTCCCTTCCATAAACCAAGTCTCAAACTTCATTTTAGGTGTCACTACAACCGAGTTTGAAGACATGGCCCACTTTAAGTTTGAAGCCACATCGTTCCCCTCCAGGCAAACTAGGAACTTATATTGCAGCTGTTCCTCTACCGACATGAATGGCTTTTTCCACTCCGGATGATCTTGCGATTCGTTGGATTGGCCAGCATCAACTAGTGGGTTACCAAACAATGCTTGCATAAACTTAATACGATGAGGCTGGGTAACCGCGCCGCGGAAAACCGCCATGTCTTTTTTCTCAGTAAAACTTAACTTGTCGTCGACAAAGCGAAAATGACGACGCTTATCTAACTTAAACAAAACCGAGTTTTTATTATCCCCCTCAATAGGGCGGGCCTTGAAAAGAGTCGGCACAGGTTCTATATGTGTCTCATCGCCAAAGTAGTACTCAAACTTAAAGTCTTTCGGAAAGTAGTGAAGGAACTCTTTAAGATCGAAGTAATAAGATGTATAGCCTTTGCGTTTGTAATTCTTAATAGCGACCGACTCTACTGGAAGAGTAAACTCATTGTTCAAATTAACATAATAATTAACACGTCCTAGTACGTAATTCGACAACTCTCTAAACTCACCGTCCAATCTATCCTTATGAAAGTTAAAACACCTCGATGGAGTAACATTCAATAACGCATGTTTAATATAATAAAGAAGCTTCACAAGTTATACGTCCTCTTTTTTCTTCAGCATTAGAACTGAAAATCCAATAAAGAATAGATAATAAACCGCAGCTTGAGCATTAATTAAAGGTGCATCCGTTAAATTGCACAATGAAAAGAACACTGCTGGCCCCCACAACAAAAATCCGCCTTCTTGTAAAGAATATTGAAAGGATAAATATATAGGAAAGATTATAAACAAAAGAAAAACAACCCCTCCAAAAAACCCATAAAGAACAAACTTATCTAAGTAACCATTATGAAATGTCATGGAAACAAGTTTATTAACATAAGGCGTTATTGTCCCTTCTCTTTCCAATTCATCAAACCTATCCTTTATCTTCTTCCCATATCCCAAAATTGGTTTTTCCTTCCATAAATCAAATGCAATACTGTACATTTGAAGCCTTATGCCAATTGACGTATTAAACTCACCTCTTTTAATTGATTCATATTCATTGTACGTACTAGAAATCCTATCGTTAACTAGCGATGTTTTAGAAAGAAAAAAACCGCACAGCACGAGAAAAGAAAGTGAAACAACTAATGTCAATTTACTTCTAAAAAAGAATAATAAGAAAATCAAAAAAAACAAAACCACAAATATAGATATTAGCGGTCCTCTAGATTGGCTTAAAACCAAACCAAAAAAAGATAGCAATGATGATGTACATACAGTTAAAATCAATTTTCCGTGATACTTGCTTATTAAAAGCCCTAACGAACTAATAAGGACTAAACCACATATCGTTGCATACGGAATTGCATTTATAGGCCAATAACCACGCGCAGATCCTGTTAAAAATTGAAATTTATAACCATATAGAGCGCAAGAAATGGAAGAAAGCAGTAAAAACCACTGAAAGTAGCGTTGTTGATAGAAGTTATTAGGTAGTATAAGTAATAAAAACAATACAACCAATGTTGCTCTAAGCTCTCTTGAGTCAAAGCCATATGTAAAATACGCTATAGTTCCGAAAACACCACTCACTACAAGTAATTTTATCCAGAAATTGTTCTTTAAATTTAAAGCTACATACTTAAACTTATAAAAACTAATAGAGACAACCATGGACAACAATACGATAGGAACCAATCGCATATCACCATCCCCATCCCATAACATCCCTGTAGCCATCCAGATTAAAGGAATAAAAAAGACGCCAGTTACTAATTTATCTTTACTTATAGAATGGAACATCTTCAAAAACCCGTAACACTCTCTTGTTAAAGTGGCTAAAGATATATTTCTTATGGTAGTTCTTAACCAAATACTTAAGTTTATCTATAATTGCATCCCCTTCACCATTAATACCACTCGCAAATGTGCCGTTTTTACTACCTTGCTCCACTAGTGATGGGTGTGACCAATAAATATTAAACCCTATTTTATCTCTCATTTCACTCTGGTATGTATCGATTGGTAATTGACTTGGATTTTCATTAAGATATTCATATATTTTCTTTGCTGATAAAAAGTCTATAACATAACCACCAGTCATTTTTGTATAGTTAGCTCGGTAAGTATACCGTCCTTTCTCTCTATACTTAAATGGAACACTTAAATATGCACTCTCGATGTTTACCAGATAATTGGATTTCTCGCTTAACTCATCACATACTTGGGTGATTTTTTCACAAAAACCTTTAGCTAGGTATGCATCATCTTCTAAAACTAGGCACTGTGGAATTTTATCTTCCACTATTTTCTTGTAAACTAAGTAATGCTTATAAAAACACGATTTTTCCGCAAGGCTCAATGATGCGCCTTTAAATAGCTTATCTGTAACTTCATCAGTTAAGTCTTTAATATCTCCGTCAAGCATATATTCAAACTTAGTTATACCGGACTTTGGCAGATGACTATCTATATGCTTTTTTCTCTCTTCATATCCTTCACTAACATGAATTACAAAAACACGATCAATGGGTTGTGTCATTTATGAACTCTCCTAATTATTTTTATAAATAAAGAACATATCGGCTATTTTTGGCATTTATAACAAAAAAACGTATTGCGCTGACCGATTTTAAGTTCTTCAATGTCACAGCCGCAATTTACGCAAGGCAGCCCTGCTCTGCCATAAACTTTGAGTTCTTGGGCAAAGTAACCAGGCTTACCGTCGGCTTGAGAAAAGTCTTTTAGTGTTGTGCCACCTTGAGCAATAGCCGTCGTCAATACTTGCTTGATCTCTGTAACTAGGCAGGACCATTCACTCATCAATAAAGTGCCTGTCGCTCGAAGAGGATGAATTTTAGCACTAAACAAAGACTCGCTGGCGTATATATTGCCAACTCCAACCACCACTTTGTTATCCATGATAAATTGTTTAACGGCGACACGCTTACCTTTCGCTTTTGCTGATATATATTCGGGATTGAACTCATCAGTGAGTGGCTCGGGACCTAAGTGACTTAATACCTGATGCGACTCATTTGGCTCACACCATAGCCAAGCACCAAAACGACGAGGATCGTTATAACGCAAGACTTTACCATTGGTAAGCTTGATATCGACATGATCGTGCTTTCCTGGTGCGAAATCAGCATCTAGCACCCTAAGGGAGCCCGACATACCTAAGTGAATAATCGTACTGCCAATATCCGTTTGAACAATTAGATATTTAGCACGACGAGATATGTTACGAATTACCTGGCCTTCCAATAACTCTAATTCTTGAGGAATATCCCAACGCAACTTTTTCGTACGGACAGTCACAGACTGAACAGTCTCACCCAATAAGTGAGGACTAATGCCCATTTTACTGACTTCAACTTCGGGTAATTCTGGCATAGCACTCAATGTAGCCTTTAAAATAAAGGCGTTAGGGTAAAGATTAACGTGCTCAATGTCCACACAACTTTCGTCAGTTTGGCTTATAGGTACAGATGGGTGTCACTCACTGAGATGTCTAAACTGAGTAAAACTCTTTATACCAACGAACAAAATTCGATACCCCTTGTTCAACACCAACATTCGGCTGATATCGCGTTGCTAAAAACAAGTCTTCAGTGTCTGCATAAGTAACGTAAACATCTCCCGGTTGCATAGGTAGCATCTTCTTTTTAGCTTCAACACCAAGTGCTGACTCAAGCGCTTTAATAAAGTCCAGCAACCGGACGGGACTACCATGACCGATATTATAAACACGGTATGGCGCAGAGCTTGTCGCTGCTGTACCACTTTCAACTGCCCATTCTGTGTTCACAGCCGGAATCACATCTTTTATGCGAATAATGCCTTCAACAATATCGTCGATATAAGTGAAGTCACGTTGCATGTCTCCGTAGTTATAAACATCAATAGCCTCACCACTTAAAATAGCCTTGGTGAATTTAAACAGAGCCATATCCGGCCGCCCCCAAGGCCCATAAACCGTGAAAAAGCGTAATCCGGTTGTCGGGATCCCATACAAATGGGAATACGTATGAGCCATCAGTTCATTTGACTTTTTCGTTGCTGCATACAGAGAGACAGGATGATCAACACTGTCTGAAGTACTAAATGGCGTTTTACGATTCAGGCCATATACTGAGCTAGATGACGCATAGACAAGGTGCTTGATTCCATGATGCCGGCAACCTTCCAGAATATTGAGATGCCCTATAAGATTGCTATCCGCATAAGACATTGGATTTTCGATAGAGTAACGAACTCCAGCTTGAGCGGCTAAATGAATGACCTTATCAAAACATTCTGCAACAAATAACTCCGCCACATGATTTCGATTTGAAATATCCATTTTGATGAACGTAAAACGATCATGAGATATACGCTCAAGCCTTGCATTTTTTAAAGCTACATCGTAGTAATCATTGAGGTTATCAATGCCAATGACATGATGGCCTTCAACACAAAGTCGTTCGACAACAGCAGAGCCAATAAACCCCGCAGCACCTGTAACTAGATATTTCATATGCGCTCACCCCTATCTATAAAACATTATTATTTTAGGACATAACGAGACATACTCTAGTTCTTACCTCTGGCAATGCGAACAAATGTGGCGTATTCCCATTCAGCTTATTCCGCTAATGGACTCAGAAAGCTCGATTCCACCGATACAGCTATCCACTTATCCTGCCAGTTTTTTAGTAACCAAAATTGCGGAAGTTGGTAATAGGTGATTCTCTGTGGCTCTTCACGATCAGCGTACCAAACTTCTATCGTTTTTGGTGCGTTTAACTTCGTTTTTAAATTATCGAACGTTTCTTGGTCTACTTCTGTTCCCGCTAAAGCCGCCCAACGCGATGACAACTCATACGCTTCAATATCAATTGGCTGACTAGACTGCCACTGGCCATCAATCACTTCCAACGACCAATCAGAAAAATAGATAGCTCGTAACTGAGCATTTGGGTTCATTAAATGAGGTGCTGCGTTCTGCTCAAGGGGATCATCAAGCAAATAGGTTTTAACTATAGTGGGAAGATTGAGCAAAGCGATAAAGGCGATGATGCCTATAATGAGAATATTATTCCAACGACGTCGTCGTGCTATAGAGACTCGCATGTTGCTGTTCCAGACATTTGATGGTTTTTCTGAAACTTAGCAGATATAACGAGGTTGGGCTATCCTATGGGCTCTGTAAGCAAGAATAGCTCATAATAAAAAACCCAACTATATTGCTATAGCTGGGTTTCTAATTCACGCTTCCCGAAGGAAGTCCAAAGAAGAATCAATTACTTGATTTTAGCTTCTTTGTACATAACGTGCTGGCGAACTACTGGATCAAACTTTTTGATCTCAAATTTGCCTGGCATGTTACGCTTGTTCTTATCAGTTGTGTAGAAGTGGCCTGTACCTGCAGAAGATACTAGACGGATTTTCTCACGAACGCCTTTCTTTGCCATTGCCTATATTCCTCTTAAACGTTTTCGCCGTTTGCGCGAATGTCAGCAAGAACAGCATCGATGCCCTTCTTGTCGATGATACGCATACCTTTAGCAGTAAGACGTAGTTTAACAAAACGTTTTTCGCTCTCTACCCAGAAACGATGAGTTTGTAGGTTCGGCAGAAAACGACGCTTAGTAGCATTGCGTGCGTGTGAACGGTTGTTACCCGTTACTGGACGCTTACCAGTTACTTGGCATACTCGTGACATGAATGTCTTCTCCAAAATCGTTTCAGCTCGATATCAACCTTGGTGGCCGAACCTCTCTAGTTCTCAAAGAAGAATTTCGAGGTCTTATACCGCTATGGAAACCCATACAAGGCTATCAAAGGTCGCGCATTATACTAACTTGGCTAGCATTGCTCAAGACCCGAACAGATCCTTTTTACAGATTTCCTGATCTTTTTTAGGCAGAGCTGATAATAGTTCAAAAAATGTCGGGGGATTGTAGCAGAAAACCAGCAACTCACAACCCGTAATGTGATTTAAATCCATCCCCTTTCTGCAAATGAAATCACTTCCCCGTCTCCGACGACAAAATGGTCAAGCACTCTGATGTCAACTAACGCAAGCGCATCGGTAATCCTGCGTGTAATTCTTCGGTCCGCCTGACTAGGCTCAGCAACGCCTGACGGATGATTATGAGCCAAAATTAACGCAGCAGCATTATGCTCTAAAGCTCGCTTAATGACTTCCCTTGGATACACAGAGGCAGCATCTATCGTTCCTTGAAATAACACCTCCCCACAAATCACTCGATGTTGATTATCAAGAAATAGCACAAAAAACTCTTCTCTCTGCTTATCTCTTAACAGCCCAGAGAGATATAGCTTAGTCTGTTGAGGACTGGTTAACGCCTCTCCTCGCTTTAATGTTTCCGCCAAATATCGCTGAGTCATCTCTAACACGGCCTGCAGCTGAACGTATTTCGCTTGCCCTAGCCCTTTATGACCGCAAAACTCCTCTTGAGTGGAAGAAAATAGAGAGCGTAACGAACCAAAGTGTTGCAATAAGTGGCTCGATAGCTCAAGAACATTCATTCCTTGCGTCCCTGTACGTAAAAAAATCGCAAGCAACTCCGCATCAGTCAGCGATTGAGGTCCATGGCTAAGAAGTTTCTCTCTGGGCATGGATTCAGAAGGAAGGCGTTTCAGGCTCATTGAGTGAGTCCATGTGATGTAAAAACTTAATCAAGACAAAGAAACACAAAGACTGCAACCGATCCTTATTGTTCATCGGCTAAGATCAATTTCTCATGTAAGTAACAATTTACTCAGAACTTATGGAGAGCGGCCACTTGAATGAAACTTGAATGACTAAGTTACCTAGGCCGGGAGTCTCATACCTAGCGCAAAGCAAAACCATTCCGCATTCCAGTTGTGATAACATTGGACCAGTTTTGACAAATAGGTATGGACAGCGAAATGCAAACACTTGCGGGAAAGAAAATCCTACTTGGAATCAGCGGAGGCATTGCAGCCTATAAATGCGCAGAGCTAACTCGCCGCTTAGTTGAAAGGGGTGCAGAGGTTCAAGTCGTCATGACCACAGCTGCAAAAGAGTTTATCACCCCCCTGACAATGCAAGCAGTATCGGGTAGACCAGTATCAGACAGCTTATTGGACCCAGCAGCAGAAGCTTCTATGGGGCATATTGAGTTAGCGAAGTGGGCAGATTTAGTCTTACTAGCACCAGCAACAGCCGATCTTATTGCTCGTATGGCAGTAGGTATGGGCAATGACCTCCTAACGACATTAGTGCTCGCGACGGATTCACCAATCGCGGTATCACCAGCAATGAATCAGCAAATGTATCGTTGCAGTGCGACACAGGAAAACATCCAAACGCTGACTCGTCGCGGGATGGCTATTTGGGGTCCTGCCGCAGGAGAACAAGCTTGTGGAGATGTGGGACCGGGCCGTATGTTAGAGCCAATGCAGCTCGTTGAACACTGTGAACAGTTCTTCGGTGATAAACCACTGAAAGGCAAGTCTATCGCGATCACTGCGGGGCCGACTCGCGAAGCAATCGACCCTGTCCGTTATATCTCCAACCATAGCTCTGGAAAAATGGGCTACGCACTAGCGGATGCTGCTAAACAGCTAGGCGCGGAAGTCACTCTTATTTCAGGCCCTGTTTCTATGACTGTTCCCCACGGCGTAGAGCGCATCAGCGTAAGCAGTGCACAACAAATGTTTGACGCGGCAATGCAACACGCTCCAAATCATGATGTCTTTATTGGTTGCGCAGCAGTGGCAGACTATCGCCCTCAACATGTTGCTGAGCAGAAAATCAAAAAGACCGACGACAGTGATCAGATGACCATCACAATGGTGAAAAATCCAGATATCATCGCGTCAGTCGCAGCACTTACCGAATCCAGACCTTTTACAGTTGGCTTCGCTGCAGAAACGCAAGACGTAGAACATTACGCACGAAACAAACTTGCGAAGAAGAATCTGGATATGATTTGTGCTAACGATGTTTCTGTAGAAGGACAAGGCTTTAATAGCAACGATAATGCGATCACCGTATACTGGAAAGAAGGTAAGCAATCACTTACTCTTGCCTCAAAACAGCAAATTGCCACTCAAATCATGGCAATGATTGCAAAAAAATTAGAAGCTTAAACTTCAAAATCTAACAAGCACCAAAATATTTCAGGTTGTCTGGCTAAAAGCTCGAAACTCTCGGGCTTTTAGCCTTTTATTCAGAATGGTATTAAAAGGAAACGTTCATGGCCGGAACAAGAAAATCCAACCGCCGAGATGAAATTTTGCAAGCATTAGCAGAAATGCTGGAGTCCACTGACGGGGCATCACGTATTACTACCGCAAAACTCGCTAAGCAGGTCGGTGTCTCTGAAGCCGCGTTATATCGCCACTTTCCAAGCAAAGCACGCATGTTTGAAGGGCTAATCGAATTCATCGAAGAATCTTTGATGTCTCGAATCAATCGTATTCTGGATGAAGAGAAAGATACGCTGACACGCATTCGCTTGGTACTTCAACTCATTTTGGCGTTTGCCGAGCGCAACCCAGGACTCAGCCGCATTCTATCTGGTCATGCACTGATGTTTGAAAATGAACGATTACGTGAGCGTATCAACCAATTATTTGAACGCATTGAAACCTCACTACGTCAGATTTTACGCGAACGTAAATTGAGAGAAGGAAAATCCTTCCCTGTTGATGAGAAAATTTTAGCCGCACAATTACTCGGGCAAGTTGAAGGCAGTCTGAATCGCTTTGTGCGTTCTGACTTTAAGTACCAGCCAACTGCAAACTTTGAAGAATATTGGGCACTGCTAAGCGCACAAATTAAGTAAAGATCATGAGTAAAGACAAACTAACACCGCCAGAGTTTTCATTATCCCTACTGCACCCCAAGAACTGGGGAGTATGGCTGGGTTTTGGCCTTCTGGCCTTGATAGTAAATATTCTTCCTTACCGCATGTTACTCGCACTTGGTCGAACTCTCGGTCAGATTGGTATGCGCTATGGCGCGAAGCGTGTTCATGTTGCGAAACGTAATTTGGAGTTATCGTTCCCTGATAAGTCAGAGCAAGAAATACAACAACTCGTAGAAGAGAACTTTAAGAATACGGGTATGGCACTGATCGAAACGGGCATTACGTGGTTCTGGCCGACGTGGCGTTTTAAAACACTGATCGTCGAGAAAGACATACAGGCCATGCATGATCTAACAGCCGAAGGTAAAGGCGTGCTTTTATGCTGCGTACATGCGCTCAACCTAGAAATTACCGCCAGAGCGTTTGCCGTGCTTGGGGTGGGTGGCTACGGTGTTTTTCGACCGCATAACAACCCAGCGTATAATTTTATCCAATGCTGGGGACGCACCCACAACGGCAATAAGCTGATCGACCGCAAAGACGTCAAACAAATGATACGCGTGCTGCGTCAAGGTGATCGCTTATTCTACTTGCCAGATCATGACTATGGACGAAACAAATCTGTCTTTGTTCCTTTCTTTGCAGTAGAGGATGCGTGTACCACGACAGGCACGAGCATTCTTGCCTACACATCAAAGTGCGCCATGATTCCGGGGTCTGGTTTTAGAAACAGCCAAGGCAAGTATGAAATCATTGCCGATAAACGTATCGACGCAGATTACCCTCAAAAAGATGAAAAAGCCGCTGCCGCCTACATGAACAAGTATGTGGAAGAGCTTATCTTACGTGCACCAGAGCAATGGATGTGGCTGCACAAGCGCTACAAAACCATGCAGGATGAGAGCGTTGAAAAAGGCATTCGTTACAAATAACTGGTTATCAAAAATGGGCGTCCTCTTGAACGCCCATTTTTATTAAAACTCGAACCTTTGGTGTTGATTAGATGCCGTACTCAGCGCGGTACGCTTTTACCGCTTCTAAGTGCTCTGCCGCATCGCCTTTCTCTTCCAGATACGCAATCAAATCACCTAAGCTCACAATAGAAATCACCGCACAACCAAAGTCACGCTCCACTTCCTGAATCGCAGAAAGCTCACCTTTACCCTTCTCTTGACGATCAATCGCAACGAGAACACCCGCCAAATCTGCGCCGTTTGCTTTAATGATTTCCATCGACTCGCGAATCGCAGTGCCCGCAGTGATCACGTCATCCACCAGCATAATACGACCTTCTAGTGGGCTACCAACCAAGTTGCCACCTTCACCATGGTCTTTCGCTTCTTTACGGTTAAAGCAGTAAGGTGTGTCGACATCGTGATGATCCGCCAGTGCCACCGCCGTTGTCGTCGCAATTGGAATGCCTTTGTAAGCTGGGCCAAACAACACATCAAACTCGATACCTGAATCCGCTAACGCGGCTGCGTAAAAACGACCTAGGCGCGCTAAATCACGACCAGTATTGAAAAGACCAGCGTTAAAGAAATAAGGGCTCTTACGACCTGACTTTAAAGTAAACTCACCAAATTTCAGGACTTCCTTCTCTAGTGCAAACTCAATAAATTCACGCTGGTATGCTTTCATTACTTTCTCTCTAAATTAAGGTTTACTCTCACGCCTTTATAGAAGGCAAAAAAATAGCTTCCGTATGAGGGAAGCTATCTTCATAATTAATTTTCTAACGCCATTTTCTGCGCTTCAACAATATCCGCAATGCCTTTCTTCGCAACGGCTAGCAAATCCATTAACTCATCGTGAGTAAACGGTTCACCTTCTGCAGTACCTTGAATTTCAATCATGCGGCCATCTTCAGTCATCACCACATTCATATCAGTATCGGCTGCTGAGTCTTCAACGTACTCTAGGTCACACAATATCTCTTCACCCAGAATGCCAACAGAAACAGCGGCAACGTGCCCTTTCATTGGGTTCGCTTTCAGCTTGCCATTGTCAACTAAGTGCTGGAACGCATCCGCCATAGCCACACTTGCACCTGAAATAGACGCCGTACGTGTTCCGCCATCCGCTTGAATCACATCACAGTCAACAGTGACCATAATCTCACCCATCGCTTCTAGATCAACGACAGCACGAAGGCTACGAGCAATCAGGCGCTGGATTTCCATTGTACGGCCACCTTGCTTACCACTTGCCGCTTCACGACGCATACGCGAATGCGTTGAACGAGGGAGCATTCCGTACTCAGCAGTTACCCAGCCTTTACCTTGACCTTTTATCCAACGTGGCACGTTTTCTTCAACTGTTGCGTTACAAAGCACTTTGGTATTACCGAACTCAACCAGCACAGAGCCTTCAGCATAAGCGGTATAGTTGCGAGTAATTTTAATTGGGCGAATTTGATCCGCCTGGCGGTCGTTTGGACGCATGGGCATCTACCTTATTTTTCTATCTGATGATAGGGGGAGACGAATTTGATTGGAGCAGGAGTATAGCGGAGTTTGTATAACAAAGCTACGCGCATTACTTTCTCCGTTACTGCCAGATAAGGGCTTTGTGCTACTATAGCCTTGCGTTATTTTCAAAAATTGATAAATAGGAAAATTCGATGATCTACAGTATGACAGCCTACGCTCGCAAAGAAGTTAAAGGCGATTGGGGCAGCGCCGTTTGGGAAATTCGCTCGGTCAATCAACGTTATCTAGAAAACTACTTTCGCCTACCAGAGCAATTTCGAGGCATAGAGCCAGTTCTGCGTGAGCGTTTTCGTAAAAAACTGGCACGCGGAAAAGTAGAATGTGCATTGCGCTTTGAAGCTAACCCAGCAGCAAAGGGCGAACTGACCATCAATGAAACTCTAGCCAAGCAGGTAATCAAAGCCGCTGAACAAGTCATGCATATGACGGGTGAGCTTAGCCGAATTAACCCATTCCAAGTCATGCAGTGGCCAGGTGTGATGGAAACACCAGAGCAAAACATGGATACAGTGAATAAAGAGTTGCTGGCAGGTTTTGACGAAGCATTAAGTGAATTCATTGAAGCACGTGGTCGCGAAGGCGAAAACATGAAAGCACTTATTGAACAGCGCCTAACTGCGATTTCAGACGAAGTGACGAAAGTACGCGCTCGAATGCCTGAAATTATTGAGTGGCAACGTGAACGTCTTTTCACTAAGTTCGAAGAAGCGAAAGTGGAGCTAGATCCATCACGCGTAGAACAAGAGCTGATTCTTCTTGCTCAAAAGTCTGATGTCGCTGAAGAGCTGGACCGCTTAGATTCTCATGTAAAAGAAACCAACAATATCCTGAAAAAAGGCGGTGCTGTTGGCCGTCGTTTAGACTTTATGATGCAAGAGTTCAATCGCGAATCGAACACGCTGGCATCAAAATCCATCAGCACTGACATCACGGCGTCTGGTGTAGAGCTTAAAGTTCTGATAGAACAAATGCGTGAGCAGATCCAGAACATTGAATAACCTTTAAAAGATGAAGCCCTGCAATCGCAGGGCTTCTTTTTATTCATCTTTTTCTTGTGTCGTTCGGTCTACGTAAGGCCAATAATGATGCCCAGCGCGGATCAACAAGGTAGCCGCCGCGAGAATAAATGCCGCAACCGACAGCCAAACCACTGGCACCGCATCCAACTCTTTCATCCCTAGCGTTATATAACGGGCGATCGCCATCATCGCGATGTAAATCGGGTATCGAACCGGGATCTTACCATTGACGACAAACTGCTGAACCATTGCCAACACTTCAAGGTAGATAAACATCAACAGAATATCGGTCAGCAATACCTTCTTCTGCTCATACATATGCATGAACTCTTCCACCATGGCAAACACGGTGGCGAGCGTAATCGCAATCAATAATAGTGCTTCTAATACATGGTAAATTTTTAAAAAAGGGCGACTAAACGAGGGAGGTAACTGAGATGGCATTTCCTTATTCCACAATCTTTGTGATATTGGAATCAATACTACCATGGCTCAATGAATAAAAAATGGCTCTACAAAAGCAGAGCCATTTTATTTGGCAAAAACATAGAGACCGATAACACTATCGCGCCGCGTTTTTATAACAGTATCAAATAGCTGAGGAACAACGCACACAGCGCGTAAATCACTGGGTGCACCTCTTTCCCCTTACCCGCCACAACCATTGAGAACGCGTAGCTAATAAAACCCATCGCCATGCCGTTGGCCGGAGAAAAACTCAACACGGTGAACATAATGGTAAAGAAGGCGGCAATGCGGGACTCTTTTTGTTCCCATTGAATATCACCTAAACGACCAATCATGTAGATACCGACTACGACCATCGCCGGTGCGACCATCGCAGCTGAAAACATAGAGAATAGCGGATATAAGAATAGAGATACCAAGAACAATCCAGCAACCACAACCGCTGCCAAACCTGTTTTTGCTCCTTGAGAAGACGCAATACCTGATTCAGAAAATGCAGTGATTGATGTAGTCCCCAACACAGAGCCAATGACCGTGCCACCCGCATCCGCAACCAGTGCTGAACGCGCATTGGGTACTTTGCCATCTTTGTCGATGATACCTGCATCACGCCCTACCCCGACAATCGTGCTCAATCCGTCAAAGAAATCGACAATCAGGAAGATAATCACGATAAACAGCAAATCAAACATTTTATCTGCGGTTAACCCAGAGAAGTTAAACACCGCACCAAAACTGCCCGACAAACTTGGCGGCGCGGAAATGATTTGCTCTGGAATCGGCGCATTGTTCGTGCCCAGAAACACATCGGCCAGAACGGTCAGCAAAATAGCTGAAATAAATGAGATAAACGTGGCTAACTTGATGTCACGGATCATACATCCCAAGGCGATAAAGATACTGATGTAAGCGATAACAACTTTAGGATCAGCAATGTTGCCCATACTGACCAAAACAATTGGGTTCGAGACAATAATTCCAGCATTCTTTAATCCCAAGAAGGCAATAAACAGGCCGAGTGAAACCGTAATGGCGAGCTTTAAGTCTTCGGGGATCGATTCAATCATCGCTTTACGGATGTTAGTCATCGACAAAATCAGATATAGCACACCCGACAAGAAAATGCCAAATAGCGCTTCGTGCCAAACTAAAGCGACCGAGCCACTGAGCAGCATGCCTTTAAAGAAGCCATTCATACTCATACCTGGTGCCAGCATTACTGGATAATTGCCCCAAATACCCATAATTAATGTCGCAGCCGCCGCAGCCAACGCGGTCGCCGTGAACACCGCACCTTTGTCCATACCAGGAATGCCACCCAAAATTGCAGGGTTGACAGCCAAGATATAACTCATCGCAAGGAAGGTAATAAAACCTGCATATAATTCCGTGCTAATCGTTGTTCGGCGTTCAGAAATTTTAAAGACTGATTCGAGTATGCCAGAGCTATTCTGGGCTTTGAGTGTGGTGTCGAAACTCACAGCGAAACCTTTATCGTGGGTAAATGGCAATGTAGAGCAAATGCTGTGAGTGCTCAATAGAGCTAGGCGTCACTAAAAACTGTAGTCACCAAGATAGGCTCGGCGGTAGAAACTTCTAGTCCATAACACTAGGGATATACAGCATTTAATCGTTTGCGCGGATTGTAAAGATCTGGAATAAAAACTCAACGCCTTTCTGATGAAAAGCTCGACAAAAGCAAACGTTTGCCAAGTTCGGGACTCTCATTCTAACAATAAGGATAACTCTGAACATCCCACTTATGTGGGAACTTGTTGTTATAAACTGCCTGTTTATGATACTCTTCGCCTCCATTTTTCTGGCCTAAATTTCACCAATTCGGTGATTCGACACGGTCAGTGCTATCTTTAAATATGTCGAATTCTCTTTTCGACACATCGAATCTAAACGTGGAATTGTACCTATGGGCAAAGGCACTCTTTATATCGTATCTGCACCAAGCGGCGCGGGAAAATCGAGCTTGATTTCAGCCATGCTGGAAACAAACCCTACTTACGCAATGAAAGTGTCTGTATCACATACCACACGTGGCATGCGTCCTGGTGAAGAAGATGGTGTTCACTACCACTTTGTTCAAAAGGAACAATTTGAAGATTTAATCGAGCAAGGTGCATTCCTTGAATACGCTGAAGTTTTCGGTAACTACTACGGCACTTCTCGCATTTGGATCGAAGAAAACCTAGATAAAGGTATCGACGTATTTCTAGATATCGACTGGCAAGGTGCACGTCAGATTCGTGAGCAAATGCCATTAGCAAAAAGTCTCTTCATTTTGCCTCCTTCAAACGGCGAGTTAGAGCGTCGTCTGAATACACGAGGTCAAGATAGTGAAGCCGTTATCGCTAAGCGTATGGCTGAAGCAAAATCAGAGATTTCTCACTACAACGAATACGACTACGTGATCATCAACGATGATTTCGATACTGCATTGATAGATTTTAAAGCCATCCTTCGTGCAGAAAGATTGAAGCAAGATAAACAAGCTGCTAAATATAAAGGCATGCTTGATGCGTTATTGGCTGAGTAAGTCCTAGACACTAGGAATACTCACGCTGTATAATTTCTCGTCATACAAAATTTTAGTTAACTAATTTGGAGTCCTCATGGCACGCGTAACTGTTCAAGACGCTGTTGAAAAAGTTGGCAACCGTTTCGACCTAGTTCTCATTGCGGCTCGCCGCGCTCGTCAAATGCAAACTGGCGGTAAAGATTCACTAGTGCCAGAAGAGAACGATAAGCAGACGGTTATCGCTCTACGCGAGATCGAAGAAGGTCTTATCACGAAAGAAATCCTAGATGCTCGTGAGCGTCAAGAGCAACAAGAGCAAGAAGCAGCAGAATTAGCAGCAGTAAGCAGCATTGCTCACACTCGTTAATCTGACTCTTCGTAACAACTATCTTCCGGGCCTAAAATTTGTATCTATTCGATAGTCTCAAAGACGTTGCCCAAGAATACCTAACAGAGCCTCAAATTGAGGCTCTGCGTCAATCTTATGTGGTAGCGAAAAATGCCCATGAAGGGCAGACCCGTTCCAGCGGGGAACCTTATATCATCCACCCTGTTGCCGTCTCTCGTATCTTGGCCGAAATGCGTCTTGATATTGAAACTCTGCAGGCCGCACTCCTTCACGATGTTATCGAAGACTGTGACGTCACCAAAGAAGAGCTAGAAACTCAGTTTGGTACAACAGTAGCTGAACTCGTTGATGGCGTGTCCAAACTGGATAAACTTAAGTTTCGAGATCGCAAGGAAGCCCAGGCTGAGAACTTTCGCAAAATGGTACTTGCCATGGTGCAAGACATTCGCGTCATTCTGATCAAACTGGCTGACCGCACTCACAACATGCGTACTCTGGGTGCTCTACGCCCCGATAAAAAACGTCGCATCGCCCGTGAAACGCTCGAAATTTACTCTCCACTTGCCCACCGATTAGGCATACACAATATCAAGACAGAGCTAGAAGAGCTTGGTTTTGAAGCCTTGTATCCGAATCGTTATCGCGTACTCAAAGAAGTAGTAAAAGCCGCACGCGGTAACCGCAAAGAGATGATTCTACGCATCCATAGTGAGATTGAAGGGCGTCTAGAAGAAGTTGGTCTTAAAGCCCGTGTCGTCGGACGCGAGAAGAACCTGTTCTCCATCTACAATAAGATGAAAACCAAAGAACAGCGTTTTCACACCATCATGGACATCTACGCGTTTCGTGTGGTGGTGGAAGAGGCAGACACATGCTACCGCGTACTTGGCCAAGTGCATAGCTTGTACAAGCCGCGTCCAGGCCGCATGAAAGATTACATCGCAGTACCAAAAGCAAACGGCTATCAATCGCTGCATACCTCTATGGTCGGCCCTCACGGTGTGCCGGTCGAAGTACAAATTCGTACGGAAGACATGGACCAAATGGCAGACAAAGGTGTCGCTGCGCACTGGTCATATAAAGGTAAAGGCAATAGCGAACGCACTGGTACCACTGCGCAAGTAAAAGCCCAGCGTTGGATGCAAAGCCTGCTTGAGCTACAACAAAGTGCGGGTAACTCGTTTGAGTTTATCGAAAACGTTAAGTCTGACCTTTTCCCGGATGAAATTTACGTCTTCACGCCAAAAGGCCGCATTGTGGAAATGCCAGTTGGCGCGACTGCGGTAGACTTCGCGTATGCCGTTCATACTGACGTAGGTAATACCTGTGTTGGCGCTCGTGTTGATAGAAATCCTTACCCTCTTAGCAAGTCGCTAAAAAATGGTCAGACGATTGAAATCATCAGTGCTCCGGGCGCAAGACCAAACGCCGCCTGGCTCAACTATGTAGTGACATCACGCGCGCGTACTAAGATCCGACAAGTTCTTAAAACCATGCGCCGTGAAGAGTCAATCACTCTAGGCCGACGCCTGCTTAACCACGCGCTGGGTGAGCTTTCGATCACTGATATCAGTGAAGAAAATATCAACCACGTATTGGCAGAGCTCAAAGTCGCGACTCTGGAAGACTTACTCGCCGCTATCGGTCTTGGTGAGCGAATGAGCATCGTGATTGCACGTCGCTTATTGGGCGATGCAGACGAGTTGACCGAAGTCACCAACGCAGACGGCAAACCGAAGAAGAAACTACCGATTCGTGGTGCTGAAGGGTTGCTGTTAACCTTTGCGAACTGTTGTCACCCAATTCCTGACGACCATATTATTGCCCACGTTTCTCCCGGTCGAGGACTGGTGGTACACCGCGAGACGTGTCCAAACGTACGTGGTTACCAGAAAGAACCAGATAAATACATGGCAGTGGAATGGTCAGAAGAGTACGACCAAGAGTTTATCGCAGAGCTACGAGTCGATGTACAGAACCGTCAAGGCGCACTGGCCGAACTGACCAATGTGATTTCCAAGACAGGCTCTAATATTCATGGCTTGTCGACCGAAGAACGTGATGGTCGCCTATACACAGTCACCGTATTGTTAACGACCAAAGACCGTGTTCATCTGGCTGGAATCATGCGTAAGATTAAAGCGATGCCACAAACGCTTAAAGTCCGTCGACGCAAAAACTAACGCTTAGAATTAACTTCAATCGCCCTTGAAATACACCATTTCAAGGGCGTTTATTTTTGAACTATGAACATAGAACGCTACCAACGAATTCAAGAAGTCCTGAAATCTCGACAGACCGACCTCACTCTGTGTCTGGAAGAAGTCCACAAGCCAAATAACGTCTCAGCAGTTATCCGCACCGCTGATGCTACTGGCTTGCACAAAGTCCATGCCGTTTGGCCTCACGAAATGCGCACACTGAGCCACACATCTGCGGGCGCACGTAACTGGGTGGAAGTGGAAACCCACGACTCAATTGCCGATGCAGTGAAAGAACTCAAAGCACAAGGCATGCAAGTATTGGTGACCAACTTGTCAGACACCGCTGTCGACTTTCGCGAGATTGATTACACTAAACCTACCGCGATCATTCTCGGTAGCGAAAAAGTTGGCGCGTCCGAGCAAGCAAAGCGACTCGCTGATCAGGACATCATTATCCCAATGATTGGCATGGTACAGTCGCTTAACGTTTCCGTTGCCAGTGCTGTGATTCTTTATGAAGCGCAGCGTCAACGCGATGCTGCAGGCATGTATGATAAAGAAAACAGCTCCCTGCCCGAGGAGGTTATTCACCGCACGCTGTTTGAGCGTGGACATCCGGTACTGGCAAAAGTCGCGAAACGCAAAGGCTTGCCATACCCACCGTTAGATGACGAAGGCCAGATTGTTGCCGACGAAACCTGGTGGAAGGAGATGCAGAAAAAATAGCGAGCACATCTGCTCATACGCTATTTTTCCTGTACAAATACACAGCTGGGTGGTTAACTATCTCCAAATCTTTAAATGATAGACGAGTTACGTTATGTCCCAGCTTTTATCAGCGATTCCGCTTACTTCTCTCTCTGGCGTTGGTGCCAAAGTCGCAGAGAAGCTCGAAAAAGTTGGGCTTGTTTCCGTTCAAGATCTACTATTCCATCTCCCCCTTCGCTACGAAGACCGTACTCGTATATACCCAATCATCAAGCTGCATGCTGGTTTATGGGCTGCCGTACAAGGCAAAGTGATGAGCGCAGACACCATATTCGGTAAACGTAAAATGTTGGCGGTCAAGTTAAGTGACGGGAACGGCACAATTACACTGCGCTTTTTTAACTTCACAGCGGCGATGAAAAACAACTTCGCCGAAGGTAAAACCGTGCACGCTTACGGGGAGATAAAACGGGGGGGTTACGGGCTGGAGATCGTCCATCCAGATTACAAATTCTACGCACCGAACCAAAAAGTCGATGTTGAAGAAACACTTACCCCGGTTTACCCAACAACCGAAGGGCTACGCCAAATAACCCTACGCAACTTAACCGACCAAGCGTTAGCGCTACTCGATAAGGCTGCGGTGCAAGAGTTACTACCCTCAGGCCTCTATAACCATCAAATTACGCTCGCACAGGCGCTGCATACTATCCATAGACCACCACCGAATATCAACCTTGAACAGTTCGATGAAGGTCAACACCCAGCTCAAATCCGTTTAATCATGGAAGAGCTCCTCGCGCAAAACTTATCGATGCTCTCCGTGCGTAGTAAGGGCCAAAAAGACGCTGCGTTACCTTTACCAGACAGCAATAAACTCAAACAACAATTGCTCGACCAACTGCCCTTTTCCCCTACCAATGCACAGAGTCGCGTGGTGAAAGAGATCGAACAAGATCTTGTGCAACCTCACCCTATGATGCGTTTAGTCCAGGGAGACGTAGGTTCAGGGAAAACGTTAGTTGCAGCGATGGCAGCACTTCGAGCGTTAGAGCATGGCTACCAAGTAGCGTTGATGGCTCCCACGGAATTACTTGCAGAGCAGCATGCGATCAATTTTGCCAATTGGTTTGAACCAATGGGCATCAAAGTTGGCTGGTTGGCAGGAAAACTCAAAGGCAAAGCCAAAGAAACAGAGCTTGAAAGAATTGCCAGTGGCGAAGCGCAAATGGTGGTTGGTACACACGCGCTATTCCAAGAGCACGTAAAGTTTAACCACTTAGCACTCGTGATCATTGATGAGCAACACCGTTTTGGCGTCCACCAACGCCTAGAACTGCGTGAAAAAGGCGAAAAACAAGGGGCATTTCCACATCAGTTAATCATGACCGCGACACCTATCCCACGTACATTGGCGATGACCGCGTACGCCGATCTCGAAACATCGGTGATCGATGAACTGCCGCCGGGAAGAACACCAATTCAAACCGTTGCGATACCTGATACCAAACGTGACGACATCATCGAACGCGTGCGACATGCCTGTTTAACTGAAGGCAAGCAAGCATATTGGGTGTGTACTTTAATTGATGAGTCAGAACTACTGGAAGCGCAAGCCGCCGCCGATACCGCTGAAGACCTACAACGCAAGCTTCCTGATGTCAAAATCGGCCTGGTGCATGGAAGAATGAAACCCGCCGAGAAACAAGCGGTGATGCAGGACTTCAAAGCAAACAAGTTGCAACTTTTGGTCGCGACTACGGTGATAGAAGTGGGTGTGGATGTGCCTAACTCAAGCTTAATGATCATCGAAAATCCAGAGCGTCTTGGCTTGGCTCAGCTCCACCAGCTGCGTGGACGAGTGGGTCGAGGTAGCGTCGCCAGTCATTGTGTCTTGCTTTACCACGCACCATTATCTAAAACCGCACAAAAGCGTTTGGGCGTTCTAAGAGAAAGTAATGATGGATTTGTGATTGCACAACGCGATCTAGAGATTCGAGGTCCGGGTGAATTACTCGGCACAAAGCAGACCGGAGTGGCCGACTTTAAGATTGCCGATTTAGTTAGAGATCAACGTTTAATCCCCGAAGTTCAACGCATCGCGCGTTACATTCACGACAACTACCCAGACAACGCGGTAGCGATTATCGACCGTTGGCTCGGCGACCGTGACGTGTACGCCAAAGCCTAAAACAACAAAGGGTTGATACTGATGTATCAACCCTCTTTGCATTGACTATTCAAGCGAGCCAGAGCTAGTCTTTGATTTTTAAGATTTCATCCCACGGCAGGCTTTCATCACCCAACACAATAAAGTTTGGATTCTCTAGCGTATCGCGCTCATTGTATGACAGTGGCTCAAGCTGGGTACTGAGAATGCGCCCACCCGCCTCTTCAACAATACATTGTGTCGCAGCGGTATCCCACTCTCCTGTCGGCCCAAGGCGCAGGTAACAATCCACAGCCCCTTCGGCCACCAAGCACGCTTTCAATGCGGCAGAACCAAGCGGAACCAAATCGTAGTTCCACGCGCTACTCATACGGCTAGTAATGCGGTTAATGTCTTGTCGGCGACTGATGGCGATGGCGATTGGCGAAGAGCGACCATCGTGCTCATGGCTATTAATACGCACACTTTCGTGCATATCAGGGATTTTCCATGCACCTTTACCTTGATACGCGTAGTACGTCACACCAGAAACCGGACCATAAACGACACCCATAATCGGCTTATTGTTTTCTACCAGCGCGATAATAGTCGCAAAGTCGCCACTGCGAGCAATAAACTCTTGAGTACCATCAAGCGGGTCAACCAACCAGTAGCGGTCCCACTGAGAACGCTTATCTAAACTGATGTCTGCGGCTTCTTCCGACAGTACCGGAATATCCGGCGTCAACTCTGATAACTGCTCGACAATAAATTTATGCGCGGCAATATCTGCGCTAGTAACGGGTGTTTCATCACTTTTGGTAAACGCCTGATACTCTTTTTTCTCGTAAATATCGAGAATCAACTGTCCAGCAGAACGGGCAATGTCAATCACGGCATTGATGTGCTGGGAAAGGTCTTGTGTCATTGGCATGGTCAATCCTTTACGCCCTTTATTATGCAGCTAATGATCTTAGGGCGAGTAACAACGCGGTGATACTCCGTGCTTCACAAAAATCAAGATGAGTTAACAGTTCCTCTGCTTGCGCTAGTGGCCAGCGGATCACTTCCAATGGTTCAGGCTCGTCGCCTTCTAGTTGTTCTGAGTATAGATCTTCTGCGATAAACAGAGTCATTTTGCTAGAAAAATAAGACGGAGCAAGAATCACTTCTTTCAAAGGCGTTAGCTTTCTTGTACCAAAACCGATCTCTTCTTTTAGCTCTCGATCCGCCGCTTGCTCTGGCGTTTCACCTGGATCAATCAGCCCTTTGGGGAAACCAAGCTCGTAACGTTCAGTGCCCGCAGCATACTCACGTACCAATAAAATATCACCCTGCGCAGTGACCGGAACCATCATCACGGCATTCCGACCACGTGGTTTCATCCGTTCGTAAGTACGATGCTCACCATTACTAAAGCGCAAGTCGAGAGCTTCGATGGAGAACAACCTAGATTGGGCAACGGTTTCTTTTGCCAGAACTTCTGGCGGTGTTCGCTTAGCCACACTCTTGCTCCTTAGTAAAATTGTAATGTCTTAATATATGAGAAAAACATCTGGTTTTAAATCAAAAAAGGGCTGACATTTCTGCCAACCCTTTCTCATTCTTATGCGTAAATCACAAGTATCTTAACAAGTTAGTAGTAAGAGTGCTCGCCACGGTCGTGCTCGGTTGCGTCACGAACGGCTGTCAGCTCACCATTAAACTCTTGGATTAGTTGCTTCTCGATGCCTTCTTTCAAAGTCACATCCACCATAGAACAGCCGTTACAGCCGCCACCGAATGAAACAATCGCAACGCCTTCTTCGGTAATCTCAACAAGGTTTACGTGGCCGCCATGGCTAGCCAGCTGTGGGTTAACCTGAGTTTGAATTACGTACTCAACGCGCTCGATAAGTGGCGCATTGTCAGAAACTTTACGCATCTTCGCGTTTGGCGCTTTTAGCGTTAGCTGCGAGCCCATTTTGTCAGTCACAAAATCGATCTCTGCGTCTTCTAGGAAAGGCAGGCTTAGCTCATCTACGTACGCAGAAAAACCTTCAAACGCAAACTCAGTGTCTGTACCTTCTACCGCTTCTGGTGGGCAGTAAGACACACCACACTCAGCGTTTTGAGTCCCTGGGTTCACTACGAATACACGAATGTTAGTGCCTTCTGGCTGTTGGCTCAAAAGGTTAGCAAAATGCTTTTGAGCATTTTCTGTAATAGTAATAGGATTTGACACGACGAATACCTGAGTAAATTTGTAGGCTATTTAGTCACCATTCTACTCCTGATTTTTGCAAGATCTAGCCCTTCGGTATGAAAACTCGAGATCTAAAGCTAGGATGTCGGTTCAGGAGTCCGGCAGATGCAATAAATATCAACGGTTTCCACGCCTGCTTCAAGCAGTAATTTACATAAATGCTGCACAGTACTCCCCGTGGTCAGCACGTCATCAACAATCGCGACATGCTTAACATTTACGGGTTGAATCAATCGAAATGCATCATGCAGGTTTCGCATTCTTTGGGCGCGGTCTTTACCCTGCTGGGGTGAGGTTGCACGTGTCCGCTTGAACAGATTGTTATACGGTCTGTTTAGGGACTTTGCCAAACTCAACGCAATCAGTTCGCTTTGGTTAAATCCTCTGTACCATTGTCTTTTCCAATGCAATGGGACCGATGTGAGAAGTTCTGCTGGTTTCTGTATCCTTGGGACAAGCAAACTGGCGAGTTTGGCGCCTTGCCAGAACTGGCGCTCATATTTAAGCCTATGAACATACCCAGAAATCGGTTGTTGGTAGTCTCCCACACAAAAAACACGTTGCCATGTTGGCGGTTCAACCAAACACTTCCCACAAACCTCCATCTGCGTTTCCATGGGTAAGCCACAGCGGGAACATCTTTTTACTTCAGTGATATAGCGCTGACAGTGTTCACACAACCAGGAGAAATCTGCACTCTGCCCTACCTCGAGTTGACACACCTCGCAATGCGGCGGCAAGAGGTCCGTTGTGTATTTTTTCAACCAATGAGCTACCATAGCCGCCTCTGCACAAAATTTTTGGTTATTGTGCATGGGTTATGAAAAGTGAAAGGATGAAAAAAGTGGCAACAAGTGAGAGCGTAAATTCACCACTCTACTGGCAGTCTTCAGGAGAAGGTGACGATATTGTCCTACTTCATGGCTGGGGTATGAACGGAGCAGTCTGGCACCAAACCGTTGAAGCGCTAAACCAGCAATACCGTGTTCATGTGGTGGACTTGCCGGGGTTTGGTCACAGCCATCAAACGCATTTTGACTCAATTGAGCACATGGCGGATCTGGTGCTTGAGCACGCGCCAGAAAAAGCGATTTGGCTTGGCTGGTCTTTAGGCGGCCTTCTCGCCACACATATCGCCCTACATCATCCTGAGCGAGTAGAAAAGCTGATCACCGTTGCCAGCTCTCCTAAGTTTGCCGCCGATAAGCCTTGGCGTGGTATTCAACCTAACGTGTTGAGTGCCTTCACCGAACAACTGGTCGAAGACTTCCAGCGGACGATTGAGCAATTTATGGCGCTGCAAGCGATGGGTAGTCCATCTGCACGCCAAGACGTAAAATCGCTCAAGAAAGCGGTTCTCTCTCGCCCATCTCCCAATCCTAAATCGCTGCTTGCAGGGTTAAACCTATTAGCCGATATCGACTACCGAGAAATGTTGAGCGCACTACAACTGCCGACACTCCGACTATATGGACGTTTGGATGGGCTTGTGCCTGCCAAAGTGGCAACCGATGTGGATTCGTTAATGCCCGGCAGTGAAAGTTTCATCTTTGGTTCATCGTCTCACGCGCCTTTCATGACCGAATTTGATGAGTTCTGTCAGCAAGTTACGCGCTTTATGAACGAAAAATCATAAAATCTTTGACCTCAATGCTAAATATTTGACCCTTCTGGTCGATAAATAGACGAACTGGATGACTTTACGTGAGATTAAACTTTTGCGAGAGGAACCCAGTCGGGCGTGAGGAGATTTAGCGATGCTCGTATCACCTACGAACGTAAGTGTGCCGCTAATTGCCCCATCGGTGAATGTTCAGACGGAGCAAGCTGCTCGCGATAATAAAGTGCGCGAACCGATTGTTCCGACGATGGCATTGACCAAGAGTAATGCTGAGCGAAAAGTCAAAGCAGACGATAAAAGGCGCAAACAATCGTCATGGGATCCTTCAGAGCATCCGAGCTATGAAACCGGTGAACAAGACGAAGAAAGTGACTCTTATCTGGATAATCCGGAGGATACCCTTGCGAGGATGTTCCAACTGCTCTCCCTGAATAGCTACAGTCAACATCAAGGGAAAGGCTATGCGATGCGCTTTCGGTTGCCCAAACGTATAATCGATGCGGCGAGAACGGAAGGCAAAATGGCAAAACGCAGAACCGTAATTAAGTTTCACTATGGCCACGCTGTGGCGCCGAATACGCCATCCGATGTGATTGCGGTGTTGTAGTACCTAATGTTCGATATTCAGAATTAGGAAATACCGAAAAAAAATCCCCGCGTCTCAACACAAGACTGCGGGGATTTGTATTTTAACAAGCGCTAAGATTAACGCTTAGCTTTAGCGAATGCGGCTGCAAATGCGCCACCCATCGCGTTGTTTGATGATTCCTCACGGCGACGTTGACCACCACCTTGATTGGTTTGACGCTGTTGACCACGAGGCGCAGAGCCACGTTGTGGGCGGTTGTCTTGTCCTGGTTCATCATTCAAGCGCATAGAGAGTGCGATGCGCTTGCGTTGTACATCCACTTCCATCACTTTGACTTTAACGATGTCACCGGCTTTCACCACTTCACGTGGGTCAGAGATAAAACGGTCAGTCAGCGCAGAAATATGGACTAATCCGTCCTGATGAACGCCGATATCAACAAATGCGCCAAAGTTGGCGACGTTCGACACCACACCTTCCAACACCATACCCGGTTCTAGGTCTGAAACTTTATTTACACCGTCGGCAAACGTTGCGGTTTTAAACTCAGGGCGCGGATCTCGGCCCGGTTTATCAAGCTCTTTGATGATGTCTGTTACCGTCGGTACACCAAAATTTTCATCGGTGTAATCAACCGCGTGCAAACCGCGTAAGAAATCCGTATCGCCGATCAGAGACTTCACCTCTTTCTGGTTTTTCTCTGCAATAGCCTTCACCACTGGGTAGGCTTCAGGGTGAACGGATGACGCATCAAGAGGGTTTTTACCATCCATAATACGTAAGAATCCCGCACACTGCTCAAACGCTTTAGGCCCCAAACGAGCGACTTTTTTCAACGTACTGCGTGCTTCAAAGCGACCGTTTTCGTCGCGGTAATCCACAATGTTCTGAGCGATCGTGCTCGACAGGCCTGCCACACGAGTTAACAACGCCGGAGAAGCGGTGTTCACGTCAACACCTACCGCGTTAACACAGTCTTCAACCACCGCATCTAGACGCTTCGCCAGCATAGATTGGCTGACATCGTGCTGGTATTGACCCACACCGATAGATTTAGGGTCGATTTTCACCAGTTCGGCTAGTGGGTCTTGCAAACGACGAGCAATCGACACAGCACCACGCAACGAAACGTCCAAGTTAGGAAACTCGTTCGCCGCTAGCTCGGATGCAGAATACACCGACGCGCCCGCTTCGCTTACCATGATCTTTTGTACTTTCAGGTTATTGCGTTTTATGAGGTCAGCCACAAAGCTGTCGGTTTCGCGTGAAGCCGTACCGTTACCAATCGCAATCAAGTCAACATTGTGCTTGGCAACTAAGCTTGCCACCACCTGCGCTGATTTATCGTATTGGTTTTGCGGCGGGTGTGGGTAGATGGTTTCTGTCGCTAGCACCTTACCGGTTGAATCCACCACGGCAATTTTAGAGCCGGTACGCAAACCAGGGTCCAGACCGAGTGTCGCGCGAGGGCCCGCAGGCGCTGCCATCAACAAGTCTTTCAAGTTCGTCGCAAATACTTCAATCGCTTCGATTTCAGCACGCTCTTTCATTGCGCCCATCAGTTCGGTTTCCATGTGCATCGAAACCTTGATACGCCACGCCCAGCTAATCACCTGTTTACGCCATGTGTCGGCAGGAGCATTGCTGAGCGAAATACCATAATGGTCAGCAATGATGGTTTCACAGTAAGACTGACGTACACTCTCTTCCTGAGCTGGGTCGGCGTTCATCGCCAGTGTCAGGAAGCCTTCGTTACGGCCACGTAGCATCGCTAATGCACGGTGTGAAGGTACTTTACTGAGCGGTTCATTATGTTCGAAGTAATCTTTAAATTTCTCACCTTCACGCTCTTTGCCATCGACAACGCGAGAAACCAACTCGGCGTTACGATTGAGGTGATGGCGGATTTTTTCCAGTAGATTCGCGTCTTCCGCGATACGTTCCATGATGATCGCGCGTGCACCATCCAGTGCCGCTTTGGTATCCGCGATGCCTTTGTCTGCATCGATATAACGCGCTGCTTCACTTTCAGGCTCGGTTTGTGGTTCGTTCCATAGCGTGTCGGCTAACGGTTCAAGGCCCGCTTCAATTGCGATTTGACCTTTGGTGCGACGCTTGGGTTTGTATGGTAAGTACAAGTCTTCTAAACGTGTTTTACTGTCGGCTTGGTTAATTTCAGCTTCTAGCTCAGCAGTCAGTTTGCCTTGCTCACCAATCGATTTAAGAATGGTTTGTCTGCGGTCATCCAGCTCACGCAGATACGATAGTCGGCTATCAAGGTTACGTAACTGGGTATCGTCCAGACCACCTGTCACCTCTTTACGGTAACGGGCAATAAATGGAACTGTGTTGCCATCATCGATCAGGGTAACAGCGGCAGTGACTTGCTCAGTGCGAACATTGAGTTCCTGAGCAATCATGTGACAGATAGCTTGGCTCATCCGTTGAATCTCTTTGTATGATTTATTTGTGAAGCCCTAAGGCATCAATGAATTAATTAGTATGTGGGGTCGAAGGGCTGCGATATAAAGCTATTGCTTATACTCAATCCGGTTAACAAACCACTCTTTATAACCTTCCGGGGTTTTTACGCTGAATTCGTCATCCACTTCTTTTTTTAGCAGTGCGCGTGCCATGGGTGAGTCGATAGAGATATACCCTTTCGCATCACCATAGATTTCGTCAGGGCCAACAATGCGGAACGCTTTCACTTCGCCAGAGTCGTTTTCTATCTCGACCCACGCGCCAAAAAAGACTTTGCCTTCTTGCTGTGGAGAGTAGTCCACCACAGTCACTTGTTCGAGTCGCTTACGTAGATAACGCACACGTCGATCAATCTCGCGCAGTCGCTTTTTGTTGTATTGGTAATCTGCGTTTTCTGATCGATCACCTAAACTGGCTGCCCAAGTCACTTTTTTGGTCACTTCTGGACGTTCTTCTTTCCATAAAAAATCGAGCTCTTTTTTAAGCCGATCAAAGCCTTCACGGGTGATTAGGTTTGTTTTCATATTTCTGTTACGACTGGATTGAAACTACTGTATACATTAGCTAAAAAGGAAATAAACGTTAACAATTCTTTGCGCCACTTTGGTCAGAACAGTGTTACATTCCAAATGGTCAAAAAGGGTAAAAACCCTGCATGGGCGCAAATACAGTTATTAGGTGGAATCATTACATGCAAGAAAATCACAAGATCTTAGTCGTTGATGACGATGCACGCCTACGAGCGTTGCTCGAGCGTTACTTGTCTGAACAGGGATTCCAAGTACGCAGTGTGGCAAACAGTGAACAAATGGATCGCCTGCTCACTCGTGAAAACTTTCATCTAATGGTGCTGGACTTAATGCTACCTGGCGAAGATGGTCTTTCAATCTGCCGTCGCCTACGTAATGCCAATAACATGCTACCGATCCTGATGCTCACTGCAAAGGGAGATGAAATTGACCGTATCGTAGGCCTCGAAGTGGGTGCCGATGACTACCTACCAAAGCCCTTTAATCCACGTGAACTGCTTGCTCGTATTAAAGCGGTACTCCGTCGTCAAACGATAGAGTTGCCAGGAGCGCCAAGCAGTGAAGAACAAGTGGTTGAGTTTGGTGATTTCCGTTTAAACTTAGGTACACGCGAAATGTTCCGTGGCGACGAATCAATGCCACTCACATCAGGTGAATTTGCGGTGCTGAAAGCATTGGTGACGAATGCTCGAGAGCCAATGTCGCGTGATAAGTTGATGAACATGGCGCGAGGCCGTGAGTACTCTGCGATGGAACGTTCTATAGACGTTCAGATTTCTCGCCTGCGCCGCATGCTTGAAGTTGACCCAAGCAAACCACGTTATATTCAAACGGTCTGGGGCTTAGGTTACGTTTTCGTACCGGACGGAAAAGAAGCGTAAATACTTATGTGTTAAGGTGCGAGACATTGTCTCGCACTTTTTGTTTTTGCCACTATCAAGGTCGCTGTTATGCGCATTCGCAGTTCATTCACTCAATCCATTTTCATCTTCCTCACCCTGCTGATTGCTAGCCAAATCTACTCTTACTACGCGGTTTTCAACTACGCGTTAATGCCAAGTTTGCAGCAGTTCAACAAGATTTTAGGTCATGAGATTAGCCTGATGCTAAGCGACTCTGACAATCTTGAAGATGGCTTAGGTATGGATGGTCCACTGCGTAGGCGAGTACTAGAGCAACTCGGGGTGACAATTCACAGCGAAGAGAGCCCAATCGCTGAAGAGTTCCACCACGCCATCACCATAGACTTAATGAGCGAGGAGATGAGCAAGGAGTTAGGAGCCGCGACCGATGTGCGCATGATGCTGGGTTCAGAAAGCTACATATTGTGGATTCAGACCGATGCACTTCCTAGTTCGCTACTTCGCATCCCACTCTCTGAGCTTCAAGAAGAAGACTTTACGCCTCTGTTTCGCAATAGCTTAATCATGGCGCTGCTCATCATTGCTGGCGGATGGCTGTTTATCCGCTTACAAAACCGCCCTCTTATTGCCCTAGAAAAAGCGGCGAAAGGGGTTGGTCGTGGTGAAGTGCCGCCACCTATCCCTGAGCAAGGTGCATCTGAGATTCGCTCGGTAACACGTGCATTTAATCAGATGTCAAAGGGGATACAAGCGCTAGAAGAAGACCGAGCATTGCTCATGGCGGGCATCAGCCACGACTTGCGCACCCCTCTGACTCGTATTCGACTCGCGACAGAAATGATGTCGCCTGAAGATAGCTACTTAGCTGAAGGTATCATCAGTGACACCGAAGAGTGCAATGAGATCATCAGCCAATTTATGGACTATTTAAAGCCAGTCAACAAACAGTCATTTTTGGAAGTCGACCTGAACGAAATTGCCAATGATGTGGCGATGTCAGAAGGCGGCTATGAGATTCAGATAGAAACCGAACTCCACGAGCCGATGAAAATGACACTGGGAAGCCCAATTTCGATTAAGCGTGCGGTGAGCAACCTAGTCGTTAATGCACTGCGCTACGGAAATGGCTGGATTAAAGTCAGCACGGGCATAACCGCAGACAATAAGCTGGTCTGGGTAAGTGTTGAAGACAATGGACCTGGAATCGAGCAAAGTCAGATCAGTAAGTTGTTTGCCCCATTCACACGCGGAGACACGGCTCGTGGGAGTGAAGGAACCGGGCTAGGTCTAACCATCGTGAAAAGAATTGTCAGCCAGCATAGTGGCTCTGTGATTGTGAATAATCGCAGCGGTGGAGGCTTGAAAGTGCAGATTAGCTTCCCTGCAATGAAGTAGTGTCAGACGAAAGAGAAAGGGCGCTGTCATTGACTACGCCCTTTTTAAATTAAAATCTACCGTTGTAAGTAAACTGATATCGACCTTCTGAATCAGGGTCAGGTAGCCAGGCTAACTGATCACTGAATGCCTTCGGAAATTCACTACCCGGTTTGAACCATGCTTTACTTTGGTAACGACGATCAGGCTGCAGTACCACTTCCGCTTCGCTCTCTACTTGCGCGCTTTTTTGCCCACCATTTAAGGCGATCACGCTATCACTGCAAGTCACATCCGCCACGACAGGGCCAACAACTAATTCATCCAGCGGTGTTCCAATCTTGTCTGTGTTCCAAACAACCGTTCCTTCACCTGCTCGACAATAAGGTGCAGCGTAGTCTAAGCGCTTCACTGTCAGTTCTATATTCCCAGTTAACGTCAATGGTATCGGCATTGGCGGAGCCATTTTAATCACCTGACTCACTGGCAGAGAAGCCATTAAATTTTCGGCATACAAGGTTCCATTCAAGCCGTAACCGACGGCTCCACGTCCTGTTAGCTGCATATCACTGCCCTGACCAAATCGGATCTGAGCTTCTGCTTTTCCTGATAACAACTTAGAGGGCAGCAACGTCCACTGGATCTCACCAAAGCTTTCATTCTGCCAGCTCACATTAGAGGCACTACCTTGCCAAACAGTGCCTTCTATACCCGCTAATTTTAACTGCCTTGGTAGTGGCACGTTGTCGACAAGCACCTGCGCTGGCAAATGTACAATTGCGCTCACGACAAAGATGAACAACAAACCAATGCCAAGCAGAAAATATTTTTTCACCCATTTACCCCTTCGTGAACTGTAAGCGCTTAATTTCAACCACGCCGTTCTGATCACCTTTATCAATATCTAAAAATGTCACCGTGATACCTTGAGTATCTTGAAGAAAGGCCATCCATTCAGCAAAGCGATTAAAAGGTAGAGGTGAAATCCACACTTGAAGCTGTTCGTCACGTGGCTGTACTCGAAGCAGCTCAATGTTAAAACGACGAGCTGAGGAAGAAACAGCCTGATTCAATGGCGTACTTGACACCACCTGTCCTGACTGACCACGTAAAGAAGTAATCTCATCTGCTTTCTCTTTAACCCAAGTAAGCAACTGTTTTTCGCTTTGAATGCTTTGCTGTGCTGCTTCCGCTCTCTGTAATACGGGCTGAACTAATCCCCAATATAGCCCGCCAAATACCAACAGTATCGTACAGACTATCACCAGTCTTTGCTCTCGCCCCGAGATCTGACGCCACCAGTTTTGTACCGAATTAAGTAATGCGCTCATATGGGCCTCCTCATAATGGCTTTAATACAAAGGAGCCATTGACCAGCTCACCTGAGCGGCTAAGTTGTCCTTGTTCGACACTGAATTTGGATGCCAAAAGTTCACGGGCTTTCTCAAAGGTTTGAAAATCTTGGCTTTGAGCTTGAAGTCGCACTTCTCCTCTCGCACCATCAAACTTAAAACTGGTTAAATTGAGCGTTGGTACCTGTTTTAACAGCGCTGGCATATCTCCCATCCATTGCAGAAGTGATTCATCACCACCATTGCCAGAAAGTCGATTTGCTTCGCGTTCCATCTCGCGTTTTAGATAGCTCACTGTCGGAATCTTCGTTTTACCCGGTAATGCTTGACGGAAAATGCGTTCACTTTCCATTCGATAAGCCTGGGCCTCTGCTTCGTATTTTTGAATTTTCAGTACGCTGTCAACCAGCACAACCGCTATCAAAAACACAGCGGCAATCGCCACTTTTTGCCACACTTTCCAATAGCGATAAAACGACGACTTAGGTTTAAAAGTACCGGTAAGCAGGTTCACTTTGCTACGAATCGCATGCTCTGCTAACAGCTGAATCACCAATTGTGGCTCACCATTTACCCACAGTTGATTCTCATCCAATGCAATATCAGGCAGTGCAGTAAAAGAAGTAAGAGGTAAAAACTCATCACCCTCTTTTACCCACTCCGATTGAGCCATGAAGGACAACCACTCATTATTGATTGAGATACCGCTATAAGGCGTTTTCTTCAAGAGCCATTGGTTATCGATCTCTAGCGCAGCAATCCCTTCCAGATCAGGTAGTGCTAGTACGTCAGGTAATACAGACTGCACCTGACAGCCAATATCCCTTAGGCTCAATAACGCCTGCTCAAGCCATTCGGTTTCAACTGCACAGATCTGAGCTTTTCCTGCGCTCTTGCTCAACACTGAAAAATGGAGCTGTTCAACATCCTGAGCGAGCTCATCTTCCAACAAAAACGGTAGCATGCCTTCAAATTGACGGCTTGCCCCTGCAGGAATATCTACCTCAGTTAAAACAAGACTCGCAGCAGAAAGTAGCACGATGGTTCGGCGATTTTCAGCATAGGCAGCCAGTTCAGCAAGCGCATCCCAGTCAGCCAGTTCTCCACAAGCAATGACTTCCTTTTGCTGCTCAGACCAAACCAGCCATTGTATGGTCGACCCTGTATTATTGCTCAGTCGAACGATCAGATACTCGTTCACCGATACCTCCAAAGCGACGGCTGACCACCGTTGCAGTTTCACGATTATTACTAAATATTAGGCTACGTGCGCGAACTCTTGAGTTCCCAACAAGTATCTCTGCATCTAACTCAAAATACGCACTATCTACCGTCAAATATCCTTTGATTGGGGCTAGCACTTCTTGCTTGATGTTCGCTAACTCACCTTCCTTGAGAAAATCGTCGACACTTCCCCACCCTTCGTAAGGACGACTCTCTAAAATGTCTCTCATTTGCTGTGTACTGAAATTTGGCTGAAAGATTGCGCTCAGTAGCTCAGCCTGCTCTGGGTGAATAGTATTGACATTCAGCTTCAGCTCATTGGTCGGTATGACACAGATGTACGGAGCCAACTTTTGCATGACTTCACCTGATGCTTGATTGACAGCACGAAGCTCGGAGCTATCGGCCAACATGGAATTGGCAGCGACATACGAGGGTGACATTGATTCGTAATAGCTGTCTTCAACACCCGACACAGAGCTCTGCACATTATTTGAGTCAACGTAATCCCATAATGATTGAGACACTTCTTCCGCCTGATAATTGTCTATCTCTAGCTCTTCCATCATGAACTGAAACGCTTGCACCAAGAATGGCACACGATCAGAACCCGCTTCCTGCGTGACAGCAGTGAACGCATTTAAGTTGAAACACGCCTGTTTATCGACGATATGCCCAGTCAACGTACCAAAATCGAGAGGATACGTTTGCTTTTCTATAGCCCAAGGCTGAGACAGATTAATCGTGTCAGAGTCTTTGTAACTTTGCTCAATACCAGTTTTGGCTAACGCTTCTGCGCCAATGCTATACCAGTAAGCCTGCTGATAATTGAGCTGATTAGTAGCGCGCTTAAATTGCCCAAATAGACGCTCAGCCATCGTGGCGGCAATGCTTACCATCACTGCCAGTAGTAACAAAACAACGATAAGTGCCACACCTCGCTGCGGATTAACTGGTTTCATCGTCTGCTCCAGACAAGCTGATTGAACTACCAGCAATCAAGTAAATACGCTCAATTTTTCCGTAATCTTTCAGCTCAAGTTCAACGGTTATGGCCTGAGGTAAGGCATTATTTTTTTCCCAATTAGACTGCCACTCTTTACCGTCGTAAAAGCTCAAATTAAATGACTCGACCTTATCTATCAGAGGCATGACGAGTGCCTGTTGACCCGCTGGTGTATCTGGGTATCGCCACCAAACTCGCTCTAGCTGGTTGTCTCTGAGGCGGTATCCTACTTTTGTCACTTCACCACGGGGAAATTGTTGCTCTGGGTTGTGCCATCCCAAACGAGCAAACATCACGCCTTTCGCATCCGAATCAAGCAAGTAATCTTGCCATTGAATCAGCTTGGGTGAGGGATCCTCTCCATTCGTTCGAGTTTTCCGCAATGCCATTTGCCGAAAGTCGTTATTCAAAAACACCAACGCTCGTTGTAGTGTTTTTAAGCGTTCATTTCGCTCCAGAGAAAGCTCGTTACTGCGCTGAACTTGGTTAAGTACTTGGTACGCACCGACACTCAAGCTGGCAAATATCGCAATCGCCACCAGCACCTCGATTAAGGTAAAGCCACACTGAACACGTTTAGTTCGTAACATAACTTCGTACCGTGACAATCGGCGAGCCGTTTTCTTTCGCCGCGACTTTAACGTCAAAGGCTTGCAATAGGTTTCCTGCCGTAGCAACTGGCTCTATCGTCCAATACCACTCAATACCTGCAAGCTCTTCTTTACCGTTTGATTTCGTAGGTTTGCTCTCCGATAAAATGACTTTTGCCATTTGGTTATCCGCCACCATCGAAGCAAACGTTTTTTCCTCTAGATAGCTCAAGGTATTGATGTGCTGACTAACAGAACGAATAACCGCGATTGCTGCTGTCGCAAAGATCGCAAGCGCAACCAAAACTTCAAGTAGGGTAAATCCTGACTTACGCTTCTTCATCACTCTCTCCTGGGGCCAGAATGATGATCTGTCCATTTTCTTTTGCCACTACATGCCACGCATCTTGCTCAGCACTGAGGTTCTGCGGGTAAATGGCAATAGAGAATGGGGTGACTTCACCGCTCGACATAATAAACACCTGAGGGGCAGGTACTTTCTCTTCTTCCTCTACATCAGCAAACATCTCTTCATCAAAGAGGCTAGAGGGGTTAAACAATCGGTCTTCATCTTTCCACGCAGTTCCACCTAGCTGTAACACCATTGCTATACCATCGGGTAGATCCACCTCTTCAGGAAGTTCGCTGTCGTTCAACTTTTCCCAGCCTTCTACATCTAATGTCAGCAGCTGATAAGAGGCGTCCTTTTCATCAAAATGAACACCATAATCCTTGCCACTTAGAATTGCCTCTTCGTTAAGAAGCTGCAAACGATGATAAAGCGC
Organism: Vibrio japonicus; assembly: GCF_024582835.1. Classification (NCBI taxonomy): domain Bacteria; kingdom Pseudomonadati; phylum Pseudomonadota; class Gammaproteobacteria; order Vibrionales; family Vibrionaceae; genus Vibrio; species Vibrio japonicus. Next base: position 2,666,961 of record NZ_CP102096.1, read on the forward strand.
CAGCGCTTGCTGCTTTGCTTCATCCGAGCTTTTTTGCGGCAGAGTCGAGATGACCGCTACCGATGCCACTGAAAGCAGCACAAGTACCAGCAGGATCTCGATTAGGGTGAATCCCTTTTGAATACGCATCGCTTATCTGGGGCAGATCACTCCGCCCCACACCATTAGATCGGGTTATTGGAAATCTTGGATATTCCAGTTGCCGATATCAGTATTAGCGCCCTCGCCGCCTTCCTGACCATCTGCACCTAGCGTAAAGATATCTGTCGCGCCTTTATCACCTGGGCTTAAATATTGGTATTCATTGCCCCATGGATCGTTAGGTAAACGCTTGATGTAGCCGCCTTCACGGTAATTGCGTGGTTCTGGGCTAGACGGTTTTGTCACCAGTGCATCCAAACCTTGATCAGTGGTTGGGTATACGCTGTTGTCTAACTTATACATGTCTAGTGCGTTCTCAAGCGCAACAATATCTGTGATTGCCTTTTGTTGATCCGCTTTCTCTTTGTTGCCCAGAAGGTTAGGTACAACAAAACTTGCGAGAATACCCAAAATGACGATAACAACCATGACTTCTAATAGGGTAAAGCCTGACTGTTTTTTCGTTATAGTTTTCATTATGTTCTCCAAATCAAAAACTTAGAGTGGATATTAAGCTAACTGCCTTATCCACTCATTAAATTATTCATTTCTAAAATTGGCATTAGTGTCGCCATCACAATAAACAGGACCAAGCCTGCCATCAGTGCGATCAGCACCGGGGTAAAAATACCCAGTGCGATGTTCACCGTCGATTCGAAACTAGAGTCTTGGTTATCTGCTGCACGGGTTAGCATTCCTTCTAACTCACCACTCTGCTCGCCACTCGCGATCATATGTAACATCATTGGAGGAAATAGCTTGGTCTGATCCAGCGCCTTTCGAAGGCTGGCACCTTCACGAACGTTTTCTCTAGCGGCCATAACCTGCTGTTTGACATATTGATTAGACATCACATCCACAGCGACTTTCATGCCATCTAAGATAGGAATCGCACTGGACGTACAGATCGATAGCGTGCGTGCAAATCGGGAAGTATTCAATCCACGGGAAATCTTGCCAATCAAAGGCAGCGATACCACTTTTCGGTCCCATTTTAGGCGTACATCTGGCGAGCGTAGTAATAACTTTATTCCGTAAATCAGAGCAATCAGTGCCACTAACAGCTGCACTCCCCAATTCTGGAGGAATTCACTCGATGAGAGTAGAAACTGTGTCGACTGTGGTAATTCTTGCCCCATTTGTACAAACTGACCAACAATCTTCGGCACGACTGCAGCCAGCAAAAATGCCACGATACCCACAGCAAATACGACCAACACCACAGGGTATATCATCGCTTGCTGCAGTTTGGAGCGTAACTTTTGCCGATTCTCAGCGTAGTCTGCCAGACGCTCAAGCACAGAGTCCAAGTGCCCGGACTTTTCGCCAGCTGACACCATCGAGCGAAATAGCTCATCAAAGATATGTGAGTAATCAGCTAAGCTATCTGCCAACGTGTAACCTTCCACCACTTTTGAACGCACTGCCAACAACATGGTGCGAATACGTGGCTTTTCAGACTGCTCAGAAACGGCCTTTAAGCACTCTTCCAATGGCATACCTGATTGAACTAACGTAGCAAGCTGTCTCGTGATCAGCGCAAGGTCGGGGGTACTGATACCACGTTTAAAAGCCATACTCGGCTGAGAGCCTTGCTGTTTGCTCTTCTGGCGCGTCTCATTTACCTCAACAGGCACTAACCCTTGCTCTTTTAAACGCGCCCGCACTTGTCGAGCATTATCGCCTTCAATGACTCCTTTCTGGGTTTTCCCCTTGCCATTTAACGCTTTGTATTCAAACGCGGCCATTAGCTTTCCTTAGTGACTCGCAAAACCTCTTCCAAAGAGGTCACGCCGTTAAGGACTTTGGACAAGCCATCATCACGAATACTTGGGGTTCGTTGACGAATAGCCTTTTCAATGGCTTGCTCACCTGCTTCGCTATGAATAAGTTCCTGAACAGTTTCATCAACAATAAGGAGTTCATGAATACCTGTACGGCCTCGATAACCTTTATGGCTACACTTCTCACACCCTTTGGCACGATAAAGCGTTAAAGGTTCATTAACTTCAGCACCAAACAGCTTTTTGGTTTCCTTGTCTGCGTCATAAGGTTCTTTACAGTCACTGCACAGCGTCCGAACTAGTCGCTGTGCTAACACACCAAGCAGAGAGGATGAGATAAGAAATGGCTCAATTCCCATGTCGCGCAGTCGTGTAATAGCACCTATCGCGGTATTGGTATGGAGGGTCGACATCACTAAATGCCCGGTCAAAGAAGCCTGAACAGCAATTTGAGCCGTTTCAAGATCTCGGATCTCACCCACCATGACGACGTCTGGGTCTTGACGCAAAATGGCACGTAACCCACGAGCAAAGGTCATATCAACTTTAGGGTTAACCTGCGTTTGACCGATACCATCGATATCAAATTCAATCGGGTCCTCTACCGTTAGTATGTTGCGCTCATTGCTGTTTAATTCTTGTAAACCAGCATAAAGCGTCGTGGACTTACCCGACCCTGTTGGACCTGTCACCAAAATGATGCCATGCGGACGACCAATCATGGTTTGGAAGTTATCGTGATTTACCTTCGTCATACCCAAACTATGAAGATCTAGGCGCGTCGCGTTTTTATCCAGAAGACGCATTACTACACGTTCGCCGTGAGAAGATGGCATCGTCGAAACACGCACATCCACTGCGCGACCGCCAATACGCAGCGATATTCGGCCATCTTGTGGAACACGCTTCTCGGCAATATCGAGCCTCGCCATAACTTTAACGCGCGATACAAGTAATGGAGCCAGCTTACGGCTAGGTGAGAGGACATCCCTAAGCACCCCATCAACACGGAAGCGAATCATCAGTTTCTTTTCAAAGGTTTCGATATGAATATCGGATGCCCCTTCTTTGATTGCTTCACCTAGCATAGCGTTGATTAGCTTGATGATAGGTGCGTCGTCTTCCGATTCCAGTAAATCTTCACTTTGAGGTAAATCTTCCGCTAGAGAGAAGAAATCATCACTGTCTGCACCAAGATCTTCCATCAGCTGCCGAGCTTCTGATGAGTCACGCTGATAAGCGATGGTTAGCTTCTGCTCAAACTCTTCTTTATTAATTTCTACCAGTGAAAAATCAGTCCCAATCGTTCTCTGAACTTCGAGTAATGCGCTCACCGAAAGTGGTTCTACATAATAGAGCACAACACCATTTTCTTTGGGCTCTAGAACCAAATTAAAGCGGTTAGCAAACCCAAACGGCAATCGACGAAACAATACTGCGGCATCCATAGACATTACTGCGTACCTATTTGGTCTAAGAAGGCTTGAATTTCCGCTGGATGACGAATCTCTTCACCATACTTAGGCAACACTGGGATATGGCTGTCACTCATCAGCTTCAGACCTTGATCAGCTTTGTAGAGCTGTTCTGCACGAATAAAGTTGTATTTGCGCTGAGTAATGCCATCGGCTGTCACGCCATCACGAATAATCGTTGGCTTGATGAACACCATCAGGTTTTTCTTTTCCACTTGCGTGCTGGTTGATTTGAATAGATGACCGAGGACTGGAATGTCGCCCAATAATGGTACCTTCGATTCGCTCTCTAGTGCGCGTTCATCAATCAAGCCGCCTAGAACAATCATTTGACCGTCTTCCACCATCACTGACGTGTTCAGCTGGCGTTTGGCAAATCGAACATCGACCGCGCCATTTGCACCCAACACATTGGAGACTTCCTGCTCAATATTTAACTGAACCGAGTTACCTTCGTTAATTTGAGGGACAACTTTAAGCTTAATACCAACTTCTTTACGATCGACCGTCTGGAACGGGTTATCGTTGTTTGAACCCGCAGTGGAACCAGTAATGACAGGCACTTCTTCACCCACAATGAATGACGCTTCACCGTTGTCCATGACAGTAATACTTGGGGAGGAGAGAATGTTGGAGTTAGAGTCTGTCGCGACCGCGCTCAGCAGTGCCGTCCAGTCGCCCATCACCAAGCTCACTGCGGCGCCGTTAACACCTGCAAGGGCCGAAGCAAGAGTAGAATAATCGCCTTTCTCACTGGTCGTTTCGTTGCGCAAGAAATTGCCATCAGAATCATATACAGCTTTTGTTGTTTCAGTATCCTTAGCCTCTTCCAGACCTACCATGACTTGGCCGATCGGCGCGCCTGTATTGCCATATTGGATAACGGCACCCGTGTCTAAAGAGCCCCATTGCACACCTAGATTGATCCCATCGCCTTCAGCCATTTCTACGATCAACGCTTCAATCAGCACCTGAGCGCGACGAATATCCAGCTGGGCAATCACGTCTTGCAGAGCGATCATAATATCTGGCGGTGCAGTTAAAACCAGTGCATTGGTATCTGGGTGCGCTGCGATCATCACCTCACCACGCTTGGTAGAGCCATTCGTTTGACCACCAGACGACTTTTCCGCCTGCAGGTTATCTGATACGCCTTTTAACACATCAACAAGTTCTTCAGCATTCGCGTATTTTAGATAAACCACGCGATTGTTACCTTTTGACGCCATTTCAACATCAAGTTGCTTGATCAGTTTACGAAGGCGCTGACGTACTTGAGGATCGCCAGAAATCAGGATTGAGTTGGTGCGCTCATCAGCCACCAGCTTAGGCTGTAAGAATCCAGGAGTATTCTTCACATCAGTCTTACTTAACGCTTCTACAATTCTCACCATTTCAGCGGCAGACGCGTTATCAAGTTCAACCACTTCTATCGATTTATCACCCGCCTGATCCACGCGTTTAATAATGTCAGCTAAACGGTTTACAACGGCAGCTCGGCCTGTAATAAGAATGATGTTGGCTGGATCATAATGGACTACGTTACCCGCACCAGCGTTGTCATTTAGCTGGCGAAGCAGCGGGGAGAGTTCGCGCACAGACACATTGCGTACAGCGACAACGCGAGTGACAACCTCATCACCTTGAACTTTTCCATCACCCACAACAGGGATAGCGGAGGTTTTGGCATCTTTGGATTTAACGACCTTAATCACGCCGTTTTCCATTTCAATGACGGCGTATCCGTACACTTCGAGCACATTTAAGAAGAAACTGTAGTATTGTTCTTCGGTTAGCATGTCGTAACTACGTACATCCACTTTACCGCGAACAGACGGATCAACGATGATGGTCTTTTCTAAGTTGCGACCAACAATGTTGATAAACTCTTGAATATCCGTACCTTTGAAACTGGCACTGTATTCATTAGCCGCCATTATACTTGGCGAAGTTAATAAGCTTCCTGCTAAAAGCCACGCGCTTTTCTTAAGCCAATGATTCACGTTTTACTCCTCGTGGCGATAGTGGCCAAAAGCCGCTACCTATAATTCAATATATATCTCGTACGGCTGGCCATCGCGCTCGACCGTTAGAGTTAATTCAGTCAGCTCAGATAAATTTTTGAATATCTCTCCCATAACTGCTGAATCTTTTAAATCCAATCCATTAATTTGAGTGGCAATATCACCAGATTCCAATCCTACTGCTTTAAATAAGGCAGGATCCTTACCTGGAGACAAACGATAGCCGACGATGTCATTACCATTTTTTACCATCGACATGCGCACATACTGGAACACTTGTTTTGTATCTTGACGAATCTCATCTCGGATCTGCTCTAGCTTATCCTGTGAAACCGGAGGGGGCTCAGCCACTTGACGAGGCTCTGATCTTTCGTATTTCAGCCCTTCAAGCATCACGGTTTCATTGCGGCCTGAGTTATCCACTATTACGCGATCCTGTTGCACTTGATATAGCTTAGCTCTGGTGCCTTCGATAACTTCACCGATCCCATAAGTCACCTGCTTACCACGATTGGCGATAACAGCCAGATTCTTATCTGGATTTGTGCTTGTGACGACTCCCACCAATACAACATTAAGCTGACTTTTGGGAGCATCTTGAACTTTGGGCTTTTCAACAACTTTACGCTGCTCTTGGTATTGACCAAAAAGCTGACCGTTTTGCAGCTCAGTCAGATTGACTGAAGAACCTACATTGCTTGACCGATTGTTGGAGGGTTTAGGTTGCCACTGAGTAATGGATTCAGATGTGAAAGGTTGCCAGATCAATCGACCTAAGATCCAAGCACTGACTACTAATAAAACAATCACTACAATCTTACTTAGGCGCTGCTGAATCTGTACATCTTGGATAGATTCGCTCAATCTGTACAGTGCGCTTGCGCTTTGATGCTTCACTGAGTGTCCTTCTCGTTTGCGCCCAAATCTGATGGTGCCCATTAATAAAAGTGTAGCCAACTATTGTACCAAAATCCCTAACAAGCTAAACACTTAACTCCCTATACCCAAAGGTCCAAATGCTAATTTTGATAATCCCGCTTGAAAAATGCACATCACATCACCATTGTTACAGCTGATATCACCAAATAATTTATTATCGTTAGAGGTCCGTTCCAACAATGGGTTCCCAAACAGAAGCAGTCAGGCTCGATAAATGGCTTTGGGCGGCACGCTTTTACAAAACGCGCTCTATTGCGCGAAACATGGTCGATGGCGGCAAAGTCCACTATAATGGCCAACGCAGCAAGCCTAGTAAGGCAGTTGAGCTTGGTGCAGTCATTACTCTTCGCCAAGGTCACGAAGAGAAAACCGTTGTTATTGAAAAGATTTCAGATCAACGACGAGGCGCTCCTGAAGCTCAGACTCTGTATGAAGAAACGGCTGAGAGCATTGCAAAGCGCGAAGAAAACGCCGCACAACGCAAACTTCATGCGCATAGCCCTAGCCCTGATCGTCGCCCTGACAAAAAACAGCGCCGCGACATCATCAAATTTAAACATCAATAAGTACCATACGTACGAGGAATTAACTCCATGGCAAACAACGTATTAAACCGCTACCTTTTTGAAGACCTCTCAGTACGTGGCGAGTTGGTGCAATTGGATGAAGTATACCAACGTATTATTACTAGCAAGGAATACCCTGCGGCACTTCAAAAGCTACTCGGTGAGCTATTAGTTTCAACGACACTTCTTACAGCAACACTAAAGTTCGAAGGCTCTATCACGCTGCAACTACAAGGTGATGGCCCTGTATCACTGGTTGTCATTAACGGTGATAACAACCAAAAGGTTCGTGGTGTCGCCCGCTGGGAAGGCGAAATTGCTGACGATGCAACTATCCATGACATGATGGGCAAAGGCCATCTTGTAATCACTATCGATCCAAAACAAGGTGAGCGCTATCAGGGTATTGTTGGCCTAGAAGGCGACAATCTCACTGACATTATTGAAGGTTATTTTGCTAATTCAGAGCAGCTTAAAACACGCCTTTGGATTCGCACTGGTGAACATGAAGGTATCGCACACGCTGCTGGCATGTTAATTCAGGTTATGCCTGATGGCACTGGCGCTCCAGAAGATTTTGAGCACCTTGAGCAGCTAACCAATACAGTGAAAGACGAAGAACTGTTTTCTTTGGGTGCCAATGAACTGCTTTACCGCTTATACAACCAAGAGAAAGTGCGCATCTTTGAACCTCAACCTGTTGAGTTCCACTGTGGCTGTTCTCGAGAGCGCAGTGGAGCAGCAATCATTACTATCGATAGAGCAGAAGTTAATGACATTCTGACAGAGATTGGCACCATTTCTTTACATTGTGATTACTGCGGCACGAGCTACACGTTCGACGAAGCAGAGGTGTCTGAACTGTTTGAACAGTCAATAACAGGTAATAAAACGCTGCATTAATTTATATTTTTTACCAAGCACGTAATTTACCCTTCAAAAGGCCAGCCAATGCTGGCCTTTTTGTGATCAACACCCCGTCATTCCTAGCTTTCCTGTAATTAAGCAACTGGTTAATTTTAGTCGAATATTAACGATTTTGGTCTAGCGCAAAGCTTTGCGTGCGCGATAAACTATCCCTGCCAATATGTGATGCGTCGCTTAAAACCCCAGTCTAAACAAGGATATTTTTTGAGCTATATCCCTGTTTTTACTTAGGCCCATTGCTAGCATGGTGAGCGTATAAAAATTAAAAAATTCTTACAAAATCCCTACAAATTATTCCGACAAGGAGCACCGATGACCGTTATGGAACATACAAAGGCTGCAACAATTGACCTGACTAAGCACGGACTGCATAACGTAAAAGAGGTTGTTCGCAACCCTAGTTATGAGCTGTTATTTGAAGAAGAGACTCGTGCTGACTTAGAAGGCTATGAAAAAGGTGTTGTCACTGAACTCGGCGCTGTTGCCGTTGACACTGGTATTTTTACTGGCCGCTCACCAAAAGATAAATACATCGTTAAGGATGCAACCACTGAAGAACACATGTGGTGGACATCTGACGCAGTAAAAAATGACAATAAACCAATCTCACAAGAAATCTGGAATGACCTAAAAGAACAGGTAACAAACCAGCTTTCTGGTAAACGTGTATTCGTTGTTGATGGATACTGTGGTGCCAACCCAGATACTCGCCTAAGCATTCGTGTAATTACAGAAGTCGCTTGGCAAGCACACTTCGTGAAAAACATGTTTATCCGCCCTTCAGAAGAAGAGCTAGAAACGTTCGAGCCAGACTTTGTAGTCATGAACGGCGCGAAATGCACGAACAAAAACTGGCAAGAACAAGGCCTGAACTCAGAAAACTTTACTGTATTTAACCTAACCGAGCGCACACAGCTTATCGGTGGTACGTGGTACGGTGGTGAGATGAAGAAAGGTATGTTTGCTATGATGAACTACTTCCTTCCTCTACAAGGCATCGCATCAATGCACTGTAGCGCAAACATGGGTAAAGAAGGCGACGTAGCCATTTTCTTCGGCTTGTCTGGTACGGGTAAAACAACCCTTTCTACTGATCCAAAACGTGAACTGATTGGTGATGATGAACACGGTTGGGACGATGACGGCGTATTTAACTTCGAGGGCGGTTGTTACGCGAAAACCATCAAACTATCGAAAGAAGCGGAACCGGATATCTACAACGCTATCCGCCGTGATGCCCTTCTAGAAAACGTAACGGTTCTTTCAGATGGCACTATCGACTTTGATGACGGTTCGAAAACAGAAAACACTCGCGTTTCTTACCCAATTGAACACATCGAAAACATCGTGAAGCCTGTATCGAAAGGCGGCCATGCGAAGAAAGTTATCTTCCTATCCGCTGACGCATTTGGTGTGCTACCTCCGGTTTCAAAATTAACACCAGAGCAAACTAAGTATCACTTCCTATCTGGTTTTACAGCAAAACTAGCTGGTACTGAGCGTGGCATCACTGAGCCAACACCAACATTCTCTGCATGTTTCGGCGCAGCATTCCTAACTCTACACCCAACGAAGTACGCGGAAGTTCTCGTTAAGCGTATGGAAGCAGCAGGTGCAGAAGCATACCTAGTGAACACAGGTTGGAACGGCAGTGGCAAACGTATCTCGATTCAGGATACTCGTGGCATTATTGATGCGATCCTAGATGGCTCTATCGAGCATGCAGAAACTAAGCACATTCCAATCTTTAACTTGGAAGTACCAACTGCGCTGCACGATGTTGACCCAACCATCCTTGACCCACGTGACACGTATGTTGATCCACTACAGTGGGAAAGCAAAGCTAAAGATCTAGCTGGGCTTTTCATCAACAACTTCGAGAAGTACACCGATAATGAAGAAGGTAAATCACTTATTGCAGCTGGCCCACAGCTAGATTAGTGACCTTGTCTTCAAATAAAATTCTAAGCCCCTATTTCTAGGGGCTTTTTGTTGCCTCGAACTCCAAAATGTTTCAAGCTAGTCATTGTTCCGTACTGGACGCCTCTTTTTCATTTCGTTGAAAAAGGCTTCATTGAGGCATGTCTAGCCGTGATTAGGATAGTGAATGGGTGTAAGGGAAGGTCGTAATTTTGAAGAGAATCTTGCTACTGAGCACAATATTCCTCATTTGTTTGCTGAGCCTGTTCGCCATTTCTCTGTATGCCCTACTTCAAACTCGCTACTCTGCAAACATCATTAACTTTGCGTTTCAGCATCTCACGCCTTATTCAGTAGTAGCGCGAAAAGCCCTGTACTCTCCCCCTTATCAACTAGATCTTGAGGATGTTGAGATAACATCTGAGAGCCAAACATTCCCGATTTCTAAAATCACAATCTGGCTAAGTCCTTATGTTTTTAGCGATGGCAAGTTGGCTTTTGATTCCCTACTCATCGAGGGAGCTAATATTGATGTGCGGAAGCTAGACACTCAGCTTGCTCGCTCTGTGCACCTAAACTCGATTTCACTTAAACATGTTGATATTTCAGCTGGACCTTGGTCAATACGAGAGCTCAGTGTGCAAATCAAAGAGCCTGTCTGGGAAAAGCCTGAACAACTCTTACCCTACGGAGAGTTACAACTCTCAGCACAACAGCTTTATTCTCATGGTGAAGCGTTTGACACGATTCTCATTGATGCCAAATATAAGCCCCAGAACAGCACGCTTTATGGTGTTTCTTTTGACTGGCGCGGTGCCAATATTTCCGGACAAGCAGAACAATACCAAAACGGATGGTCGTTGGTTAATGTCACCATCAATCACTTAAGGCTACCGCCTCAAATACCTTCAGAGCGACTTCTTTCCACACTTGAGTCTCTCAACCTGCCGATAGCTCATATCAACAGTCTGGATATTTTAGGAAGCAGCTTTAATTACTCTGGCTGGCGGTTTGAACAACTTGATGCCTCGTTGGAAAATCTATCGCTCGATAAATCAATATGGCAACAAGAAGAGGGATCTCTCTCATTTGATGCGGAAAGTGCAACACATTCAGCGTTCCAGCTTATTGCGCCCACCTCTAAGCTACGCATTACTCCAGAAGGCATTGAGTTTGAAGATTTTGATGCCGATTTTAAACAGGGACGAGTCCAAATTGATGGGCTTGTTTCTCCAAATCAAATTAAGTTAAACAGCCTAAAGTTATCAGGCATTAAATGGCTGGAAAATACCTCAGAGCTGTTCGACTCCTTACAAGCTGCCTCAACATCACTACAAAATTTTTCCATTCAGACACTGGAAGTAAATAACAGCCAACTTATTCAGGTGGAACGAAAACCTTACTGGCAGGCGTCTGGGTTTAACGCAACTGGAGTACAACTGTCGCTCATGCGTGATGGAGAATGGGGCTTCTTCCAAGGTGAGATCGAGCTCAGTGCAAACAGTGCAAGTTGGGATAACTGGCTAACCACACAAGCTCTGATAAACGCCAAGTCAGACAACAACAAAATTGCCCTCACACGAGCCTTCCTACCGCTCGAAAATGGCTATGTCGAAGCAACGGGTCAGTGGGACAGGCTCTCATTGAGTGCGCCTTGGCAATTTTCACTGTATGGCGATGGTATTCCATTGGAGCAATCTTGGGTTCAAGAAAAGCTGCCTTTTTCACTAACCGGTTTCGCTGAGATTGAGGCTGAACTTTCAGGCCTATCAGGAGACTACTCCATGTTCGCACACAGTGTAAGTGGAAAAATTGTCGGGCAAATTCATGGTGGGATCGTGGATGCGCGCAGTGCAGATGGTGAAATACAGTTCAAGCAGACTTGGCCACTTGAGGAAATCCAAATCGGCGCCGACAGAGGACGACTTGTTTTTCATTCTAAAAATGAAAACGCGCAACTCAGCGGGCGCTTAGATTTAACCAAACCCAAGTTTGGCACTCTGATTCTCAACATCAATCAAGAGTGCCAACAATTGTGGTCTGGAATTTTTGAGCTTACTAATGTGATAAAAAACATGTGTACCGAGGAAACGGTGGTTTCGCCAACTCAATAGCAATCCTCTCAATAGGAAACCACTCAAGCCTCAGACGGTATCGTTTCTTGGATGACGGATTGATAATCAGGGATCAGCATGTAAGTACCCACAAATTCGACTGCAGGCTCATCACCGCTATAAATGGTGACATGAATAACAATGCGCGCTTTTCGGCCTGCTGCCAATCTATCTAAATCACCACTGATGCCATCAAGTGATGTCGATGCGACCGGGCTTTGCGTCACCGGATGGCGGTATCGAATTCGGCTATCTACCAACACAATATCACCCTGTAGGTTTCTCTCTTTCATCAATAACCAAGTCATGCCCCATCCAGTCAACGTCGCTAAAGTAAACGCAGACCCTGCAAACATGGTGTTATGTGGATTGAGATTCGGGTTCAGCTGCGCACTGCACTCAAATTGGTAACCCGTGTATTGGTTGATCTTGATGCCCATCTTATCACTGATTGGAATTTGACTTTCCCAACGCTCCTGTAACTCTGAGCACCACTCCGGTTTACGTAGAACATTCGACATAGGGTCAAGTGGCTTCACCATTTGAAGGTGTCGAACTGGCCCACGTTCATCGGTCAGCTCACCACGACGCTCAAAACCATTCTTTTCGTAGAATGAAATCGCATCTTCACGAGCGTTACACACCAATCGCTTAGCCCCTTCTTGCAAAGCTAATGACTCCAAAGCCACCAACAACAGTGAGCCCATGCCTTTACTTCGACGAGAACCCTTAACCGCCATATAGCGAATTTGGCCCTCACTATCAGGTGTAATGTATAAGCGGCCAATCGCCATAGGACGACCACGCCCATCAACAATCATTCGATGAAAGCTCATGGGATCATATTCATCACGTTCCGAGCCTAAAGGCATACGCCATGGCTCTCGCAGCATCTGCCAACGAAAATGATAATACTTGTTAAGTTGGTTATCCGTTTTTGGAGTTATCAGCTTAAACATAAAAGTCCTTTTCAATTGCTGCTTCTTGGCAATGTTCGGCTTCAGAAGTAGCGGGATAATTCAGAGCTTCCAAACGCTCCACAGTGGTATTTATACTTGTAGCCAGAAAGTCACAGGACCATCATTGACCAGCGATACTTTCATATCGGCAGCAAATTGGCCTCTCGCTGTTGGCAATACATTTTCACACAAATCAGAAAAATGGTCGTATAGACGTTCAGCATCGGCTGGATGAGCCCCACGAGAAAAACCTGCACGTGTCCCTTTTTTCGTGTCTGCTGGCAAAGTAAATTGAGAGACGACCAACACCTTTCCGCCTACTTGCTGAACATTAAGGTTCATTTTACCGTCTTCGTCTTCAAAGACACGATAGCTCGTTACGCGCTCAACCAAGCGCTTCGCTTTCGCTTCATCATCGTCCTTTTCTACACCAAGTAGGACAAGTAGACCTTTGTCGATCTCTCCTACCACTTCTCCATTTACGCGTACGGCTGCCTCACTCACTCTCTGGATCAGTGCTATCACTTTGACTTCCTTTATTTGATTGGGTTGGATTTTCTGAACATTTTATCATCTCTTCGACTTCACTCCAGTGCTCTCTTTCCCCCAGAGCTGCCGTAACTTCCGCACCGACAAGAACAATCAACCAACACAAATAAACCCAAACGAACAAAATAGGAATGGCAGCCAATGCCCCATAGATAAGTTGGTAAGAAGGAAAATGAGTAATGTACGCAGCGAAACCTTGCTTGCTTGCCTCAAAGAGCATAGCCGCTATCAGCGCCCCGACAATAGAATGCGAGATATGCACTTTCTTATTTGGGACTAATAAATACAGCCCAACAAATGCAAAGAATGACAATAAGAATGGTAACCAGCTTAAGAACAGGTTGAACGCACTAGACACCGTCTCGCTTTCAAGAATTTTCAACGAGGTCACGTAAGACGTCGCGGCTATACTTGCCCCTACCAAAATCGGTCCTAACGTTAGCACCATCCAGTACATAGAAAACGAAAAAACGGCACGGCGCTTTTTCTCTACACGCCAAATGTAATTAAGATTTTTATCAATGTTAGAGATCAGCATGAGTGCAGCGATAAACAAAAAACCACTACCTACTGCGGTCATTTTTCCTGTATTCGCGACAAACTCCAATAACGCACCTTTTACTGCATCGCCAGAGGCCGGAACAAAGTTTTGTATCGCAAAGTCCTGAATAACTTCACCAGCACTTTCAAACACTTCAAATGATGAAAGTATGGAGAGTAATACCGTCACCATAGGTACAATTGAGAGCAACGTTATATAAGCTAAATACCCAGCGTTAACATTTATCCGATCGTGCCCCATCCGCGACAATAGATACTGACCAAAATGCAGGCAATCTTTCGCTATTTGCTCAACTTTCAACTTGTAACTCCCTATTGAGTCATTCATCCTAGCACCATACTAAACGAAAAAGGGTCAACTATGCCGTATTTACTGGTCTTTGTATTATCTATTTTTACTCTAACAGGGTGTCAGTCAGCGTATTATTCTGCTATGGAACAAGTTGGATATCACAAACGCGATATCATGGTAGACCGTGTAGAAGAAGCAAAAGAATCACAGCAGGATGCACAACAAGAGTTCACTAGCGCCCTTGAAGCTATTTCTTCACTGACCAATTTTGATGGTGGAGAGCTAGAAAGTGTCTATAACCAGATTAATGACAAATATCAGGATAGCGAAAAAGCCGCAAAAAAAGTTCGTGAGCGTATCGCGGCGATTGAAGATGTCTCGGAGGCGCTGTTTGAAGAGTGGGAGAATGAGCTAGAGCTATATACCAACAGCAATTTACGCCGTTCAAGTGAGCAAAAACTCCGCGAGACAAAGTCCTCTTACAATACCATGTTGAGAGCCATGAAACGTGCAGAGCAAAAGATGACGCCAGTACTCAACACTTTGCGCGACAATACGCTTTACTTGAAGCACAACCTAAATGCCAGCGCGATTGGTTCGCTACAAGGTGAGTTCACCAGCCTAGAGCAAGACATTCAATATGCTATTAAGCAAATGAATGCCGCTATTGCTGAATCTGACAAATTTCTGCAAAAGCTCAATCAAAAATAATCCGCCAATACGTGCCTAGATTGCCGCTAGGCACGATCTTCTAAGTCAGTGACTAAACCGGTTACTTGCTGCACAAAAGCCACTCTCTCTTCCACTGTTCCCCATGGAACTTCCAATACTTGATATCCAAGCTCCGCATAGGTTTTTACTAGGATTCGGTGAATCTCCAACGCTTCTTCAAAGCTATGTGGGCGCACAGCATCTTGCACGTAAATGGAGCGTCTAGGTCGACAAGTTAACACCTTACTGTAGTACCCAGCGCTCTCACGCAGAAAGTCTTCCTCCACGTCACACCCGCCAACTCGCAGATAAGCGATGATGTCAGGGATCGCTCGATCCATGAACGCCATAGGGTGAGTCGTTGCGTTAGCTTTTTGCTCACGCATCAAATTCAGGCACAAACGAGCGAACTCCGGCAGATTTGTCCACGGCAGTACGCCATCAGGCAATTGGCTTTGCTGCTCAATCAAGGTGCGTGAGCCTTCGGCATAAGTGGCGAACCCGCATTCACCCAATGCATTCAGTAGCGTGCTTTTGCCCGCGCCCGGCCCGCCAGTAATAATGATCGGCTGCATATTTTTCCCTTATAAAAACAAAAAGCCCCGAGCGAAACCCGGGGCTTTGATTATTCTATTCCGCTATCGCAGAGAATTACTTCGCTGAGCGAGACGCGCGTTTACGGTCGTTCTCAGATAGGTACTTCTTACGAATGCGGATGCTCTCTGGCGTTACTTCTACTAGTTCATCATCATCGATGAATTCTAGCGCTTGCTCAAGAGTCATAATGATCGGCGGAGTCAGAACCTGCGCGTCATCAGTACCTGATGCACGAACGTTGGTTAGCTGCTTACCTTTAAGCGGGTTAACGGTTAGGTCGTTGTCGCGGCTGTGAATACCGATAACCATGCCTTCGTACACTTCAACACCGTGACCGATGAATAAGCGACCACGCTCTTGCAGGTTGAACAACGCGTTAGTCAGAGCTTTACCTGCACCGTTAGAGATCAGTACGCCGTTGTTACGCTGACCGATTACGCCGCCTTTGTGCGGACCGTAGTGGTCAAATGTATGGTAAAGAAGACCAGAACCTGACGTTAGCGTCATAAATTCAGTTTGGAAACCGATAAGACCACGAGATGGCATAACGAAGTCCATACGTACACGGCCTTTACCGTCTGGAGCCATGTCTTTTAGCTCACCTTTACGCAGACCAATGTTCTCCATGATGCCGCCTTGGTGCTCTTCCATCACGTCGATAGTTACCGTTTCAAACGGTTCCATTAGCTGACCATCTTCTTCTTTGATGATTACTTCTGGACGAGATACTGCTAGCTCAAAGCCTTCACGACGCATGTTTTCGATCAGGATAGATAGGTGAAGTTCACCACGGCCTGATACGCGGAATTTATCTGGATCGTCTGTTTGCTCAACGCGTAGTGCAACGTTGTGTACCAGTTCCTTCTCTAGACGCTCAAGGATGTTACGTGAAGTCACGAACTTACCTTCTTTACCTGCGAATGGAGAGGTGTTCACCTGGAACGTCATCGTTACTGTTGGTTCATCAACAGACAGTGCTGGTAGCGCTTCAACATTACCTTGAGCACAGATGGTGTCAGAGATTTTTAGCTCACCAAGACCGGTGATCGCAATGATGTCGCCAGCGTTCGCTTGCTCTACATCATGACGCTCTAGGCCTAGGTAACCCATTACTGTGCCCACTTTGCCGTTACGAGTTTTGCCATCCGCACCGATAATAGTGACTTGCTGGTTTGGTTTTACGCTACCACGAGTTACACGAGCAACACCGATAACACCCACGTATGAGCTGTAATCTAGCTGAGAAACTTGCATTTGCAGTGGACCATCTAGGTCAACTTCTGGTGCTGCTACTTCTTCAACGATGGTTTGGAATAGCGGCTCCATGTCTGTGCCTGTTTCGCCTTCTTCTAGTGCAGCCCAGCCGTTTAGTGCTGATGCGTAAACCACTTTAAAGTCTAGCTGTTCGTCAGTTGCACCTAGGTTGTCGAATAGGTCGAACACTTGGTCCATAACCCAATCAGGACGAGCGCCTGGACGGTCAATCTTGTTGATAACCACAATTGGCTTCAGACCGTGAGCGAACGCTTTTTGCGTTACGAAACGCGTTTGTGGCATTGGACCATCAACTGCATCAACAATCAGACACACACAATCTACCATCGACATGATACGTTCTACTTCACCACCGAAGTCCGCGTGTCCCGGAGTATCTACGATGTTGATGCGGTAATCATTCCAGTTGATTGCTGTGTTCTTAGCAAGAATGGTGATACCACGCTCTTTTTCGATATCGTTAGAGTCCATGACACGCTCTTCAGCTTCGCCGCGAGACTCTAGAGTACCTGATTGTTGTAGTAGTTTATCAACCAGTGTTGTTTTACCGTGGTCAACGTGCGCGATGATCGCGATATTTCTTAATTTATCAATCTGTGGAGTAGCCATGGATTTGATTCACTCGATATAAGAAGCTCGCTCATATTATGAGCGAGCTTTGTTGATTAAAAAAACGGCCATAATGTACCAGATTTTAGCGAAAAACCCAGAAATATGTGATCTGTTCAGTTGATTTTCAATAAACAAAGTGAAATCTAAACCCAGAACGCTGCGAGTCAGCCGACAACTCAATTGACAATTGATATAAAACTGGGCTCAATGGAAGGCGGTTTTGTATTATATTGGTGCACCGCATCGATAGTGCACCAGAAAGGTGCAAGACAAGATCATTTTGGTGCAACATTCTGCACCAACTTTACGCCCAAACCACTAATTTATTGAAATTAATGGAATAATATTTTTGGCATGGTTTTGGCTTTATAAAAATCAGCATCGGTTAATACATTTGAAAAGAAATTAACCAATGCTGGTCCTTAAGATTTAGTTTAAGTATCAAGCCATCACCGCTTTAATAACACTGGAGGTTATCCAACATGTCAGTAGAAAACGTTCTATCGCTGATCCAAGAAAACGAAGTTAAGTTTGTTGACCTACGCTTTACTGATACCAAAGGTAAAGAGCAACACATTTCTATCCCTGCTCATCAAATCGACGCAGACTTCTTCGAAGAAGGTAAGATGTTCGATGGTTCTTCAGTTGCTGGCTGGAAAGGTATTAACGAGTCAGATATGGTCATGATGCCAGACGCTGCCTCTGCTGTTCTTGACCCATTCACTGAAGATGCAACACTAAACATTCGTTGTGACATCCTAGAGCCAGCAACTATGCAAGGCTACGACCGTGACCCACGCTCTATCGCAAAACGTGCTGAAGATTACATGCGTTCTACTGGTGTTGCCGATACTGTACTTGTTGGTCCTGAGCCAGAGTTCTTCCTATTTGACGACGTGAAGTTCGCAACTGACATGTCTGGTTCTTTCTTCAAGATTGACGACGTAGAAGCAGCATGGAACACAGGCAGCGAAATCGAAGGTGGTAACAAAGGTCACCGTCCTGGCGTTAAAGGCGGTTACTTCCCAGTAGCTCCTGTTGATTCTTCTCAAGACATCCGCTCTGCAATGTGTCTGATCATGGAAGAAATGGGTCTGGTTGTTGAAGCACACCACCACGAAGTAGCGACTGCAGGTCAAAACGAAATCGCAACTCGCTTCAATACGCTAACGACTAAAGCGGACGAAATCCAAATCTACAAGTACGTAGTACACAATGTTGCTCACGCATTTGGTAAAACGGCGACTTTCATGCCTAAACCACTTGTAGGCGATAACGGTAGCGGTATGCACGTTCACCAATCTCTAGCAAAAGATGGCGTTAACCTATTCGCGGGTGACAAGTACGGCGGCCTATCTGAAATGGCACTGTACTACATCGGTGGTATCATCAAGCACGCACGTGCACTGAACGCACTGACTAACCCATCAACGAACTCATACAAGCGTCTTGTTCCACACTACGAAGCGCCAGTTATGCTAGCTTACTCAGCGCGTAACCGTTCTGCTTCTATCCGTATCCCTGTGGTACCAAGCCCGAAAGCACGTCGTGTAGAAGTTCGCTTCCCAGACCCAGCAGCAAACCCATACCTAGCGTTTGCAGCATTGCTGATGGCTGGCCTTGACGGTATCAAGAACAAGATCCACCCAGGCGAAGCAATGGACAAGGACCTTTACGACCTTCCAGCAGAAGAAGCAGCAGAAATCCCAACAGTTGCTGAATCACTACAACAGGCGCTACAGTGCCTAGACGAAGATCGCGAGTTCCTAACTGCGGGTGGCGTATTCTCAGATGACTTCATCGACTCTTACATCAAGCTTAAGACTCAAGAAGTTGAGAAAGTAAACGTAGCTGTTCACCCACTAGAGTTTGAACTTTACTACTCAGTGTAATAACACTTAGTGTACAGAGTTTAACCGTGTTACATAATTATCAGGCTCGCCTCGCAGGCGAGCCTTTTTCGTGTTTGTCGCCTTAATTCATAACGTTACTATGAGCACACTCTCAATAATGAGGCGAACAACATGCAATGGTACTCAATTCCCGCCCTTTTATTTTTCTTTCTAGCTCCAATGAGCCTGGCACAAACCGTTTATACTTGGACCGATCAAAACGGGGTTGTTCACTTTAGCGACGTCCCTAACAGCGAGAACGTAAAAGAGATCCAATTGCCTGATCATGAACGTCCTGCACCACCTCCGCAATTTGACAAACCAGAAGAAGTAGATCCGCCTAAACCTGACGTCAAGAAAGCGTCTGACAGCACAAAACCTCTTGAGCTGTCCATTCTATCCCCTAGGCATGATCAAGCCCTACGCAGCAATGCAGGAATGATAACGATTCATGGCGATCTCAACCGGAAATTAAATATAGGTGAGCAACTTCAGCTAGTCATGGATGGAAAAAAGTATGGTGCGCCAACTCACACAGCATTATGGGAATTAAGAAACATCGATAGAGGCACTCATACCTTTATCATTCAGGCTTATAAGGACGGCAAGGTTATTGCATCTTCTAGTTCTATAACGGTGCATCTTCAGCGTGCAACAGTGAAATAGGCCATATCACCAATAAATAAACCGTGATTACGCGACTTTTCCTTCTGCTACCACACAGATTGCGCCATACTTGAAATTGAGTAAGCACCAAAATGGTGCATTGCACAATTTAAGGTCAAGGAAGGGAGAGGAGTCGTGAGTAACGAACTCGAAAATATTATCTTAAATCATCAGGTCACAGCGATTCTGGTCATGAATGAATCGCTGCAAGTTCGTTATGCCAATCCCGCAGCCGAGCAACTATTTTCGCAAAGCGCCAAACGTATAGTCGATCAACCTCTCTCAAATTTGATTCAGCACGCTTCTCTAGACCTAGCCTTACTTTCCCAGCCACTACAGAGCGGCCAAAGTATCACGGATAGTGACGTGACTTTTGTGGTCGATGGCAAACCGATGATGCTCGAAGTCACCGTCAGCCCCATTTCTTGGAACAAAGAACTGATGCTGTTAGTCGAGATGCGAAAGATCGATCAACAACGACGCTTATCTCAAGAGCTCAACCAGCATGCCCAGCAGCAAGCTGCAAAATTACTGGTTCGTGGCTTAGCCCATGAGATAAAAAATCCACTCGGAGGCCTTAGAGGCGCAGCCCAGCTATTAGAACGTACATTGCCCGATCCTGATTTAGCCGAATATACGCAAATTATCATCGAGCAAGCTGATAGGTTGCGCTCATTGGTAGACCGATTACTAGGTCCACAAAAGCCGGGGAAAAAACAGAATGAAAACCTTCACCTCATTTTGGAAAAAGTGCGTCAGCTCGTTGAGCTCGAAGTCTCTCAGCCCGTTATCCTTGAAAGAGACTATGACCCAAGCCTACCTGAGTTTTTGATGGACGCAGATCAGATAGAACAAGCACTACTGAACATTGTCAGTAACGCAGGTCAGATCCTACAAAATCAAGAGAATGGAAAAATCACCATTCGCACCAGAACAGTGCATCAAGCCAATATCCATGGTCAACGCTGTAAGCTCGCTGCTCGAATAGAAATCATCGACAACGGCCCCGGTATTTCGGCAGATCTGCAAGACACCCTTTTCTACCCCATGGTCAGCGGCAGAGAAGGAGGCACTGGGCTAGGGCTTTCTATCGCTCAAAATCTTATCGACCAGCATCAAGGAAAAATTGATGTAGAAAGCTGGCCCGGCAGAACCATTTTTACCATTTATCTGCCAATTCAATAAAGACAAACGCATTGCTGTGAGGAAAACGCCATGAGCAAAGGATACGTATGGGTAGTAGACGACGACAGCTCTATCCGTTGGGTGATGGAAAAAACCCTCTCTTCGGCAAACATAAAGTGTGAGACCTTTTCGGACGCAGAAAGCGTACTACTTGCACTGGAAAGAGAAAGCCCAGATGTGCTGGTTTCTGATATTCGCATGCCGGGCATTGATGGTATTGAGCTGCTCAAGCAAGTCCATGACCGTTCTCCAGAGCTACCCGTCATCATTATGACCGCCCACTCAGATCTAGATGCCGCGGTCAATGCCTATCAAAAAGGCGCGTTCGAATACCTGCCAAAACCTTTTGACGTAGATGAAACCCTTACGTTGGTAGAACGAGCGATTGCGCACAGCCAAGAACAAAAACGTGAGCAAGCCATTTCAGAAAACCCCACCTATAGTGCACCAGAAATTATTGGCGAAGCGCCTTCAATGCAAGAGGTCTTTCGTGCGATTGGTCGCTTGTCTCGCTCTTCGATTTCAGTACTGATTAATGGCGAATCCGGTACAGGTAAAGAACTGGTCGCACACGCACTGCACAGACACAGTCCGAGAGCGAGTAAACCCTTTATTGCCCTTAACATGGCGGCAATTCCCAAGGATTTGATTGAGTCGGAGCTGTTTGGTCACGAAAAAGGTGCCTTTACCGGTGCCAATAGCGTCAGACAAGGACGATTTGAGCAAGCCAACGGCGGCACCTTATTTTTAGATGAAATTGGCGATATGCCATTAGACATTCAAACCCGTTTACTCAGGGTGTTGGCCGATGGTCAGTTTTACCGCGTCGGCGGTCACTCCCCTATCAAAGTCGACGTGCGCATTGTTGCCGCGACTCACCAAAACTTAGAGAAGCTGGTACATAAAGGGGATTTTCGAGAAGATTTATTCCATCGATTAAACGTTATTCGCATCCAGATCCCTGCACTTCGGGAACGTAGGCAAGATATCGAGAAACTGACTCTACACTTTTTAGCGTTAGCTTCAGAAGAACTGGCTGTTGATGTAAAAACACTGCACCCATCTACCATTGAGATACTCAATCGCTTGGACTGGCCTGGGAACGTACGTCAGTTAGAAAATATCTGTCGATGGTTAACGGTTATGGCAAGTGGTAGTGAAATATTGCCAAGTGATTTACCAACAGAATTACTCGACGAAAAAACCAGTCGTAATTTCTCCGAAAACGGTTCGTGGCAACAACAGCTTGCTGTCTGGGCAAAGCAGTCCCTCTCTAAGGGCGATACCGAATTGCTAGCTTTTGCTTTACCTGAATTTGAGCGCATCCTTCTAGAAGCGGCACTAGAGCACACTAACGGCCATAAACAAGACGCAGCAAAAGTGCTAGGTTGGGGTCGAAACACCCTCACACGCAAACTGAAAGAGCTATATTAAGCACTCAACAAAGAATGTTGATTGAATGAGTTGTGATATCGCCCCCATTCAATCAACATTTTTAGTAAACATGTAACAAAAACCAGCATTTATCGCCTACTTGATATGCTTACTCTACTGACACTCTCGCTATTGATTCTTATACTTAGCTCAACTGAACTCATCGGAATCGACCATAATGATCACCAAGAATTTACCTCTTACCGATTTGCACCGTCACTTAGATGGCAACATTCGTACTAAAACCATTCTGGAGTTAGGCCAACAATTCGGGGTTCCACTGCCTGCTTACGATATTGAATCCCTCACTCCCCACGTTCAGATCGTTGAAGCGGAACCTTCTCTGGTCGCATTCTTATCAAAACTGGATTGGGGTGTTGCCGTGCTCGGTGATTTGGATGCGTGTCGACGCGTCGCTTACGAAAACGTTGAAGACGCACTCAATGCACAAATCGACTACGCAGAGCTACGCTTTTCCCCATACTACATGGCCATGAAGCACAAACTTCCGGTTCAAGGTGTTGTCGAAGCCGTTATCGATGGTGTTAATGCGGGTGTCCGTGATTTCGGTATTAAAGCGAACCTTATCGGCATCATGAGCCGTACATTTGGTACTGACGCTTGCCAACAAGAGCTAGACGCTATCCTCGCACATAAAGACCAAATCGTTGCTGTCGACCTTGCTGGTGATGAACTAGGCCAACCTGGGGAGCGTTTTGTGAAACATTTTGCCCAAGTGAAAGATGCGGGCCTTAACGTAACTGTTCATGCGGGTGAAGCTGCGGGTGCAGAAAGTATGTGGCAAGCTATCCAAGAACTAGGAGCAACTCGTATTGGTCACGGTGTTAAAGCCATTCACGATCCAAAACTTATGGATTACTTAGCAGAAAACCGTATTGGCATTGAGTCTTGCTTAACCTCTAACTTCCAAACTAGTACCGTAGAGTCACTCAGTAACCATCCTATCAAGCAGTTCCTTGAGCATGGCGTATTGGCTTGCCTTAATACCGATGATCCGGCCGTGGAAGGGATCGAGCTACCTTACGAATATGAAGTTGCAGCACCTCAAGCTGGGCTATCGCAAAAGCAGATTCGCCAAGCGCAATTAAACGGTTTGGAACTAGCATTTCTCTCTAAACAAGAGAAACAAGCATTAAGAGAAAAAGCAGCCGCTCGTTCTTAAACGATTTTAGAACCATCTCTTCACCGGCCGCCATGGTCGGTGAAAAACGAGGCTTTGAACGTCAAGCGAACGCCCAACCCAAATCTCGCAACACTATAAGAAGATTAGAATGCAAAAAAGCCCCGTCATTTCTGACGCGGGCGGCCAGTTGAGGCTTTCAATAGTGGTCGGTGAAGAGGCAGATGTTGAACAACAGGCGAACCCCACACAAACCTCGCAACACTGAAGAAGCTAGAATGCAAAAAAGCCTCGTCATTTCTGACGAGGCTTTTAATAGTGGTCGGTGAAGAGGGATTCGAACCCCCGACCCTCTGGTCCCAAACCAGATGCGCTACCAAGCTGCGCTATTCACCGACTTTTATTTCACCTTAACTTTCATCAAGGTTGGGAGCAGTGCTACCAGAATAATGGGGTGGCTAACGAGACTTGAACTCGCGACAACCGGAATCACAATCCGGGGCTCTACCAACTGAGCTATAGCCACCATCAAATAGTTGTTTACCGCACTAAGCGAAAAACGAAATAGTGGTCGGTGAAGAGCGTGATTTAAACATCAGGCGAACCCCCGACCCTCTGGTCCGCTCTTTCTCAAAAAATGAGATGCGCTACCAAGGTGCGCTATTACCAGATTGACTCATAATAGCTAAATAGTGGTCGGTGAAGAGGGATTCGAACCCCCGACCCTCTGGTCCCAAACCAGATGCGCTACCAAGCTGCGCTATTCACCGACTTAAGTTTTATCTCGAACTTCATCAAGATTGGAAGCAATGCTACCAGAATAATGGGGTGGCTAACGAGACTTGAACTCGCGACAACCGGAATCACAATCCGGGGCTCTACCAACTGAGCTATAGCCACCACTATAATTTTACCGATTTATCCTCCGGGGAATGGTACGCCCGAAAGGATTCGAACCTTCGACCTTTGGCTCCGGAGGCCAACGCTCTATCCAACTGAGCTACGGGCGCATGCCCTATCGGCGGAGTGGAATAATACGTATATCACTCAAGGCCGTCTAGTACTTTTTCAACTTTTTTTACCGTTTGACGCCTTTTTGGACAATTAAAGTGTGATAAACCCCTATTTCCGATTAGATAACTGATATGAAGGGGGTAACTTGCTGTTTATTGCAACAAGTTATCAGGATATAATCACCCATTATTTACATTGATTTAACAGCAATTCGCCTGTTGATTCAAACCACACTCTAATAATAGGTAAGCAAGAACTTACCTTCAGGAATGTAAAGTGAGTTTAATGGATATGTCTCGAAAAGTCTTAACCGCTTTGGTCGCTGCAGTAACTTTTTCTAGCGCCTCTTTCGCAGCAAGTATTAGCCAAGAAGAACATAATGCAATTGCTGAACGTATTAAACCTGTTGGTGATGTTTACCTTGCGGGTGCAGAGCCAGTAGCAGCAGAACCAACTGGCCCTCGTGATGGCGCAACGGTTTACGGTACGTTCTGTATTGCATGTCACTCATCTGGCGTGAGCGGCGCTCCAAAAACAGGAAACGCTGATGACTGGGGTCCACGTATCGCTCAAGGCAAGGACGTGCTAAAAGACCACGCGATCAACGGTTTTAATGCGATGCCAGCAAAAGGTTCATGTATGGACTGTTCAGACGACGAGATCGTTGCTGCTATCGAACATATGATTGCCGGCCTGTAATTGACAGATTAGCAACATACAAGAAGGGCCTGGTGATTTCACCAAGCCCTTTGTTTTATTTCTTATTAAACATCGCCCTAATGTTTGCGATGTGTGCCTGCCCTTTGGCCATTCTCTCTTCTTGAGTTTGAGGTTTCTTATTAATCTCCCACTCAACGTCATCAAAAGGCAACTCGTCTAGAAAACGGCTCTGAGTTGGCTTAATCAACTCACCAAACTGACGGCGCTCTTTGCACATGGTAAAAGTGAGCTCTCGCTGAGCACGTGTGATCCCCACATACATTAAACGTCGCTCTTCTTCAACGTTCTCTTCATCAATACTGGTCTGGTGCGGAAGAATACCCTCTTCGGAACCTATCAAATAGACATAAGGAAACTCCAAGCCTTTAGAAGCATGGAGCGTCATCAATTGAACCGCATCACTGTCATCATCGTCTTCTCCACGCTCCATCATGTCTCGCAGAGTTAAACGCTGAACAACCTCTTTAATGGTTTTTTCTTCTTGGTCGTAATTGTCACCTTCCAAGTCCGATACAATCCAAGAATAGAGATCAGAGACGTTCTTCATTCTCATCTCTGCGGCTTTCGGGCTAGGTGACGTTTCGTATAACCAATCTTCATAATTGATGTCACGCACTAACGAGCGAACCGCTTCTACCGTATCTCCACGCTCCGCTTGGTCGGCGATTTTAACCAGCCAAGACGTGAAGCGTTGCAAATTCTCAAGGCCGCGCCCAGATAAATGTTGCTCAAGCCCCATCTCAAAGCTGGCTTCGAACAAACTTTTTCCGCGCATATTGGCATAACTGCCGAGCTTTTCTAAAGTAACTGGACCAATCTCACGACGCGGCGTATTCACAATGCGCAAGAATGCGTTGTCATCATCCGGATTCACCAAGACGCGCAAGTACGCCATGATGTCTTTAATTTCAGCACGCGCAAAAAACGACGTACCACCAGAGAGCTTGTACGGAACTCGGTTTTGCA
Source organism: Vibrio japonicus (assembly GCF_024582835.1). Lineage (NCBI taxonomy): Bacteria > Pseudomonadati > Pseudomonadota > Gammaproteobacteria > Vibrionales > Vibrionaceae > Vibrio > Vibrio japonicus. The sequence continues at coordinate 2,693,425 of NZ_CP102096.1, forward strand.
TCAACGATTTTTCAATCAGTCGAGATTGATGGTTGCCACGATACAGAACAGCGTAATCTTTATAGTCGGTACGATTAAGGAACTTATGCGCGATCAATTCACCGGTAACTCGCTCGGCTTCGTGGTCTTCGTTTTTCGCTAGCAATACCTTGAGTTTTTCGCCGTCAGGAATTTCAGAGAACAGAGACTTCTCATACACGTGTGGGTTGTTCGCAATCAGAATGTTAGCAGCGCGCAAGATTCGGCTGGTCGAACGGTAATTCTGTTCAAGCTTAATCAATCTAAGATTTGGGTAGTCTTCCCCGAGTAACACCAAGTTTTGTGGTTTCGCGCCACGCCAAGAGTAGATGGACTGATCATCATCCCCTACTACGGTTAAGCGGCCACGCTCACCAACGATCAATTTCACTAATTCGTATTGGCTGGTGTTGGTATCTTGATATTCATCCACCAACAAGTAGCGGATTCGGTTTCGCCAGCGTTGCCTCACCTCTTCATTAGTACGAAGCAATAATACAGGCAGCAGAATCAAGTCATCAAAATCGAGTGCGTTATACGCTTTCATCTGCTTTTGGTACATCTCAAAACAGAACGCAAACAACTGCTGCTGCTCACCTTTCGCATGAGCTTTCGCTTGCTCTGGTGTCAGCATGTCGTTTTTCCAATTGGAAATAGAACTTAAGAGCTGCTTAAGTAAATCTTTGTCACCATCCAACTGCTTCTCAGTCAGCTCTTTGAGCAAAGCCATCTGGTCTTGGTCATCAAATAGAGAGAAACCCGCTTTCAGCCCCAGCGCTTTGTACTCACGTTTAATGATATTCAGACCTAACGTATGGAAGGTGGACACCATTAAGCCTTTGGATTCATTCTTACCCAGAGTTTGAGCAACACGCTCTTTCATCTCACGTGACGCCTTGTTAGTAAAGGTCACTGCTGCGATGTTGCGCGCCTTATAGCCACACTGCTGAACCAAATAAGCAATTTTATTGGTGATTACTCGGGTTTTTCCCGATCCAGCGCCAGCCAGTACAAGGCAAGGCCCTGATACGTACTTAACCGCTTCGTCTTGTCTAGGGTTCAGCTTCATAGGGTTCTCTGAGGTGAAATTGGTGGCGCTTATAATAATGGCGCATTGTTTGGATTACTACGTTTAATCCTTCCCTCTTTAGCGAACAAGTTAATCCCACTGATGCAAAATTTATAACGTTTGAGAAAAGTTTATTGCACACCCGTATAGCTTTTGATCTATAATGAATGAACGTTCATTCATTGGCTGTAAACTTTATGTCTAATAACAGTTCTTTAGATAAAAAAGAGCAGATCCTCTGTGCTGCAGAAAAGCTGATTGCAGAATCTGGGTTCCAGGGTTTTTCTATGCAAAAGTTGGCTAAAGAAGCAGGTGTCGCAGCAGGTACGATCTATCGTTACTTTTCCGACAAAGACCACCTTTTATATGAAGTTAGACTGAACGTAGCAAAACGCATTGCAACTGCAGTTCAAGCAGGCGTTAGCGTCGATATGCCCTTGAAAGAGTGCTATCGAACTATGTGGCTCAACATTTGGCGTTTAGCTGGGTCCAACATAGATACACTGAGCAACCGTGTTCAATATGAATCTCTTCCTTCCGCCAACACAGACAAAGCACGCGAAATAGAGCGAAAAATGTTTGCTCAAGTCGATCGCTTGTTTGATCAAGGTAAAGAGCAAGGGATATTTAAACCCCTCGATAATCAGATTCTTTCAGGGCTGAGTTTTGAGACTAGCGTTTCGCTTGCTCGCAAACATGCTTTGGGATTCTACCAACTGGATGAAGCGGCGATTGAAGCAGCCATTGAAGCCAGTTGGGATGCAATCATTCAACACTAACTTGGAGTTCTCCTCAGAATGAAAAAGTGGACTTTCTTTATGTTACTTATCGCTATCCTGCTATTCGGCAGCGTGATAGGTTTCAACTTGTTCAAGCAACAGAAGATAGCCGAATATATGGCCAATCGTCCGGAGCCTGATTTTCCCGTCACCGTCACTGAAGTTCAGTCAGTCGATTGGGTACCTGTCATTGAAGCTATCGGTTTCATCGAGCCAAACCAAGGTGTGACAGTCGCAAACGAAACCAGCGGTGTAATTAGCCAAATTCCATTTGAATCGGGCACTCCCGTGAAAGAAGGCCAGCCTTTGGTTCTTCTGGATTCAGCGGTAGAGAAAGCCAATCTAAAGAGTGCGCAAGCTAAACTGCCTGCAGCTCAAGCTAAATACAAGCGTTACCAAGGTCTGTTCAAGAAAGGTTCGATTTCGAAAGAAGCGTACGATGAAGCAGAAGCGAATTACTTCTCTCTTCGCGCAGACATCGAGAGCTTAAAAGCATCCATCGACCGTCGTGAAATCAAAGCGCCGTTTTCTGGCGTTGTCGGAATTCGTAACGTTTATTTAGGTCAATACCTACAAGCAGGCACTGATATCGTGCGTCTTGAGGACACCAGCGTAATGCGTCTGCGTTTTACCGTGCCACAAACGGATATCTCTCGCATTCATATGGAACAAGCCGTCGATATTTTTGTTGATGCTTACCCAGAGATCGCGTTCAAAGGCTCAATCACAGCAATCGAACCTGCGGTTAATGTCCAAAGTGGTCTTATCCAAGTTCAAGCGGATATCCCGAACAGCGACGGTAAGCTGCGCAGCGGTATGTTTGCACGTGCGAACATCATCCTGCCTAAACTTGAAAATCAAGTCACTCTTCCACAAACCGCCATTACTTTCACTCTATACGGTGACAATATTTACGTCGTATCTGAAGAAGATGGTGAAAAGCGTGTTAAACAGCAAGTGGTAAAAGTGGGTGAACGCACTAAGGACATCGCGCACATTCTTGAAGGTGTGAAACCAGGTGATGTTGTTGTGACATCAGGTCAAGTTCGTTTGAGTAACAACGCAAAAGTTCGTGTAGTAGAAAGCAATGCGACTACTCCACCAGCTGAAACACCAATGCTGTAACCGGAGGCTTCATGCGCTTTACTGATGTTTTTATTAAACGTCCAGTTTTAGCGGTATCGATCAGCTTTTTGATCGCATTGCTTGGTTTGCAAGCAATCTTCAAAATGCAGGTCCGTGAATACCCTGAAATGACGAATACGGAAGTAACGGTTTCGACCAGTTACTACGGCGCTAGTGCCGACCTAATCCAAGGCTTTATTACTCAGCCTTTGGAGCAAGCGGTCGCACAGGCAGATAATATTGACTATATGACGTCTCAATCGGTTCTTGGCCGTTCAACTATCACAGTAAAAATGAAGTTGAACACGGACCCGAATGCGGCGCTGTCAGATATACTGGCAAAAACCAACTCGGTTCGCTCTCAATTACCTAAAGAAGCGGAAGACCCGACAGTAACCATGTCAACCGGTTCGACAACCGCGGTACTGTACATTGGTTTCACCAGTGACGAGCTGTCTTCAAGTCAGATCACAGATTACCTTGAACGCGTAATCAACCCACAGTTGTTTACCGTTAACGGTGTATCGAAAGTTGACCTGTACGGTGGTATGAAATACGCGCTACGTGTTTGGCTAGACCCAGCAAAAATGGCAGCGTTTAACCTTACCGCGACAGACGTAATGGGCGTGCTAAGTGCGAACAACTACCAGTCGGCAACCGGTCAGGCTATCGGTGAGTTTGTCCTTTATAACGGCAGCGCAGACACTCAAGTCTCGAACGTTGATGAGCTTAAAAACTTAGTGGTCAGTACCGATGAAGGTAAGGTCACACGTTTAGGCGATATCGCAAAAGTGACGCTTGAGAAGAGCCACGACTTGTACCGTGCGAGTGCAAATGGTCAGGAAGCCGTGGTTGCCGCGATTAACGCAGCGCCAAGTGCTAACCCGATTAACATTGCTGCTGACGTATTGGACTTGCTACCTCAACTTGAGAGTAACTTACCAAGCACTATCAAAATGGATGTGTTGTATGACTCAACCATCGCAATCAACGAATCGATTAACGAAGTAATCAAAACCATCGTTGAAGCAGCACTTATCGTACTAATTGTGATCACCTTGTTCCTAGGATCATTCCGTGCGGTAATCATCCCTATCGTCACTATCCCACTTTCTTTGATTGGTGTAGCGATGGTGATGCAGTCAATGGGTTTCTCTTGGAACCTGATGACACTGCTAGCAATGGTTCTAGCTATCGGTCTGGTGGTAGACGATGCGATCGTAGTACTGGAAAACGTCGACCGACACATTAAATTGGGTGAATCTCCATTCCGCGCAGCCATTATTGGTACGCGTGAAATCGCGGTACCCGTTATTGCAATGACGCTGACGCTAGGTGCGGTATACGCGCCAATCGCGCTGATGGGTGGTATTACGGGCTCGCTATTTAAAGAGTTCGCATTAACCCTAGCGGGCGCGGTATTTGTGTCTGGTATTGTGGCACTGACGCTTTCACCGATGATGTGTTCAAAAATGCTGAAAGCGCATCAAGAGCCAAGCAAGTTTGAGCAGAAAGTCCATAGCGTTCTAGATCGTATGACCAACCGTTATGCGAAGATGCTAGGTGCGGTAATGCAACACCGCCCTGTGGTAATCGGCTTTGCATTGATTGTATTTGCCAGCCTACCAATGCTGTTCAAATTCATTCCAAGCGAACTGGCTCCATCAGAAGATAAAGGTGTTGTTGTATTGATGGGTACTGCTCCATCAAACTCGAACTTAGACTTTATCCAGAACACGATGGATGACGTAAACAGAATCCTTTCTGAACAGCCAGAAGTACAGTTTGCTCAGGTGTTCTCAGGTGTGCCTAACTCAAACCAAGCGTTCGGTATCGCTTCGATGGTGCCTTGGAGTGAGCGTGAAGCTAGCCAAGCAGACGTAACTGGCCGTGTAGGTGGATTGGTTGCAGACGTACCGGGAATGGCAGTTACCGCATTCCAAATGCCTGAACTACCAGGTGCTGGTAGCGGTCTACCAATTCAGTTTGTTCTGACCACACCAAACGCGTTTGAAAGTCTATTTGCGATTGCAACGGACGTGTTGACGGAAGTGAAGTCTAGCCCGATGTTCGTCTACTCAGACCTAGACCTGAACTACGACTCGGCGACGATGAAAATCAACATCGACAAAGACAAAGCAGGTGCATACGGCGTAACCATGCAAGACATCGGTATCACGCTGGGTACGATGATGGCGGATGGCTACGTAAACCGTATCGACCTGAACGGCCGCTCTTACGAAGTTATCCCTCAGGTAGAGCGTAAGTGGCGTCTAAACCCAGAGTCGATGAACAACTACTACGTGCGTGCAGCTGACGGCAACGCGGTCCCACTAAGCAACCTAATCACTATTGATGTTATTGCTGAGCCTCGCTCACTGCCTCACTTCAACCAGCTGAACTCAGCTACGGTGGGTGCTGTACCATCACCGGGTACTGCAATGGGCGATGCGATTAACTGGTTTGAGAACATTGCTGAAACGAAACTGCCAAGCGGCTACAACCATGACTACATGGGCGAAGCGCGTCAGTTTGTGACTGAAGGTAGCGCGCTATACGCGACGTTTGGTTTAGCACTGGCAATCATCTTCTTGGTTCTAGCGATTCAGTTTGAATCACTGAAAGACCCAATCGTGATCATGGTGTCGGTTCCATTGGCGGTATGTGGTGCGTTGATTGCCTTAGCGTGGGGTGCTGCGTCAATGAACATCTACTCGCAGGTGGGTTTGATCACGCTGGTTGGTCTGATTACCAAGCACGGTATCTTGATCTGTGAAGTAGCGAAAGAAGAGCAACTGCACAATAACCTAGGTAAAACAGAAGCAGTAATGGAAGCGGCAAAAGTTCGTCTACGCCCTATCCTAATGACGACAGCAGCGATGATCGCGGGTCTTATCCCACTGATGTACGCGACAGGTGCAGGTGCAGCTCAGCGCTTTAGTATCGGTATCGTAATCGTTGCTGGTCTAGCGATTGGTACGCTGTTTACCCTATTCGTACTGCCAGTGATCTACAGCTACTTAGCTGAGAAGCACAAGCCACTACCTGTTTTTGTCGAGGACAAAGACCTGGAAAAGTTGGCACGCGTTGATGAGGCAAAAGCCGCACAACGCGAACTTACTGACCATCACTAAGAGTTAGAAACGCAAAAGGCCACTTCGGTGGCCTTTTTTATTGCCTAACGTAAGGTGTGTCTGGCTCGATTTTTTGCTATCTAACTAGCGACTTTCCCGTATCAATTACATAGAATGTAACCAAAGAGACAGGAGTTTTAGTCACCATGTTTGACCCAAAGAAACTAGAGCAAATCGCTAAACAAATTCACGACTCTATGCCAGCACCTGTAAAAGAGCTGGGTGCAGACGTCGACCAAAAAGTTCGCCAAGTAATCCAAGGCCAGCTAAACAAGTTGGACGTTGTTAGCCGCGAAGAGTTTGACGTACAAACACAAGTGCTACTGCGCACTCGCCAAAAGCTAACCGAAATGGAAGCAAAACTGGCAGAGCTTGAAGCGAAACTAGCAGACAAGTAAACATCGTCTTCGACAAGACTCAAAAGGCTGACACTTAGGTGCCAGCCTTTTTTATATCTGTTCTCAAAGCAAAACGCACCGAAAACAAAAAGGCTTGGTCAACGGAGACCAAGCCTTTTAATTAGATGTTGTGTTTTATTTTGTATTTATCACTCCAGTCTGCCTGGAGTTCATTTACTGCGTTACTTTAGACTAGGTAAATTACGCAGTATTAAGGTTTCATTTCTAGGAGAAGGCGCGGAGTTTACGATAGTAAATGAGCACCTTCGACACCGAAATAGAACCTTAAGGCCAGTAATTTAGCCGCCTACCGCGATGCGCTTCATATCCGTCATGTATCCTCGTAACTCTTCACCAATGTACTCAACTGGGTGGTTACGGATCGCATCATTCACTTCGATAAGACGACCGTTGTCTACTTGGTTAGACGTTTCGCCTAGACCTTTACCGATCACGTCAGTGCCTACTTTCGGCATGAACTTTTCACGTAGTAGCGGTGTAGCTACGTTTGCGAATAGGTAGTTACCGTATTCTGCTGTGTCTGAGATTACTACGTTCATTTCGTATAGACGCTTACGAGCGATCGTGTTTGCGATTAGCGGTAGCTCGTGTAGTGACTCGTAGTACGCTGACTCATCGATGATACCTGATGCTGTCATTGCTTCGAATGCTAGCTCAACACCCGCACGAACCATTGCAATCATTAGGATGCCGTTATCAAAGTACTCTTGCTCTGAAATTTCTACGTCAGACGCTGGGTAGTTTTCAAACGCTGTTTGGCCTGTTTCTTCACGCCAGCCTAGTAGGTTCACGTCGTCATTTGCCCAGTCAGCCATCATAGTGCGAGAGAATTCGCCTTCGATGATGTCATCCATGTGCTTGTTGTAAAGCGGACGCATTAGGTCTTTTAGCTCTTCAGAAAGCTCAAATGCTTTGATTTTCGCTGGGTTTGATAGGCGATCCATCATGTGAGTGATGCCACCAAACTTCAGTGCTTCTGTTACTGTTTCCCAACCGTACTGCAGTAGTTTACCTGCGTAACCTGGGTCGATACCTTCAGCAACCATCTTCTCGTAACATACGATAGAACCCGCTTGTAGCATGCCACATAGGATAGTTTGCTCGCCCATAAGGTCAGATTTTACTTCTGCCACGAATGAAGATTCTAGACAGCCTGCGCGGTGACCACCTGTTGCCGCTGCCCATGCTTTCGCGATATCCCAACCTTCACCTTTTGGATCGTTTTCTGGGTGAACTGCGATTAGCGTTGGTACACCGAAACCACGTTTGTATTCTTCACGTACTTCCGTACCTGGACACTTAGGTGCAACCATCACTACTGTTAGGTCTTTACGGATTTGCATACCTTCTTCAACAACGTTGAAGCCGTGAGAGTAACCCAGTGCTGCGCCTTCTTTCATTAGCGGCATTACTGTTTCTACTACGTTGGTGTGCTGTTTGTCAGGCGTTAGGTTAACTACTAGGTCTGCTTGAGGAATTAGCGTCTCGTAGCTGCCTACTTCAAAACCGTTTTCTTTTGCGTTCTTGTACGATTGACGCTGCTCGTCGATCGCAGCTTGGCGAAGTGCATATGCTACGTCTAGACCAGAGTCACGCATGTTTAAACCTTGGTTAAGACCTTGCGCGCCACAACCAACGATCACGACCTTTTTGCCTTTTAGGTAATCGGCTTCAGTAGCGAACTCACTGCGATCCATAAAGCGACAACGACCAAGTTGGTCTAGTTGCTGACGTAGGTTTAAGGTATTGAAATAGTTAGCCATAGCAGGGCTCTCCTTGTAAGAATTTTTCCATCAGGTCGATATTTCTCTATCGAATGAATTGATACTAAAACAGACAGTCGATTGCTTAAAGTGATATATTCACAATTAGTTATTGCAAAAAGTGCAACAAGGAAATGACGCTTTTATGAACATTAAAAGTCTGCAGGTTTTTACCCACCTGTGTGATAGTAGGAGCTTTGCCAAAACCGCCTCAGCGATGCACATCAGTCCATCAGCTCTGAGCCGCCAAATCCAGAAGCTTGAAGCCGAAACCGGGCAAGCCTTATTTGTGCGCGATAACCGTAGCGTAGAGCTAACACCTGCGGCTAAAAAGCTCCTCCCCGTTGCATTACGAATCATTGGGGAATGGCAGAGCTACAATGCTCAAGTCAGAGGAATAGACAAAGAGCTCAAAGGTGAAATCCGTCTGTTTTGTTCGGTGACCGCAAGCTACAGCCATTTACCAGAATTACTGAGTGAGTTCCGCATTCAGCATCCTTTTATCGAATTTAAGCTGCAAACTGGCGATCCTGCAACCGCCATCGATAGAGTATTGGCGGATGATGTTGACGTCGCCATCTCGGCGCTGCCTGAACAACTTCCTTCGCGCATTGAGTTCGAGACAATTAGCGAGATGCCACTTTCTTTCATTGCGCCCGTTGGGGTGAGCAGCTTTTCTGAAGAGCTGCAAAAAGAGAAACCTGACTGGTCAAATATTCCGTTTATTGTCCCTGAGTCTGGCACTGCGCGTGAACGAGCAAACACATGGTTTAAAAAGATGAAAATCAAACCGAACATTTACGCGCAAGTATCTGGTCACGAAGCCATTGTCAGTATGGTCGCGCTCGGTTGTGGTGTTGGCATTGCACCGGATGTCGTTATCAATAACAGCCCAGTCAAAGAAAAGATTCAGCGCCTGAAAGTCGCAATTAAACCATTTAAGCTTGGTATATGTTGCAAACGGGCGCAGCTTGATAACCCATTAGTTAAAGCTTTATGGGATGTTGCCCAATCAACCTACATTGCACCATAACGTAAAAAGCCACCTATTCAGGTGGCTGGGTAGACTCTATTGTGTGGCTTAGATAACGCGAGAGAACTGTTGCTGACGCGCTTTGGCACGCAGGTATTTATCAAAACACATGCAGATATTGCGGATCAGCAGTCGACCACGCAAGGTTACGCGAATCTCGCTATCATCCACTTCGACCAATTGATCATCAATAAAGGTTTGCAACAGGCCTAAATCTTCTTTGAAGTACTGATTAAAGTTAACATTGAAGTTCGCTTCGATTGCGGTCTTATCAAGTTTGAAGTTACAAATCAGTTGCTTAATCACGTCGCGTCGAAGTAAGTCATCACTATCAAGTGCTACGCCTTTCCATAAAGCATGGCGCTGCTCCGCAACCTGAGCATAATACTTTTTCAGCTCTTTCTGGTTTTGAGCGTAAGCATTACCAATCATGGAAATCGCGGAAACCCCAAAGCCAACCAAGTCACACTCGCCTTGCGTCGTGTAACCTTGGAAGTTGCGGTGAAGTACACCATTTCGCTGAGCAACCGCTAGCTCATCGTCAGGTAACGCGAAGTGGTCCATCCCGATGAATTGGTATCCAGCACCAGTTAACGTACTGATCGTATCTTGAAGAATTGCCATTTTCTCTTCCGCTTGAGGCAAATCTTCGTCTTTGATTTTGCGCTGCGCAGCAAACAGTTGCGGCATATGTGCGTAGTTAAACACTGACAAGCGGCCGGGTTTCATCTCCAGTACTTGGCTCAGCGTTTGTGCGAATGATTCTTTCGTTTGCTTTGGCAGACCATAAATCAAATCAAGGTTAGTCGAACGGAAACCAAGCTGTTTAGCACGCTCAACCATGGCGAAGATAAACTCTTCGTCTTGCTCTCGGTTAACCAACTTCTGCACTTCTTTGTTGAAGTCCTGTACACCGATACTCAGGCGGTTAAACCCTTCACTGCGCAAGTGATCAAGCATGTCTAGCTCAATTTCACGCGGGTCAACTTCAATGCTGATTTCAGAGTCAGGTTCAAAAGAGAACTCGCCGCGTAAAATCGCCATTAATCGACTAATCTGCGCTTTGGTTAAGAATGTCGGTGTGCCACCACCAAAATGCAATTGAGTGACTTTTCGGCCATGAAGTAGTGCAGCGCGAGTGCGGATCTCAAGCTCCAATACATCAAGGTATTCATCGGCCTTGTGAGAATGGCGAGTAATGACTTTATTACAGCCGCAGTAATAACAAAGCTTATGGCAGAATGGAATGTGGATATACAGAGACAACGGTCGATCTGGATACTCGGTGCAAGCCATATCGTAATCGGCAATAGTAAATGCCTCGTGGAACTCCAACGCGGTTGGGTACGAGGTATAACGAGGGCCCGAATAGTTGTATTTATCGAGAACGGCTTGATCCCACACTATTTGCTGACTGGCGACAACTTGCTGCGACATAATGCTTTTCCATTTAGGCTGTAATAATTATCTGGCGTTAGGCCTTACATATCGACGCATATTTTGCCACAGCGTAAGGTTGCTCGTTGCCAGACAGTTCGCTTTTTCAGTAACAAAGCTCTGAAATGATAACCCGATCACTTACTGATCATAGGAAGTAATCGGGGATTCACTAGATCATTTGAATGTTGATCTGATTATTTAAAGGCTTAACCTTTTTCTGAAGTTGCTTGAGCTCTTCAATAATCGCATCTTGTAGACGAGACTCAGACTTTTGGCGTTCAAGATTCTGCGTCATGCGCTCTTTCTTAACCAGCTTTTGACGATCTTCACCGCGCGCCATGTCTTTTACGATGTGAAACAGTTCTGCTGTTGCTGGATATTCTTTATCGAAATCCACTCGGTCGTCACCCTGGACATAGTCCATGATGTTGTAAAGACGAATGCTGATTTCAGAGAGATCACATTGACCTTGAATACCCGCTAGGCACAACACACTGACACTTTCGAAGATGTTCGCGTTGCGTTTCTCGATCGCTAGCTGCTTATGCTGCTCTTGCAACTCCTTTTGCTTTTTAAGCTGGAGCAGAAGGTAACCTGCATAAGACGCTAAGCCGAGAATAATGATTCCACCAGCAATGGCTAACACGGTTACGTTCATAACGGGCTCTTATCCTTTAAACTGATTCAGATCCAAGTCTTCAAATTGCGATAGCAGATCGTCATCCGATGCGACTTTCTTATTCGCTTTTTTCGGTGCAGACTCTACCACTTCTTCTTGTTCTTCTTCGTACTCGTCTTCCGCTGGCTCTTCGTAGACGCCAAGCTGCTTCATAAGTACTTCGATGCGATCTAGTTTCTCATCGACGTATTTTTGCAAGCCCGCACCTAAGCTTTCACCGTTGTCTAGGCGGTCAAGCAATACGTTTAGCTGCGCGTCATTTTCTAGCATCTCTAGCTCTTTCTCAGCATTCACACGGCGGTCCGCCTTGCTTAGCTTCTTAGGAGCATCAACCACGAGTGGAATTTTTTTCTTGCTACCTAAACGAGGGTCAAGCTTTTGACCTGCGCTACGTAGCTGTTGCGCTTTCTCTTCAGAGTTGCGAGTACCGGTTTTTAAACCTTTACGCTTTTTTTCACGTTTACGCAAACGTCCTTCAACGTCTGACTGTGTACGGTTACGGACAACGATTACGTCACCGTTACCACCTGATCTTGCTTTCTTACTACGGCTCATTACTGCGGCTTCCTCAGTAAAATTACATCATTACCAATAAATTCAAGCTCGAGCTGATCCCGCTCTGCCAAGTACTGAAACGTATTTCGACTAAAGAACACCACATGAGTTGGGTCATTCTTGTAGTGCCAATTGGCAAACGCTTCGACATTGATAACCAGTTTAGTCATAAGACCAATCCAGCCACCTGGCTTAACCAAATTTAACCATTGCTGCCACACGCTATCGGGATCGTACAGATGCTCAATAACTTCTGTGGACGTCATAAAATCGTACTGTTTCTCTAACACCTTATTATCCGGGTGATAGTAGATATCGTACAAACTCATGGTATGGCCCTGCTCTTCCAACATCAGTGATAACGTTGGACCCGGACCACAACCGAAATCTATCCCGTGAGATGCAGGCTCAATACGCTCTAATATGGGGTCAGCGACTCGAGATAAAAAGCGTCGATAGCCTCCATCTGTTGGGTCGTTTTCGTGCATGTCGTAATGGGCTTTTTCAGCCTCAGCATCCAGTCTTTGCTCTGGATTGACAAACACGAGCTCACATTGCATGCATTGAAGGTATGCACGACGCTTATCTTCAAAGTAGTTTTTGATCTCTAAGCTTTGACAAAGTGGGCAATTGTGCATTGTTACATCTCCAAACAGGGATGCGAAACATACCAGAAACTGGCTTTAGAGTGGAGTGCTATTGTGCAAATAATCGTCGATTTAATAAAATTAACCAATAAAAAAAGCGATAGATAGATCTATCGCTTTCTAAATGCCTATTGGCGAAACTGTGTTGCACCGATACTAGTGCACCAAATTTCCTTTTGTTTTTAGAGCTTTCCCTGCAAAAGGTTTGTTTTTCACCATCCTAGTGAATTTTGGCTTTCCTTGTTACTTCCTGTATTGAGACTTGTCCTTAGTCTGATCCTTTCCGCTGTCTAAACCATTAGACAAGTTGACCATCCCTATCTGGTAAGCTTCCTGCCTACCCCATCCCTTTTTCTTACTTGCAAGCAATGCCTGCATCCCTGTAGACCATCATGGTCTGTTTCCTTATCAGCACCCCTGCCGATGTAGATACTTTAACGATTTGATTCTTTGACACAATCTCTCTGAAAGAAAATTGATGCCTAAATCCATTCTCATTTTGCGAACACTTTAAATTCAAATACTTAAAATAACCCTGTTCGTATATTTAACTTGATGAATGGACGATCTCTTACAAAGACATGAGATAGATGAGAAAGTGACAGAAAATCCAAGTGAGATCTGGATCAAATGAAAAAGCCCAGAGATAACTCTGGGCTTTTTCATTACAACTTTATGCTCGAACGAATAAGTAGGGCTTAGTGTAGACCACCAACGTATTTAGAAAGTACGGCAATATCTTCATCTGTCAGCTTTTTCGCTACGTCACGCATCATCGCGTTCATATCGTTACCACGATTTTCATCACGGAATTTTTCTAGCTGAGCTTTGATATAGTCTGCATGTTGGCCTGAGATTTTAGGGAAACCTGAAAGCTCAGTACCGTTACCACGTGGGCCATGACAAGCGATACAAGCCGTTAGGCCACGCTCAGCATCACCAGCGGTGTACAGATTTTTACCTTTCTCAACTACGTTTTCAGGCGTAGTATTGTGAGAAATTGGTAGTGAAGCGTAGTAAGCCGCAAGATCTTGCATATCTTGCTCTGACAGTGGCATTGCCATACCACTCATCACAGGGTCGTAACGACCTTGCTTACCGTTGCTAGTCATACCCAGTTTCAGGTCTTTCAGCTGCTTCTCAATATATTTAGCATGCTGACCTGCAAGTTTAGGGTACATTGCGAGTTGACTGTTGCCATCAGCACCATGGCAGGCAACACAAGTTTGGGATTTTGCTTTACCAGCTTCAATGCTGCCTTGGGCCCACACAGAGCAGCTGGCTAAAAGACTCAAGATTAGCGCTAATTTCTTCATGACATTCCATTATAATTATCAAGCTTCCAGTACCACTCTGCGTTAACACTCATGGTACAATAGGCGACCTTATGCCGAGCACGGTTATTTTACACAATTTCACAAAAAAGTAATCAATCGACTACACAAAGTCGAGATGGAGTTAACAGTGAGCGTAAAAATTCATTATCAAAACACCCATTTCATCACCAGTGCACCTGATATTCGTCACATGCCTGAAGATGAAGGTATCGAAGTTGCGTTCGCGGGACGTTCCAACGCAGGTAAGTCTAGCTCTCTTAACAGACTGACTAACCAGAAGAGTTTAGCAAAAACCAGTAAAACACCCGGTCGAACTCAGCTAATCAACTTGTTTAAAGTGACTGATGGTTGCCACATCGTGGATTTACCTGGGTATGGCTTTGCGCAAGTACCACTTGAGATGAAGAAAAAGTGGCAAAAGTCTTTAGGCGAGTATCTGCAAAAACGTCAATGCTTGAAAGGCTTGGTTGTGTTGATGGATATCCGTCATCCGATGAAAGATCTGGACCAACAGCTGATTTACTGGGCAGTAGACAGTGGCATTCCGGTGCAGGTTCTACTGACCAAAGCAGACAAACTAAAGAGTGGCGCACGTAAAGCTCAGGTTCTGAAGATCAAGCAAGATGCCGTAGGATTTGGTGGTGACGTCAGCGTTGCTGCTTTCTCTTCATTGAAAGGTATTGGTGTCGATGTACTGCGCAACAAACTTGATGAATGGTTTGCTCCTGCGCTTGCGGCGTCACTCGTCGAAGAAGTGGTTGCTGAAGAGCAGCAAAGCGACGAACAAGAATAAGCTCAAAAGTAGCCTAAATGCCATTAGCCTCACTGATTAAAGTGGGGCTTTTTTAGGCCCTTAACCGATTACTCACGGCGACAAAACAAAAATCCCCGCCATCCTGGCAGGGAATAAAGGGGAGAGAAATAGGAAGTAATAATTATTATCTTTCTAGGATTGTTGAAAGTCGGTCTTTATTCAATACCCTACTTTTATTGCTCACCACCAGCTTTAAGATCACCAACCAAAACATAAGCAACTGATTTAATTTGATATTTTAAATCTATTCCGTAAGGATTTTCATAAAAACAAACTTTATTCCCATCAAGAAATAATGAAAGTGTGAATGGTGTTTAATTACAGAATTTCTGTTACTTACAACAGAAAGGAATGATCCATCAGTGAAAAAACGAGAAATGAATGTCGACAAGAGGCGTTAGGAGTATGAGATTTCATACAGCCAAAAGCGTGGCTGGATTTTCTTTGCCCCAATAAAAAACGCCCCAGTCAAATGCTGACTGGGGCGGCTGAATCAGCCTAATCCAATAACGTGAAACAAAAGGTCTGAAAGATAGAACATCTTACCTCTGTACCCTACGCCGAATAATGTACAACAATTGGTCAGAAATGAAAACTCTTTTTGTAATTTTTTTTCATTAAACTTTTATTAAACTACATTCGCTCTTACTTGCTAAGGTCTTTTTTCACGCATAAAAAAAGCTGACGTTTGTGCGCCAGCTCATGTAATTTAGCAAGAATCGCTTAAATAGTGTCTAGTGAGCTTGTTCCCAGTTGTCACCATGGCCTGCTTCCGCAACCAACGGTACTTCTAGTTGAGCCGCAGACTCCATCAATTGTTGTACTTTACTTTCAATTTCGGCCAAAGAGGACTCTTCCACCTCAAACACCAATTCATCGTGAACTTGCATCAGTAGCTTCACGCGGCCGTTGCCTTCCTGTTGAATCCACTCGTCAACAAGCAGCATCGCCTTCTTAATAATGTCGGCCGCGGTACCTTGCATCGGGGCGTTGATAGCCGCACGTTCAGCCGCTTTACGACGCATGCCGTTACGCGACTTGATCTCTGGCAGGTGAAGACGACGACCAAAGATGGTCTCAACATAGCCTTGCTCTGATGCCGTGCTACGAGTGTCTTCCATATATTGCATCACACCTGGGTAACGCTCAAAGTAAGTATCCATGTATTGCTGCGCTTCACCACGTGGAATGCCCAGCTGTTTTGCTAGGCCAAACGCACTCATGCCGTAGATAAGACCAAAGTTCACTGCTTTAGCACGACGACGCTGCTCGCTGGTCACTTCTTCGATGTCTACGCCGATAATCTCTGCAGCAGTCGCGGCGTGGATATCTTTACCCTGTTGGAACGCTTCAAGTAATGCTTTATCACCCGATAAATGTGCCATGATACGAAGTTCAATCTGAGAGTAGTCGACCGCCATGATCTTGTAGCCTCTCGGCGCAATAAACGCCTGACGAATACGGCGACCTTCTTCATTTCGAATTGGAATATTCTGTAAGTTTGGATCGGTTGAAGATAAGCGCCCCGTCGCTGTCACCGCTTGATGGTAAGACGTATGAACACGACCCGTTTCTGGGTTGATCATCTTCGGCAGTTTATCGGTGTATGTTGATTTCAGTTTCGCTAAACCGCGGTATTCAAGAATCAGTTTTGGCAGTGGGTAATCAAGCGCGAGCTCCTGCAGTACTTCTTCGTTCGTTGACGGCGTACCTGATGGCGTTTTCTTGATAACTGGCAAGCCCATCTTTTCAAATAAGATCGCTTGTAGTTGCTTTGGTGAGTTCATGTTGAACTCTTGCTCTGCTACTTCATACGCTTTCTGTTCTAGCTCATCTAAACGCTGTGCAATTTCTTGCGATTGAGCAGCAAGCATCATGTCGTCAATCAATACGCCAGTACGTTCGATACGTGATAAAACAGGCACTAGCGGTACTTCGATCTCTTCGTAGATGGCTTTTAATTTTTCATCGTTCTCAATGCAAGCAATCAGACGGTGGTGCAGGCGTAGAGTAACATCCGCATCTTCTGCCGCATAAGGTGCTGCTTGATCCAGTTCGATTTGATTGAATGTAAGCTGCTTTTTGCCCTTACCCGCGATTTGCTCGAATGAGATACAGCTATGCTGAAGGAAACGCAGCGCAAGGCTATCCATATCATGCTTGCCGCCAACACTGTTGTACACGTAAGACGCCAGCATGGTGTCGTGCTTGATGCCTTTCATCTCAATGTCGTATCGCGCTAACACGCTAGCATCGTACTTCAGGTTTTGGCCGACTTTCGCTTGGTTATCGTCTTCTAAGATAGGTCTGAGCTGCGCAAGCACCCAATCACGATCAAGCTGCTTTGGTGCATCAAGATAGTCATGCGCAACCGGCACATAAGCAGCCACGCCTTCTTCGGTCGCAAACGACAAACCAACTAGGTTCGCTACCATGTAGTCTAGGCTGTCTGTCTCGGTATCAAAGGCGAACACGTCCGCAGCTTTGAGCTTCTCAAGCCAAGCGTTAAATGACTCTTCATCTAGAATGGTTTCGTATTGGCTGCGATCAATGGTCACAGCTGGTGTTTCCAGCTCTGGTGCAACACTAGTCGATGGAGCGCTCGCGCCCGACTTTTCTACCGCCTCAACGACACCTGTGCCGCCATCGAGTAGCTCATTGAGCCACGACTTGAATACCAACTGGCCATATAGCTTAATCAGCTCATCTTTATTTGGCGTAGTCTTAATAAGTGTTTCAGGCGTTTCTTCAAGCTCAACATCGAGTTTGATTGTTGCCAGCTCATAAGAAAGCATCGCGTTATCTTTGTTGTCCAGCAGCTTCTTCGCCATGGTTTTTGAACCACGGAAGCCCAGTGGTGCAATGTCATCAAGGTTTTCATACAGTTTATCTAGGCCGCCAATGCCCTGAAGTAAAGCTGTTGCTGTCTTATCACCGACACCGGGAACACCTGGGATGTTATCCACTTTGTCGCCCATCAGCGCGAGGTAATCGATGATCAACTCCGGTGGAATGCCAAACTTCTCAATCACGCCCTCACGATCCATGACGACATTTGTCATGGTGTTGATCAGTGTGACGTTCTCATCCACCAGCTGAGCCATGTCTTTATCGCCAGTACTAATCAAAACAGGCATGCCCTGCTGAGACGCTTGGTAAGCTAACGTGCCAATGACATCATCGGCTTCAACACCCGGAATCGAGATAAGCGGCAAACCCATAGCACGAATAACGTCGTGCAGCGGTTCAATCTGGCAGCGCAAATCATCTGGCATTGGTGGACGGTTGGCTTTGTATTCCGCATACATCTCATCACGGAAGGTTTTTCCTTTCGCATCAAAAACAACGGCAATTCGTTCACTGCTGAACTGACGCATCATGCTTCGTAGCATATTCACTACACCATAAACGGCGTTAGTTGGGATTTCACCATTACTCATGGTGCCTGGATAAGCGTGAAATGCACGGTATAGATAAGAAGAACCATCGATAAGGATCAATGGATTGTCTGGAATACGAGCCATAGTCTTTTTGTACCCATAATATAAAGATCTGTCTAGGATGCCATGACTCCTCCAGTGAATCCATTTTAACTCCATGAAGAGTGAGAATCGGGTTCATCAATTGTTTTTCCACACAACCGGCCTTCTGTGGATAACTCTGTTTATATTATTTATCCACTGACTATCAACTGGCCTAGAAACACAGATCAATACAAATCAAAGTATTGTTATATAAAGAAAAAAACACAGATCGATCAACTAAAGATCGATCCGTTAACGATCCTCGGTTGTGGAAAAGAGTATTGACGCTGTTTTATGCACTCTTGATCTTTAGGCATAAAAAAAGCGACATCTTATCGATGTCGCCTAGCAAAAAGTGGTCAAAGCGGATTCAAATGAATATGGGCTTTGCCGTAAAGCTATAAATTACACTGGAAGCAATGTGAGCAATGTCGTGTCAGAAAGAACTCGTGCAAGTTCGATTCAGTTCAGTGTCATCACCGTCTCCCAATATGGAATCTGGTAACTCAACGTCCTTGTGAACTTCTCTCATTCCCTAAGACGAGATAAATAATAACCATTCTCATTTGGTGCGTCAACAGTTAAATGAGAAAAAATCTCATTTAATTTTTATGACAGCGTTACAACGGCTTCACAAAGTGAATTCTACTTTCAATTAAAATGTCTTTTTCTTCAAATTTTTCAATTACATATCCATTTCTGAGTAATAACCGAAGCATGGCAGGAAATTGATTACGAGATTTCACCTTAAGTCGCTTGTATCCCTGATGACGCACCCACTTCTCTTGTTCGTCCAATAATGTTTGTGCTACGCCTTTGTTTCTTGCTCGTGGTGTTACGCCACCAAACCAGCTATAGAAGGTGTCTCGATCCAGTTCATAGCCAATCTTAAACCCTAGGATATGTGCCTCTTCCTGCGCGACAAGAATGAGGTGACGCTTACCTTCTAGGCGTTCGGAAAGTGACTCTACCGTCTCCTTGCTGGCAAATTCACTGATTTGCTCAACCGCTTCAACACATTCTTGTAATGTGCCTTCTCGATAAGCCACGCTCATGGCTCTCTCCCTAAAACAACAAAGGCCAGCAAATGCCAGCCTTTCAGTGCTTAACCAGCGAGCACTAACTCGCTCGCTAACTGAGTTATTTTTCGTTTTTAAGATACTGCGATGCTTTTGCATCTTCTGCCGCTAACCACTCCGCTACGTCTTTAGCAAAGTAAGTTAGGATGCCGTCTGCACCAGCACGCTTAAAGCACATCAGTGATTCCATTACCGTATCGCGCTCATTCAACCAACCGTTTTGGAACGCCGCTTTGTGCATCGCGTATTCACCAGAAACCTGATAAGCAAATGTTGGAACACGCAGCTCAGACTTAACACGACGAACGACGTCTAGGTACGGCATGCCTGGCTTAACCATGACCATATCCGCGCCTTCGTTGATATCCAACGCTACTTCGTGAATCGCTTCATCGCTGTTGGCTGGATCCATTTGGTAGTTCTTCTTGTTGCCGCCTTTCAGGTTGCTTGAAGAACCGACCGCATCACGGAAAGGTCCGTAGTAACAAGACGCGTATTTCGCTGAGTACGCCATGATTTGTGTATTGATATGACCCGCTTCCTCTAACGCTTCACGAATCGCACCGATACGACCATCCATCATATCTGACGGCGCAATAACATCAGCGCCTGCCTCAGCGTGTGACAATGCTTGCTTGATAAGTACTTTCGTTGTCTCATCATTTAGCACGTAGCCTTCTTCATCAATAATGCCGTCTTGGCCATGTGTCGTGAAAGGGTCTAGCGCAACGTCTGTGATCACGCCGATTTCTGGCACATGCTCTTTCAACGAACGTACCGCACGTTGAACCAGACCTTCTGGGCTGTACGCTTCTGTTGCACACAAACTTTTTGCGTCTTGATTTACAACTGGGAACAAAGCAATCGCAGGTACACCGAGTTGAGCAAGATATTGAGCCTCTTCCAGCATAAGGTCGATAGATAAACGCTCGATACCTGGCATTGATTCAACGGTCTCACGACGATCTTTCCCCATCAGGATGAACATCGGGTAAATAAGATCGTTTACCGACAACTTGTTTTCAGCCATTAGACGACGACTAAAGTCATGCTTGCGCATACGGCGCATACGACGGCCAGGGAATTGACCTTGAATGGAAACTGACACTCTGTTCTCCTTGTGTGGTGAAAGTGTTGTGAAACTGTTAGAGCTGCATAATATCACTCCATAGTGTCGACACCAATGACAGAACAGAGAATTAAAATCCCAAAAATGACCAGAGTCTCACACTGCTTTATACTCACACCATCTAACCGGACTTGAGAAGTAACATGATCGATACCCACGCCCACATTTATGCCAGCGAATTTGATACGGACCGCGATCAGGTCGTTGAAAGAGCATTGGCCCAAGGCATTGAAAAGATTCTGCTGCCAAACATCGACCTTGATTCGATTGAACCTATGTTGAAAACCGAAGCGGCCTATCCTAGCGTTTGTCGCTCAATGATGGGATTACATCCGTGCTATGTGGATGGTAACGTGAAGCAAACGCTGGAGATCATTCACTCTTGGTTTGCTAAACATAACTTTATTGCGGTGGGTGAAATTGGTATCGACCTGTACTGGGATAAAACCTATAAGTCCGAGCAAGAGATGGCCTTCATCACCCAACTTAACTGGGCAAAAGAAATGAAGCTGCCAGTCGTCATTCATACGCGAGATTCGATTCAAGAAACCCTTACTCTGCTGGGAAAGGAGCAAGATGGTTCACTATCAGGCGTGTTCCATTGCTTCGGCGGGAGTATCGAAGAAGCGAAAGCGATTAACGATTTGGGCTTTCATTTGGGTTTGGGCGGTGTGACGACATTTAAGAATGGCGGAATGGATAAGGTGATCCCGAACTTAAATATGGACTACGTCATTTTAGAAACAGACTGCCCATACTTAGCCCCTGTGCCACATCGTGGTAAGCGTAATGAACCCGCTTATATCCCACTTGTTGCCGAGCGCATCGCGTCACTTACAGAGCTATCAATTGCAGACGTCCAAGCCATCACTAACCGCAACGCCAACCATTTATTTTCGTTGTAACACGCTGAGACTTAGCATCCGTAAATAGAAAGAGTGCTTATAAACAAAAAGGTTGGCACGTGCCAACCTTTGTAGTTTGAGTCTTCTAGCTCTCGCTTTCTGTTTCTTCATCATCCTTCTTCCGCACATAAAAACGCGCGAAGAAGAGTCCGACTTCAAACAGCAAACACATAGGAATCGCCAGCAATGTTTGCGAGATCATATCTGGCGGTGTCAGCATCATTCCGACAACAAACGCTCCCACAACAATGTAAGGTCGTTTCTCACCCAGGCTTTTCGGATCCGTCGCGCCAGTCCAGCAAAGCAGAATAATCGCTACCGGAACTTCAAACGCAATACCAAATGCCAAAAACAGCGCGAGCACAAAGTCGAGATAACTCGAAATATCGGTCGCAAATTCCACACCACCTAGCGAAATGGCTGTAAAGAAACCAAAGACCAGAGGGAATACCACGAAGTACGCGAATGCAACACCGCAGTAGAACAGCAACGAACTGGAAAACAGCAAAGGCATGATAAGACGACGCTCGTGCTTATACAGCCCAGGAGCAACAAACGCCCACACCTGATACAAGATAAACGGTACTGCAACGAACACCGAAGCAATGAGAGTCAGCTTAAGTGGCGTAAAAAATGGCGATGCAACATCGGTCGCGATCATCGTTGCCCCTTCAGGTAGTCTGTCTACCAAGGGCTTAGAGATAAACTCGTAAATTTCGTTAGAAAAGTAGATCAGGCCAACGAACACCACCAATATTGCCAATATTGCACGCAATAAACGGTTTCGAAGCTCTAAAAGATGGCTGATCAAAGGTTGTGTCTGCTCAACCGAAGACATGGCTAACCTCATTTATAAGATCAAAAAGGAGCCGCCCAGATGCAGCTCCTCCGGAGAGACTATTCGGCTTTTTTATCTGCTGAAGGCTCACGAGTGTCAGATGCAGGACTGTTATCCGCTTCTGTACTTTCCGCTTTCTTGTCTGCGGATTGCTCATTCGCGTACGGACGCTGAACCTCTTGCGCTGCTCTTTTCAGCTCTTCAACTGAAGCTTTAAGCTTGGGATCTAAATCTTCCATGCCCATCTGTTCAGCTTTACGCAAGTTTTCTTGCAGCTCCTGCACCTTCAGTTCGTGCGAAAGTTCGTCTTTCACACTGCTTGCCATCGTTTTCGCAGCACCGATAAAACGGGAAACACTACGAATTGCATGAGGCAAGCGCTCAGGTCCAAGAACCACCAGCCCGACGACAGATATTAATACCAGTTCCCAAAAACCGATATCAAACACGTCTTATGCCTGCTCTTTGTCTTTCTTAGTTTCAGAAGTCTCTTCTGACTTCTTCTGCTCGATGTTCTTTGGTTCAAAGTCAGCGTCTTTGCTTGCTTCTGCATCTTTCTTAGCAGACTCGTCTTCGCTCACTGCTTTCTTGAAACCTTTAACAGCACTACCTAGATCACCACCGATGTTACGTAGCTTTTTAGTACCAAAGAGCAGAATTACGATCACAGCGATAATCAGTAGTTGCGGCCAGCTAATACCCATAATTTTTACCTCGGGTTCTATTAAAATAATTTATTCAAAGAGTTTAACGTCTATCGACGATAAGCTCGCCAACTAAGCAGCCAAAATGTGACACCACCAATAGCGCTTGCCATTGAAAGCTGCTCAAACGTTGTGTTGACCAATATTGCCGAGCATACGACCAATGTGGCACCAACACCAAACAAAAATTTTCCTGTCGCCTGCTGACGCTTGCTCGCTCGATAACCTTGGTACAGTTGATCCATACGCTGGTTCATCATTTTGCCCTGGCGCAAGCTATCATAAAGGAGTTCAGGTAGCTCAGGTAATTTCTCAGCCCAAAATGGTGCTCGGTCTTTCACCGCGTTGATCACCGCTTTTGGCCCAACCTGATTCATCATCCACTCTTCAAGAAATGGCTTGGCCGTTTCCCACAAGTCGAGCTGTGGATAGAGCTGACGACCCAATCCTTCGACATAGAGTAACGTTTTTTGCAACAGAACCAGCTGAGGCTGAACCTCCATATTGAATCGGCGCGCAGTGTTAAACAGGTTCAACAGCACATGGCCAAACGAAATTTCACACAGCGGCTTAGCAAAGATCGGCTCACACACAATGCGAATCGCAAATTCAAATTCATCGATGTTTGTTTCACGTGGAACCCATCCTGATTCGACATGCAATTCAGCAACGCGGCGATAGTCACGATTGAAAAACGCGAGGAAGTTTTCCGCTAAGTAGCGTTTATCTTCGCTATTCAATGTGCCAACAATGCCACAGTCCAAACCAATCCATTGAGGGTTTTCTGGGTGCTTACGTTCAACAAACACATTGCC
Source organism: Vibrio japonicus (assembly GCF_024582835.1). NCBI lineage: Bacteria > Pseudomonadati > Pseudomonadota > Gammaproteobacteria > Vibrionales > Vibrionaceae > Vibrio > Vibrio japonicus. The sequence goes on from NZ_CP102096.1 coordinate 2,717,231, forward strand.
AGGATGCATGTCTGCGTGGAAAAAGCTATCTCGAAACACCTGTGTAAAGAACACACTCACGCCACGTTCAGCCAACAACTTCATGTTGGTGCCGTTTGCTCGCAAACCTTCAATATCAGAGACTTGGATGCCATATATTCGCTCAGAAACCATGACAGTTTTATTACTGAAGTCAGAAATAACTTCAGGAACATAAAGTTCTTCGCTACCTTCGAAGTTTCGTCTTAGCTGGATAGCATTGGCCGCTTCACGGCGTAAGTCCAACTCATCAAGCAGTGTTTTCTCGTACTCTCGTACCACTTCGACAGGCTTTAAACGACGTGCTTCAGGAAGCGCTTTGGCGACTATACGCGCCATGCGGTACATCAGTTTTAGATCTGCATCAATGACTGGGCGAATATCTGGCCTGATAACCTTTAATACTACTTCTTGGTTAGTCGATTTGAGCGTCGCGGTATGCACTTGGGCAATGGAAGCGGACGCCAATGGCTTGATATCAAAATCGTTGAACCAGTTTTCCAATGGTCCACCGAGCGCCAGCTCGATTTGCTCTTTCGCCAGGTGGCCATCAAAGGGAGAGACTTGGTCTTGTAACAAAGCCAATGGATCAGCAATGTGTGGCGGAAACAAATCGCGTCGTGTCGACATCATTTGTCCAAATTTAATCCACACCGGGCCTAACTCTTGAAGCGCTAAACGTAAACGTTCCCCTAGCGCTTTATCGCTGTGCTTGTTCTTAATCCAAAATAGGCCTTTGCGCGCCAGTAAAGGGGCTTTAGATAACTGGTGATTTGGCAATAACTCATCAAGGCCGTACTCAAGCTGAACCTTGGTAATGTGGTATAGGCGTTTTAGCTCAGAGAAGGTCATGCGCGCTCCAGAAGCTGATTTAGCTTAGCTTCTACACGGGCAGCGTGGCTCTTTAGCTCATCAACCTGATCACAGAAATGCGCAACTTCCAGCGGCGCTGGTGCGACTTTCCATTCTTCAGTAATGACTTGAGCAAGATGATTTTGGTGCTTACTCGCCTGAGCCTTAACAAACTGACCAAAGTTCTCAGCACCTTTTATGACCGTGTGTGCAACCACATCGCCAGTGACTCGAGATAACCACTCTTCAATATCTGGCTTGCAGTCTGTCATTAATTGGGAAAACTTCTGTGCCAGTTGGATATCACCCTCCAGCACCAGCTTGTCTTGTTTGATCAGTTTAGTGATGTTCGATTGGTCACGCAGTTCTGGTAACACTGCAAGGTTTAGCGATAGGTAACAATCTGGCTCACCTTCGTAATTAGCCAATACATCGATCTGCTGGCTAAATACAAACGTCAGAGTTTTATTGATTTCTTTAAGATGAACCTGAATCACCTGCCCTTTAAGACGAGCTAAACGACGACCCAATTCAGGATCGTCTTTGATTAAGGTATTCAGAGATGTTTCGACTACCGCCGTTACAAGAGGGTCAAATGGCATAACGCTTCTACCTTAGAACTTGTAACCACGGTGCAGAGCAACAATACCGCCAGTGAGGTTGTAGTAATTGGTTTTCTCGAAACCCGCTTCTTCCATCATCCCTTTCAGTGTTTCTTGGTCAGGGTGCATACGAATAGATTCCGCTAGGTAACGGTAGCTTTCTGCATCATTTGCCACCAACTCGCCTATTTTTGGTAGCAAGTGGAACGAATAAGCATCATAAATTTTTGATAGTGGCTCTAACACTGGCTTCGAGAATTCAAGTACTAGTAAACGACCACCAGGCTTTAACACGCGAAACATTGAACGCAGTGCTTTGTCTTTGTCGGTTACGTTACGCAAACAGAAACTGATGGTAATCGCGTCAAAGTAGTCATCTGGGAAAGGCAGTTCTTCAGCGTTGGCCTGAACGTAATGCACGTTGCCAACGATGCCGCTATCACGCAACTTATCACGGCCCACATTGAGCATTGAGTTGTTGATGTCAGCAAGAATGACATGGCCTTTCTCACCGACAATACGTGAGAATTTAGCGGTTAAGTCACCCGTGCCGCCACCAAGGTCTAGGACACGTTGGCCAGGACGAACACCACTACAATCGATCGTAAAGCGCTTCCATAGACGATGAATACCGCCCGACATCAAATCGTTCATGATGTCGTATTTTGCTGCGACAGAGTGGAAAACTTCTGCCACTTTCTCGACTTTCTGTTCTTTTGCTACGGTGGTGAAACCAAAGTGCGTTGTTTCACTCGATTCTATGGCTGTGTTCGATTGCACGCTTGTATCCGTCATGATGTTTCCTCTATAAGCAGTGCGAATGAATATATACGGCCTGTGCACTGCGGGCGATTAGTTTACTTTATCCTCAGCCGGATGTCTTTCTGCGAGCGAATCATTTTCACGCAATGTGTTGTTTTCTGTGAGCCCATCATAGTTGGCCATATCGGTCAGATTAGCTGAAATCGGGCGCTTTACTTCGACACCGAGTTGCTTGAAGCTCTCCGCTTGGCGAATCACATTGCCGCGTCCTGTCGCCAATTTATTCATCGCACCTTGATAGCTTTGATTGGCTCGGTCTAACGCGCCTCCCAAACTCTCCATATCATCCACAAACAAACGCAGCTTATCGTAGAGTTTACTTGCGCGATCAGCGATCACTTGCGCGTTTTGGTTTTGGCGATCGTTGCGCCACAAATTGTCGATGGTACGTAGTGCCACCAGCAATGTAGTTGGGCTAACCAAAATTATGTTCTGTTCCATCGCATCCTTCACCAAGCTCGGGTCTGCTTGAATTGCAACCTGAAACGCTGGCTCGACCGGAATGAACATCAGTACGTAGTCTAAACTCTGAATGCCTTTAAGCTGATGGTAGTCTTTTTGTGATAATCCTTTGATGTGGGCACGCAATGAAAGTAAGTGGTCACTTAACGCTTTATCCCTGTGGGTATCAGTTTCCGCATTGAAATAACGTTCATACGCGACCAAGGCAACTTTAGAGTCGACAACCACTTGTTTGTCTTGGGGTAAGTGAACAATCACATCGGGCTGGTAGCGCTTACCCGCCTCGTTCTGCAAGCTGACTTGCGTTTGGTATTCGTGACCTTCTCGCAAACCGGATTCAGCTAGCACGCGAGCCAATACCACCTCACCCCAATTACCCTGCTGTTTGTTGTCTCCCTTTAGTGCTTGAGTCAGGTTTACTGCTTCTCGCGTCATCTGCTCATTCAACCGCTGCAAATTTTTCAGCTCATGCACCAAGGTATGACGCTCTTTGGCTTCAACGGTAAAGCTGTCGTTTACTTGTTTCTTAAAGCCTTCCAACTGCTCTTTTAGTGGACTAAGCAGCCCTTCTAAACTTTGGCGGTTCTGTTGGTCAACTTTGGCGGTTTTTGTTTCAAATAGTTGGTTAGCCAAATGCTCAAATTGCTGCTTTAAACGCTCTTCTGCTTTTTCCAGCAGTTCCAGCTTCTCTTTGTTGGCTTTATTTTCTTGCTCGTGTCGCGCTTCTTGTTCTCTCAGTTGTGCTTCTAGTTGCGATTTCTGCTCACGAACCCGATTCAGATTATCGGCGTATTGCTGTCGTTCTTGTTTTACCGCTTCGAAATAGCGCAGTTTTTCCATCACAGCCATCATTTTACCGTGCAACTGCTTTGACTCGTACGCCTCTTTATCACGCTCGGTATCAAGTTCATCCAATTCTTGCTGGGCTTGCTTGAGTTCTTCTTGCAGTTGATTGATTTGGTTATTAGCAAGCTGCTGATTTGATACAAGCTGCTGCTCCATAAGCTGATGACTAAACTGCATTTTTTGCTTTATCCACCAGCCCACACCCAACCCACTTAAAACAGCTCCACTCAACGCGCTGACGATCAAGCCCTGATTCTCAAGAATCCATTGCATAATAAAGGTTTAACTCTCTTTCTAGATATTGATTTAATGGTATTTTACCACTGGATAAATGTCCAGTTTGTCGGCTAGATATCGAACAGATAGACTAGGCTCACCGTATTCTGTCCCATTTTCTTTCGGGTAAGGGATTTCACCCATCTGGTTTATGCAAGGAGCATTATGAACGAACGTCGCGCGTTAGGGTTTGGCCTGTCGGCCGTACTCTTGTGGTCTACCGTAGCTACGGCCTTCAAACTCACATTGGCAGAGTTTACCCCTATTCAAATGCTGACCATCGCAAGCATAGTGTCTGCGATAACCCTCACTGTGATTTGTGCTGTGCGGGGAAAGCTGTCTTCAGTTCCGAGTACCTTCTTGTCCAATCCCTGGTACTACCTACTGCTTGGTCTGATCAACCCTCTCGCTTACTACATGATTCTGTTTAAGGCATACGATTTACTGCCCGCTTCACAAGCTCAAGCCATTAACTACAGTTGGGCCATCACCTTAACCCTGATGGCAGCGCTATTTTTAGGGCAAAAGATCCGTAAGCAAGACTGGGTAGCCTGTTCTCTAAGTTACTTTGGCGTGATCGTCATTGCGACTAAAGGTGACATCCTTGGACTCAACTTTGAGAGCCCACTTGGGGTGGGGTTAGCTTTGATCTCAACACTGCTTTGGGCGGGTTACTGGATTCTCAATGCGAAGAACAAAGCCGATCCGATTGTCGCGGTTTTGCTCGGCTTTCTCGTTGCAATACCATTCGCAATTGGGATCAGTCTCTATGAGGGCGCGGCTTGGAACCATATTTCACCGAAAGGCTGGTTTGCAGTGACCTACGTGGGTTTATTTGAAATGGGCGTGACCTTCGTGCTGTGGCTATCGGCATTAAAGCTCACCCAAAATACGGCTCGCATTAGTAATCTTATCTTCGCTTCGCCATTTATCTCTTTAGTGCTACTGGCTACCATTATCGGTGAAGATATCCATCCGACGACTTTGATTGGACTGGTGTTAATTATTGGCGGACTCGTGATCCAACAGATCAAATTTCGCAAAAAAGATCTCTCGCAAACTGCCAGTTAACACACTCGCAACAAACGCGATATTTCTTCATGCTTACCAAAATGAGCGCCAAAAAAATGCCGGTTCATCCGGCATTTTTTATAACCTGCTATCGGGTTCTATACCCTCTGCCCTGCAACAAAACCGGAGCTCCAGCACCACTGGAAGTTGTAACCGCCCAGCCAGCCAGTAACATCCATGACTTCACCAATGAAATAGAGCCCTTGGACGTTTTTACACTCCATGGTTTTTGAAGATAAATGGTCTGTATCTACGCCACCTAATGTTACTTCTGCTGTTCGGTAACCTTCTGTGCCATTTGGTGCGATGTGCCAGCTTTCTAGCACCTCTGTCACCGCTTTAAGTTGCTTAGGCCCAAATTGCTTAAGCGGTTTGTCTTCAAGCACTTTTCGATCTATCAGCACTTCAACCAAACGTTTTGGCAGCACTTTGGATAGTGTGTTTTTCAGTGTTTGATTCGGGTGTTTTTCCAGAGAACGAGCCAATAACTCATCAACGTCTACTTCAGGCACCAGATTGATATTCACTTTCTCACCCGGCTTCCAGTAAGACGAGATTTGCAGTACTGACGGACCTGATAAACCACGGTGGGTAAAAAGCAGCGCTTCTTTAAAGACCTTATTGTTTTCTGATTTGATCTCGACCGGAATCGCGATACCCGAAAGTTCAGCGAAATCTTCTTTGTCTTCTTTATGCAAAGTAAACGGCACTAAGCCTGCAGTGGTTGGCAATATTGGCAAACCAAACTGCTCAGCAATTTTATAACCAAATGGTGTCGCACCGAGTTTTGGCATTGATAAACCACCCGTCGCGACAACGAGCGACTCACATTCGATCACATCGGTATTCGAATGAAGAACAAAACCCGCATCTGTTTTCTCAATATGGTGGATATCTTGCTTGTAACGCTGTTCGACCGTCGGTAAATCGCACTCGGCCATCAACATTTTTACGATGTCTTTGGAGTCACACTCACCAACGCAGAACAGCTGGCCGTGGTCACGCTCTTCAAAATCAATTCCATGTTTGTAAATCATCGAAATGAAGTCCCAGTTGGTATACTGAGCCAGCGCTGATTTTACGAAATGTGGGTTGCTACAAAGGTAATTCTTAGCTGTCACGTCATTGTTTGTGAAGTTACAACGCCCACCACCAGAAATTAGAATTTTACGACCAGGCTTTTTCGCATGGTCCAGAACTAGGACTCTACGGCCTCGCTTACCGGCTTCTGCCGCGCACATTAAACCCGCAGCGCCTGCTCCGATGATGACAACGTCAAACTTTTCTGTCATGACAACTTCTCAAAGTAAAACCAATAAAAAAGGATGTGCATATAGCACATCCTTTGCAAATTAAGCCGCTATTCTATCGGTAATCTCGCTGCTTGCCAATTCACCAATCAGAGAATTAGCGCTGCGAAAAGCGTAACGGCGAGTAAAGACGTAGAGAGGACAAACAGCTCTCGGACACGTTCACACTTGCCAGTAAAAATTTCATCATGATGGTGATGGTATTCTTTACTCTTCAAGTAATGATAGAGTCGAACCTGTTTGGTGACATTGCCATGCGTGGTAAAAAAGCCATTTCCATCAACTTGTTGGTAAAGCAATGGATGGGCTTCCCGCATAATATAAATGAGAGAACGAAGCGCCGTCAGGTATCTCGCAATATTGACGATAGTGACCAGCATTAGCACAAATAGAATGGTATCGGCATTGATCATCTTTTCCTCCCTACATCTTCGCTTTGATGCCCAGAAGAAAAAGACGATCTTACTTAACTCGTCTTTCGCTGAAAGTTATTCAGCAGGGGCATCCATTACAGAAGATGAACCTTCTTTTGCTAGAGCCGCCAGATCTTTATCGATAAAGAACAACGCTTTGCCATCTTCACCAACCAGTTCTAGCTTATCTAAAATCCCTTTAAATAACTTCTCTTCCTCGTGCTGCTCAGCAACGTACCACTGCAAGAAGTTGAAAGTTGAGTAGTCTTGAGATGTAAACGCGAGGTGAGCAAGCTTATTGATTTTGGCCGTAATCATTTGCTCGTGCTCGTACGTTTCACGGAATACTTCGCCAAGACTTACAAATTCATGTTTTGGTGCTTCAATCGCACCCAAAATTGGCATTGATCCGGTCTCACTCACATAGGTGAACAGACGTTGCATGTGCTCCATTTCTTCTACGGCATGCACTCGTAAAAACTCTGCTGCACCTTCAAAACCTTTGTCTTCACACCAAGCACTCATTTGTAAGTATAGATTGGATGAGAAAAATTCGAGATTAATTTGCTCATTCAATTGTTCAACCATTGCTTGTGCAAGCATTTGCCACTCCTACTAAGTCTATGAACTTAAACTGACTATATCATGACTATAACAATAACACTTTGGCGGCTGAATGTGGATCTGGGATCATAGCAACAAAATTTTTTTATCCTTGATGCTAATCTTTAATGAGTTATCTAAAGGAGCTAGCACTATGAGTTATCAACATATTTTGGTTGCGGTCGATCTTACAGAAGACAGTAAACTTCTTATCGATAAGGCGGTAGCGCTTGCTAAACCGCTGGGCGCAGAAGTGTCATTCGTTCATATCGATGTAAACTATGCGGAACTCTATACTGGATTAATTGATATCAATCTTGCTGAAACTCAGCATCAAGCGATTCAAGCTTCTCAGACGCAGCTGCAAAACTTTGCGGACCATGCAAACTATCCAATCAAGCATACCTTGGTCGGTAGTGGTGACCTCGGCAATGAGCTGTGCGAAACCATTCAGGAATTCAATTTTGATCTTGTTGTATGTGGACATCATCAGGACTTCTGGAGCAAGCTACTCTCTTCAACAAGACAGCTGATTAACTGCACTCCGGTTGACCTATTGGTCGTGCCACTTAAAGACTGATAGTCACACAGATTTCGTATAGACTGCAGAGCAATCATCGATAATGAGTATTAGTTATGGGTTATCTCTCTGCAGTTACGCTCCTGTGGGCGTTCTCTTTCAGCTTGATTGGCGTTTACCTTGCCGGTCAGGTTGATTCTTGGTTTTCAGTGCTGATGCGAGTTGCATTAGCCAGTGTTGTATTCATTCCTTTCTTAAAATTCAAAGGCGTAGATAAGTCTCTGATCGCTAAGTTAATGGTGATTGGTGGATTTCAACTTGGCCTGATGTACTGTTTCTACTACCAATCTTTCCTGCTGCTTTCCGTACCGGAAGTACTGCTATTTACTGTTTTTACTCCTATCTACGTCACCCTAATCTATGACTTTCTGAAAGGACGTTTTTCACCTTGGTATTTAGTCACAGCAATCATCGCTGTTGTCGGTGCTGCCTTTATCAAATTTGCAGGGATCAATGAGAACTTTATTTTGGGCTTCTTGGTCGTTCAGGGTGCAAATGTCTGCTTTGCTATCGGTCAGGTAGGTTACAAATATCTAATGGAGAAGAAGCCTGTCGACCTTCCTCAGCATTCTATTTTTGGTTATTTCTACCTTGGTGCTCTTTGTGTGGCTCTTGTTGCTTTCGCACTGATGGGGAGTGTAGAAAAGCTACCAACCACCAGCACTCAATGGGGGATCTTGATCTACCTAGGATTAATTGCCTCAGGCTTAGGGTACTTCGCTTGGAACAAAGGTGCGACCATGGTCAATGCTGGTGCATTAGCAGTGATGAACAACGCGTTGGTTCCTGCCGGACTTATCGTCAATATTGTTATCTGGAACCGTGATGTTGACCTGCCACGCTTAGCCATTGGCGGTGCCATCATCATGTTCTCTCTTTGGGTCAATGAAACCTGGGTGAAGAGAAAAGTAGAAGAGCGTTACAGCTCAGCTAGCTAAAACAAAAAACTAGCTAAAAACAAAAAACGCTCTCAGACCAGAGAGCGTTTTTTTATGTTTCGATTGGGTTCAATGCACTTTTGATTCACTTTGCGTTTCTAACGGGCTTGGAAGCAAGCTCGCGACATCCATTCTAGCCTCGAGCTTGTTTTCTAACTTTCGCTGATGCTTGAATAGCTTGTGTTGCTTCTTTGCCAACTTGAGCAGTTTTTTCTGTTGCTTGTAGTACTTTTTCAGCTCCTTTTTCGCTTTCTTCAGCGACTTTTTATTTGAGAGATCGATAGATGGTGCATGCGTCTGAACGGTTTCTTTCTTCGCTTCGTACAACGACGTTTCGACTACCGGACGAGCAGACTTTTCTTTTACTCGGTCGATAACCCGACGAACCGCTTGCGCTTTGTTTGCATTTTTCGTTTCTACCGCTGCAACAGTTGGCTCAGCTGGTGTTGGTATCGCTTCTGCCAATAAACCACATGCTCTTTGCTGTTCAATAGGCTTACTCTGGCAGTACTGAGGAGGAATCGCCGCAGGCTTACATAGGGACCCCTTTGAAGCGGATGAGCGAGCACAAGAACGACAGACAAATTTAGGCTCGACAACTAAACGATGAATCTCACCAAGGTTATCTGCGATCTGCTTGCGGCTCATCTTACACAGACGTTTCGCCATAGTAATACTCCAGCTAAGAATACGAATAATTCGTAGTAAGATATACTCTCACTGAAGTTATTAAGCAAGTAGTTAATTAAGTTTTACTGTGCTCTGTGCGTTAAGTCATGGATGCTTTTACGTACACATCGAAACGGTTCTTTTTCGTTTCAATCGCCATCGTGGGTTTTTCTTCATTTAGCCAGTTCGCGTAGTCTGGCCTTTTCACCACCACTCTTTTCGTCGCAAGCTGCAAAGCAGGCTCTAGAAGATTATCTGCATCCAAATCAGCCCCGACTAAAGATTGAAAAACGCGCATCTCTTTTTTCACTAATGCTGATTTTTTCTTGTTTTCTGGATGTGGGTACATTGGGTCCAAATAAACGACATCAGGTCTAGTAAAGCTTTCATCCTGTGCCAAGTCATTCAGTGCAGTATGGCTAGATGCATGGATAAGAGACATACGCTCGCTAACCCAAGCACCAATTTCTTGGTCTTGCTTTGCACGCTCTAAACCGTCATCTAGTAATGCGGCTACCACAGGGTGACGCTCCACCATTTGAACTTTGCATCCCAGTGACGCGAGTACAAAGGCGTCTCTGCCCAAGCCAGCAGTGCCGTCTAGTACCGTGGGGGTTGCCCCTTTGTTTAATCCAGCCGCTTTTGCGATCGCTTGCCCTTTTCCTCCACCAAATTTACGGCGATGACCAACGGCACCACCAATTAAGTCGACAAATATCGCACCCAATTTTGGCTCGTCAGTTTTGCGCAGTTCTAGTCGTTGTGGGGTCAAAACCAGAGCAAACTCGCTGTCTTCAGAATGAGTCAGCCCCCAACGTTGAGCGATGTTTTCTAGTTGCTCACTTTGGTTAAGGTCTTCACAAATAAGTTGTAACTGCACGGTTTGCTCCGAATGGTGTTGGTTAACAGACGCAAGTGTAATGGATTTTGTAAAAGCGCACTAACTACTTTGGCCAGTGACTAGAAATACGGCTAGCAGTTGAGCCCAAAAGAACACTAGAATAATGGTTCACTGTTAATGGTCGTTTTTAAGTTGGAGAGAGTATGCAGACGCACAATACAAAAATGGACGATTTGGATCGCGCAATCTTGAAAACTCTGATGGAAGATGCAAAAACTCCCTACGCTGAGATGGCAAAACAGTTTGATGTTAGCCCAGCAACTATCCATGTACGTATAGAGAAAATGAAATCGGCAGACATTATTCAAGGAACGGAAGTCATCGTCGACACTAAAAAGCTAGGCTATGACGTTTGCTGTTTTATTGGTATCAATTTAAATGCAGCACGTGACTACCACTCGGCGCTGGAAAAGCTCAGTGCGTTAGAAGAAGTTGTCGAAGCTTATTATACGACTGGTGCTTACAATATTTTTGTAAAGCTGATGTGTCGTTCTATTGAAGAGCTGCAGCATGTACTGATTGATAAACTGCAAGCGATTGATGAGGTGCAATCAACCGAAACGCTGATTTCGCTACAGAATCCAATCAACCGTAACGTTAACCCATAATAAAAAGGCTCGCATTAGCGAGCCATTTTATTAACGTGATTCGAGATACTTTTTCAACTCTTCCACTGAGATGCCTTGCTCTGCAATGGATTTTGCCATCAATTCTACCTGTTCACCTTTGCGAGATTCGATCACTTGCTGAAACTGGTAAACAATGTCGCGCAACATATGAAGTGGAACTTGTTTCGCTGCACTGCGAATACGCTCACCACTTTGGTTGCCAAGCTCGTTAAGCAATTTGCCGAACATGATCTTTTCTGGAGATTCTTCTAATTGCTCCAGCACACGAGCCATCTCATAAGTCGTCATCGACATCTTTAATATTGATCCACAATTTTTTAAGGAAAGAAGCTCAAATATACAACGTTTTCAATTCTCTTCAAAGTAAATAACTTGCTATTGTGTGACTACGCTGTGCCAGTTTTTTCCGCTCTTGCTCATTAATATCAATAACCCAGGAACGACGATCAACATATGAGTTGCAATCATGGTTTGCGGGTCCATACCGAAACGCTGCACAGTTCCGACTAGAAGGCCAGAACCACTCATCTGGAATAACCCAAGTAATGCAGCCGCAGTCCCCGCTTTATCGCCAAAAGGAGCTAACGCCTTACCCGCTGCGCCACCTAAGATAAGTGCAAATCCAACCGATGAGAAAAAGATCGGCGTCATAAACGCCAGTGCAGTTTGCTCGTGTGCCAATGCCAGCATCAACAAGCCACCAAGCGCCAACGTCACAATACCCACAACAAGGGTGGTATGGGTACCATACTTATCCATCAGTTTCGGAGCCGCCATACAAGCAATGATATTGACGATCGCGTTCACCCCAAACCACATACTGAATTCATTCATCGATAAGCCGTAGTTTTCCATCAGCACCACTGGAGCAGAAGTAACATAAGCTAATATTACAGCCATCGCCAGCAAGCACAGAGAGGCATGGAAAACAAACGACGGCGTCTTTAACACGGCCATGTAACGGCTTGGTCTAAAGACTGGTTCTGTGCTCGGTGCTGGGTTGGTCTCTTTCATGAAGATCACCAACGCAACCAGTGAAATGCTGGCAAAGCCGGCGAGGAAGCTAAAGTTGGCACGCCAGTCAAATTGCTGCGTCAACCAGCTACCTAGGATCGGCGCTAAAGCTGGGATAAAGCAGATTGCGCCATTTAAGTAACTGATCATCTTGCCGCTTTTTTGCGGACCAAACATATCGCGAACTGTTGCAAAGGCTGCTACCGATGTCGCGCACGCACCTAAGCCTTGTAGCAAACGAGATACCAACAACCATTCGATGTTCTGAGCACTCCACGCCAATAAAGCGCTCATCGCATAGATTGTGATGCCTCCCAATGCAACAGTTCGACGTCCTAGTTTATCTGCCAAGGGACCAGCAAACAGCTGTCCAACGCCCATAGCAAATAAGAACCATGTGATTGTGTCTTGTGCCAATGCATGTTCCACGTGAAACTCAGCCGAAATTAAGGGCAACGCTGGTAGATAGATATCAATCGCTAGCGGACTAAACAGAACTAAAAGTGTAAGTAGAACAAGTTGCGTTCTGCTGTGTACGGCTGGTTGAGTGGTGTGCACTGGTGTCTCCGCAAATAGGAATGAAATTGATGTCATTGTAGGTTAAATTTAGATATGCCAACCAATGATTATTCATCATTAAAGATATTCCAATTAGGAAACTCACATGAATTTGGAAAAGCTGGTCAGAATCGACATCAACTTGCTCGTCTGTCTAAAAGTACTACTTGAAGAGCTGAACGTCACACGCACCGCGCACCGACTCTGCTTGAGTCAATCCGCCATCAGTAAGAACTTAGCCAAGTTACGAACCCAATTTGATGACCCATTATTTGTGCGTCATTCACACGGCCTAAACCCAACGCCCAAAGCACTTTTTCTCAAGCCCAAACTGGACATTTTAATTAATCAGCTTGAGCAAATTACTCAACCAGAGATCTTCTCCCCCGAGACGAGTTCATATCGATTTCAGTTCGCAGCGGTCGAGAGTGTTTACCCGTTAATTTTGCCACACTTCCTACCTGCAATTTTTCAACAAGCGCCGGGCGTCACCATCAGTACCCATTCATGGTCTGATAACACATTTAAGATGCTGCAGCGCGGTGAACTAGATTTAGGCATTACTGGCAAAGACATAGACATCAACGACGCCAAGCTTACGTTGTTGCCGCCCAGTGATATTTGCGAGCAAGAGATTTACCGCGACAAACAAAAATGCCTGGTCAGACGTGACCACCCTGCTCTCTCGAAACCATGGAATTTGGACAACTATTTATCATATCGCCACGTTCAAGTGCGCTGTGATGGCAATGACCGCTGGCTGTTGGATTACCGTTTGGCGGACATCGGCCATGATCGAGATATCGCGATTACGGTGCCAGATTTTAACAGTGCCGCAAGTTTGTGCTCGTATACCGATTTCATCTTTACTGCGCCGAGTCATTTTGTTGAACTCGCCTCCGCGCAATTAGGCCTATCTGTCTTACCGCTGCCGATCGAGTTTCCGCCGATGGCTTATACACTATTCTGGCATCGCGATAGAGAAAATGATCCTGCGCTTTCATGGATACGCCAAATGATTACGGATAAAACCACCCCTTTGAGATAATTTGCAGCCAACGGGTAAAAGGAGTAGCTTATCTCCATCGTCCAAATCGCTGAATGGACGCCCTACACATATTGAAGGATTAACAGATGCTAACGACGACAGAACAACGTCTAACAGCCATCAGAGAATGGCTAGCTCAACATAATATTGATGCTCTACTTGTTCCACACGAAGATGAATACCTAGGTGAATACGTTCCGGCACACAATGAACGTCTTCATTGGCTAACCGGTTTTACTGGTTCTGCTGGTGCGGCTGTCATCACGAAAGACAAAGCGGCGATCTTTGTTGACGGTCGATACACAGTTCAAGTCACCAAGCAGGTACCTGCAGAGTTCTTTGAGTATCGCCATTTGATAGAAGAACCGGCGTTAGATTGGATCAAAGAAAATGTGGAAAAAGGCGCGAGCGTTGCCATAGACCCACGAATGCACAGCGCTGCGTGGCTAAACGGTGCGCAAGGTAAACTAGCGGGCTCTATTGAGCTTAAGATTCTTGAATCGAATCCAATTGATGATATCTGGCATGATCGTCCTGAACCGTTCGTCTCTGACGTACGTTTAATGCCGACAGAATCTGTGGGTCAATCAAGTGAAAGTAAGCGTGCTGAAATTGCCGAACTGATTAAAAATTCAGGTGCAGACAGTGCAGTCATCACCGCTCTGGATTCAGTGTGCTGGCTACTGAACATTCGCGGTTTGGATGTGTCTCGCCTACCGGTTCTGCTTTCGCATGCCATCCTACACTGTGACGCAAGCGTTGAGTTCTTCCTAGACCCTGCGCGTCTACCAGCAGACTTTGAAGCTCACGTTGGTGCTGGTCTTTCTGTTTACCATCCAGAGAAACTTCAAACGCAACTTGAAGCACTAACGGGTAAAAAGGTTCTTGTAGATCCAGCCATCAGCAACGCGTGGTTTAAGCTGATTTTACAAAATTCAGGCGCAACTGTGATTGGTGCCGCTGACCCGTGTTTAATGCCAAAAGCGGCGAAGAACGATGTTGAAATTGCCGGGATGAAAGCCTGTCACATCCGTGATGGTGTGGCGATGAGCAAATTCCTCAGCTGGCTAGACAACGAAGTCGCTAATGCTAAATTACATGATGAAGCCACCCTAGCTGACAAACTCGAAAGCTTCCGTAAAGAAGATCCAACGCTAATGGATTTGAGCTTCGATACAATTTCCGCAGCTGGTAGCAATGCAGCAATGTGTCACTATAACCATGAAAACCAACCAGAGCCTGGTCAGTTAGAAATGGATACTCTTTACTTAGTTGACTCAGGTGGCCAATACCTTGATGGCACAACCGATATCACGCGTACCATTGCAATTGGTAAACCAAGCGAAGAAATGATTAAACAATTCACTCTGGCACTGAAAGGTCACATTGGCGTCGCACGAGCACGATTCCCGAAAGGAACTCGCGGCTACCAAATCGATACCCTTGCGCGCCAACATCTGTGGGCAGAAGGTTATGACTATGACCACGGCACAGGCCATGGCGTCGGCCACTTTTTAAGTGTGCATGAAGGCCCGGCAAGCATTTCTAAAAAGCATGTCGATGTCCCTCTGGTTGAAGGCATGGTACTTTCAAACGAGCCTGGCTACTACCGAGCAGACGCTTTTGGGATCCGTATCGAGAACCTAGAATTGGTTGTCGAAAAGCCAACCCAAGGTGACTTCCCGGTACTGGCATTCGAATCACTGACGCGTTGCCCTATCGATACACGCAATATCAACGTTAATATGTTAACTCGCCCTGAACTAACATGGCTTAACGAATACCACCAAAAGGTATGGGATGAAATCAACCCATTAGTTGAAGGTGACGTTAGAGAATGGCTGCGTGCCGCGACTCAGCCAATAGTGCATGCATAAGCGATGATCTAGAACGATAAATAAAAAGGGATTGATGATGTCATCAATCCCTTTTTTATGTTTCACGTGAAACACTGGTTACCCAGAATAAGCGGAGTGCCAATCACGCCATACTGGGTCAAAGCCCTTAGCTCGAATCATTGACTCTACCGATGCTGCGCTGCGTTCATCGCTTATCTCGAACTGTTCGAGTTCCACATCATCACTTGCATAGCCACCCGGTTGCGTTTTGGAGGCTGCCGACATGGAAGTGATCCCAAGCGGTAACACATTATCGCGAAACTCAGGTGACTCTCGGGTAGAGAGTGACAACTCCACTTCCGGATTAAATAAGCGATACGCGCAAATCAGCTGTACCAATTGCTTATCCGTCATGACTGACTTTGGTTGCAATGCTCCCGCACACGGACGTAAGCGAGGAAACGATATCGAGTAGCGGGTTTGCCAGTAGGTGCGCTCTAAGTAATCTAGATGCGCAGCAGTAAAGAAGCAGTCAGTACGCCAGTCCTCTAACCCAATTAACGCACCGATACCAATCTTGTCTATCCCAGCTTTTGCTAACCGGTCGGGGGTTTCAAGGCGAAACTCAAAATCCATCTTATTGCCGCGTAAATGATGTTGCGCGTACGTCGACGGATGATACGTTTCTTGATAAACCATCACCGCATCCAAACCTAAGCTTTTCAGCTCCGCATACTCTTCTTGTTTAAGCGGCTGAACCTCCATCGCAAGATAATTGAAGCGCTGTTTGATCTGCGGTAACACCTCACGAAAGTAGTTCATCCCTACTTTGGTTTCGTGTTCGCCAGTAACCAATAGCACGCTATCAAACTTCATTTGTTTGATAGCATCAATCTCGGCTTCAATCTCTTGTTGATTGAGCGTTCTGCGCTTAATGCGGTTTTCCATCGAAAAGCCACAGTACGTACACGCATTGGCACATAAGTTAGATAAGTACAAAGGAATATAAAGCGACATGGTATTGCCAAATCGCTTACGTGTGAGGGCAAATGACTGTTGCGCCATTTGCTCAAGATAGCCTTCAGCCGCTGGAGAGATCAGCGCTTTGAAGTCTTCCAAATCACGTTTAGGTTTACTCAACGCACGCTCGACATCCGCAGCCGTTTTACTGTTGATTGAGATAGACACGTCATCCCAATTCAACTGTTTAAAGTGTTCGACGAAACTCATGTCCACCTCTCACCTTAGTTATCAAGAAACGAAGTCAACGGACTGGATGCAACAGCATGCGATACCTTGCCCGCTAAGCCCGCTTCGTACGCCATTCTCCCCGCTTCTACCGCGAGCTTAAATGCCGTCGCCATTGATACAGGATCTGCCGCAGCGGCAATCGCCGTATTCACCAGCACCGCATCCGCTCCCATTTCCATGGCACGTGCCGCATGCGAAGGCGCCCCAATACCGGCATCGACAATGACTGGCACGTTGGCTTGGTCAATGATGATCTCGATAAAATCGTGGGAAACGATACCTTTGTTGGAACCAATCGGTGCGCCTAATGGCATCACCGCAGCACAGCCTACCTCTTCCAATCGCTTACATAAAACCGGATCGGCGTGGCAATAAGGCAAAACAACAAAGCCATCTTTCACCAATTGTTCAGCTGCTGCTAAAGTCTCAATTGGATCAGGCATTAAGTATTTTGGGTCTGGATGAATTTCCAATTTTAGCCAATGGGTTCCGAGCGCCTCACGAGCTAAATGCGCCGCAAAGATGGCATCTTTGGCATTCTTTGCACCGGACGTGTTAGGCAGTAAGTTAACGCCCATATCGATAATCGGTTTAAGAATGTCATCTTGTTGATTGTCCACGTCCACACGCTTTAGTGCCATCGTCGATAACTGCGAGCCTGATGCTCTGATCGACTCAGCCATTATCTCGCTATTGGCGAATTTTCCCGTACCCGTAAACAAACGTGATTGAAATGTTTTATCAGCAATCGTCAACATACGATCACCCTCCTGCTATGGCTTGAAAGAGCGAGATGGCATCACCGTCATTTAGGTGAGTACTCGACCACTCGCTGCGCGGTATGACGCAATTGTTGATTGCAAAGACACACCCTAACGCTGGTAACAACAGCTGCTCAATAATCTCAGCTAAAGAGCTTCTTGATCGCACGTTGTGGTTTTGACCATTGATGATGATTTGAATTGTTTCCATGTCATAGACTCACTTGTTCTCGCTGAGCACATACGCTGCATTCGCTATCTGGCCGAACGGTTAATGTCTGCCAAGCGAGGTTCATTCCGTTAAACAGGTGCAACTCGTTAGGTTGCAAGCCCTGTTTATCGAGTGCCAATAGTTGCAAAGCCGCTAGTGCCTGATAGTTACCTATCGTACCGACAACTGGCCCAACAATGCCGCTGTCACTGCATTTGCTCGGGCTTGCCAGCACTTCATCGGGAACCAGACATTTGTAGCAACCCTCTTTGGAATGCGCAAAATCAAACACAACAAACTGCCCTTGCCAACCAATCGCCGAACCGGAGATAAGCGGTGTTGCTTGACGATGACAGGCTCGATTGACCAAATGACGCGTTGTTAAGTTGTCGCTGCAATCAAGTACCACGTCTGCCATCATCACTTCGAGCTGAAGTTGCTCTTCATCAAGCCGCTTATTGAGCTTACGCACCTTAAGCTGAGGATTGATCGCCTGTATTTGAGCCGCCATCGCCTCCACTTTTGGCACGTCGATATCGCTGGTTCGATAGATCACTTGTCGTTGCAGGTTACTCGCTTCAACAATGTCGTCATCGCTAATCACCATCTGGCCAATACCAGCGGCAGCTAAATACATCCCAGCCGCACTACCCAATCCGCCACAACCGATGATCAGTACCGATGATTGACCAAGGCGCTCTTGCCCTTTTTCACCGATTTCTGGTAATGAGATTTGTCGCTGATACCGTAAGAAATCACTGTCACTCAACATGGCTCGGCTCCTCTATCATCTCCCTCGAAGCCATAACGTCAGCAAAAGCTTGTATCACTTGCTGTGGTTCGGAGGACAAGGTGATCGCCCTGACAACGGCCAAACTCGATACGCCACATTGCCAAACAGCACGCGCATTGGCGAGGTCAATACCACCTATTGCAACAGTAGGAACCCCCACATCGGAACCATAAGGGATGGTATCAATCAGTTTTTGATACAACGCAAGACGTATTAATCCTTGCGGTTTCGACGGCATCTGCTTAGTGGTGGTTGGGAAGATATGACCAAGTGCAATGTAACTTGGGGCAATTTGTACAATTCGCAAAAGCTCATAATAGCCATGTGTGGAGAGCCCGAGACGGATACCAGCATCACTCAGTTGTTTCAGATTGGACTCCTCCAAATCTTCCTGCCCTAAGTGAACACCGTACGCACCATGCTCAATCGCAAGTTGCCAGTAGTCGTTGATGAACACCTGCGCATCGAACTGCTTGCCAAGTAAAATAGCGCGCTTTATCTGCTGCTCTAAGTCACTTTGGTCTGGGTTCTTAATCCGCAGTTGTAGAGTCTTAATGCCCAGATTGAGTAAGCGTTCGATCCACTCAACACTATCCACGACGGGATAAAGCCCTAAGCTCGCATGAGCCAAAGTTGGGAATTGAATTTGGTGTTGATTCACTCCCCAACCCACTTTGATACCTAAACGCGAATCTTCGATCACTGGTGTTGGGAATTGCGCATAGTTGTTTGTCCATGTTTCACGTGAAACATTCACCATGGCACGTGCCAACGTTAAGCAATCTTCGAGCGGAAAATCGAGGGCAAGTAACGTAACAATCCAAGATAGGTGACTTGGGTTATCAGCGTGTCGAACGTTGTTCGAAGAAAAAGACAACGCGCGAACCTCACCGTTCAGCGGATGGTGCCAAACATCCAGACAACGTTCTCCGTCATCAAGCGCTAAAAAAATGACATTTTGAGCTTGTTGAGTGAAGTCCGACAGCGCCAGTGTACTGTGATAGCTAAAGACGTAAGAGGATGAATAGTCTTGGCTTACACGCGGGGCCAAATCAGTGTAAAGATCGGCCACCAAGCCAATGGTATCATTTGAGTTAGATACCAAGATGGTATGAGTTGGGCTGACACCCAACTCTATACCTGAGACTGTAAATCCTTGTTCATCTGCTACTAATAAGCACTGCTGGATAACGCCCGTAAGCTCAATGTAATCAGCAGGAATAAGGATTTTAGTCATCATTCCTCCGCTTGAGCAGCAACAGCAGGATGGTATAACTCAGAGCCGGTTGCTCTAAATTCTTCCGATTTCTGACGCATGCCTTCTAATGGATCATCCAATAGTTTCACCGAAATGGCTTGGTCGGCCGCGACTTGTTTGGTGTCTTTAGCGTACTCTCGAACCTCTTGCGAGATCTTCATCGAACAGAATTTAGGGCCACACATAGAGCAGAAGTGCGCGACTTTACCCGACTCTTGCGGAAGCGTTTCGTCGTGGAAAGAACGTGCGGTATCTGGGTCTAGAGATAGGTTAAATTGATCTTCCCATCTAAACTCAAAGCGAGCCTTAGACAAGGCGTTATCACGTACCTGTGCGCCAGGGTGACCCTTTGCAAGATCGGCAGCATGGGCAGCAAGTTTGTAGGTGATCAGACCGGTCTTTACATCTTCCTTGTTTGGCAGACCTAGATGCTCTTTAGGTGTCACGTAACAAAGCATCGCACAACCATACCAACCGATCATGGCAGCACCGATCCCGGAAGTAATGTGGTCATAACCAGGTGCGATATCGGTAGTCAAAGGACCAAGTGTATAGAAAGGTGCTTCATGGCAATGCTCAAGCTGCTGTTCCATATTCTCTTTGATCATGTGCATTGGCACGTGTCCAGGACCTTCAATAATAACCTGTACATCGTATTCCCAAGCGATCTTAGTCAGCTCACCCAAGGTACGTAACTCAGCAAACTGCGCTTCATCGTTGGCATCCGCAACTGAACCTGGACGCAGACCATCACCCAATGAAAGAGCAACGTCGTACTTAGCACAGATTTCACAGATTTCACGGAAGTTGGTGTACAGGAAGCTCTCCTGGTGATGAGCAAGACACCATTTGGCGATGATTGAGCCACCACGAGAAACGATACCTGTTACACGCTTAGCTGTCATTGGGACATAACGCAGTAATAGACCAGCGTGAATAGTAAAGTAGTCAACCCCCTGCTCTGCCTGCTCAATAAGCGTGTCTCGCATGACTTCCCAGTTTAGGTTCTCAGCAATACCATTCACTTTTTCTAGCGCCTGATACATAGGTACGGTACCAATCGGTACTGGACTATTACGCAAAATCCATTCGCGTGTTTCGTGAATATTACGTCCTGTCGACAAGTCCATTACAGTATCGCCACCCCAACGAGTAGACCAAACCAGCTTCTCTACTTCTTCTTCAATAGAAGAGGTCACCGAGGAGTTACCGATATTCGCATTCACTTTAACGAGAAAGTTTCGGCCAATGATCATTGGCTCAGATTCTGGGTGGTTGATGTTGGAAGGAATGATAGCTCGACCTTCCGCAACTTCTTTACGGACGAATTCGGCAGTAATGTCTTTAGGCAGATTAGCTCCAAAGCTTTGGCCAGGATGCTGTTGGTTTAATACCTCATCGCGGTACTTGGCTCTACCCATGTTCTCACGCAGCGCAATATATTCCATCTCAGGTGTGATAATACCTTTGCGCGCGTAGTGAAGCTGAGTAACACATTGCCCTTCTTGAGCACGTCGTATGCGAGGTAGATTTCCATAGCGCAGCTCATCCAACGTCTCGTCTTCTAGTCTTTCTTTGGTGTAGACAGAGCTAACATCATCAAGAACCTCAGTATCCGCGCGCTCTTCTATCCAACCCTCTCTTAACTTCGGTAAACCGCTGTAGAGGTCGATAGAGTAATCTGGATCGGTGTAAACACCGGACGTATCGTATACACGTACGGGCTCATTTGGCTCAAATATTGGACTTTCTTTTGTACCACCGACTAAGCTGTCTGCGAGAGTAATTTCACGCATCGGCACACGAATATCAGGGCGAGAACCCTCAACATAGACTTTCTTCGAATTTGGATATGGTTGTACTGATAAGGTATCAATAAACTGTTTTGCTTCCAGTCTTGCTAGTTTGCGACTCGACATAGCATTCTTCCTTGCTTTGTTATACTAGATAAAAAGAATTTGGATAAAAATGCTTGGCGGAAAGATGCGACAAGAGGCGTCGAAATAGTGGTGTTTTAATAATCAACTTATTCACTACGTTCGAGCATTTGATAGATCACTAGGTAGAATTCTAGTGTAGATATCTACTCCTGTTCCCTTCGCAGGTGTTAACCTGATCAGGTTCAACGGATCCCGAATTAACGGTCTCAGCCTTATGGCACTCCGACAAGTCTTACGAGTATATAAAATCAACTTGGATAAACCAAGCTGACCTCTACAAATAAAATGTGATATCCGATTTAGTTTTTTATTAAAAGCTGAAAGCCGACCCAAGCAGCGGAAATACTCAATGCGACGTTAAGTAGAACGTTTAGTCCCATCTTTATAAACGCTCCTTGCTGCATAAGCAGGACGTTATCCATAGAAAAAGTAGAAAATGTGGTGAGTGCCCCCAAAAAACCTAGACCAATAATTTGACGCCAAGGTTCATTCGCTAGAGTGCCATTTTCAAAAGCTGCGATAAGTAGCCCCATTATGAATGAACCAATGACATTCACTAAAAGCGTCCCATACGGAAAACCGCGACCGAATAACGTTACACACAGCTCAGAAATCAAATAACGAGAGCAGGCACCAAATGCACCACCAACTGCAATAAAACCAAGAATATAAAAATGCCCCATAACTCCCCCTAATCAATAACTTAGTATTGTAGCTATCAGAGAGAGTTTTTCGAACAATAAAATCAGTCATATACGGTTCAAACAAAGTTTGAGATTTAAAACGTTACCGGAGTAACATCTTTATATGAAATAGATAATACCAATCTAAGAAAAAATATGATCTAATTTAAGGCCATTCAACAATAGAATGTATTCGCTATGGATAGCCTCAAGAATATTGATTTTAAAAAGCTCGCAAGCCAGCAGAAATCCATCCAGATGAAAATGAGATTGCTCGCACTTGCTCATTTCAAAGATGGACACTCTCGTACCCAAATCGCCAAGTTTCTTAAGGTGAGCCGAACCAGTGTTAATCGATGGGTTCAAATCTTTCTTGAAGAAGGATTAGAAGGGCTGAAGGAAAAGCCAAGAACGGGAAGACCACCATTATTAACTTCTGAACAAAGGGAGCAATTGAGCCAATACATCAAAGATAAAGCTCATGATACTCAAGGTGGGCGACTGACCGGCGCCGATATCCATGCCTATATTGTGAAAGAATTTGGCCAGCATTATCATCCTGATTCTATCTATTACCTACTCGAGCATATGGGTTTCTCATGGGTCACTTCCCGTTCAAAACACCCACAACAATCCCAAGCGATACAGGAAGATTTTAAAAAAACTCCAAGACGAAACGATCCTTAAGATCCCAGGTCATGTCGCTTTAAAGCATGTCGATATCTGGTTTCAGGATGAAGCTCGATTTGGGCAACAAAATACAACAACACGGTTATGGGCTGAAAGAGGCACACGTCCCAGAGCAGTGAAGCAACAACAGTTCGAATATGCGTATCTATTTGGTTCTGTCTGTCCTCAAAAAGGTATTGGTGAGGCTATCGTTGTCCCATGGGTCAATAAAGACCTCATGATTGAGCATTTAAAGCAAATATCGGCGGTCACTGAAAAAGGACGTCATGCCGTCATCATTATGGATGGCGCAGGATGGCATACAGAAGATATCGCTAATGGCTTTCAGAACATCAGTGTCATCAAACTTCCCCCCTATTCTCCAGAGCTAAACCCTATAGAACAAGTATGGAGCTGGATGAGACAACACTATCTCGCCAATCAGTCTTTTGCGGATTACGAAGACATTGTCTCCAAAGTGTGTAGGGCTTGGAATCGTTTTTTGGCATGCTCCAACAGAGTCACCAAGATGTGTTCGAGAGAATGGGCAGACCTGACCAGTTAATTTTCCAGATTGGTATTATCCTAGAAGGGACAAACATTAAGAAATGGTTTTAGCAATAGCGTCCTGTACTCAAAATGAACACATTTTTAGAACGGATAAATATAAAAAGGCCTCAGTCTTTCGACTGAGGCCTTAATATGGCAGGGGTGGAGAGATTCGAACTCCCAACACGCGGATTTGGAATCCGCTGCTCTGCCAATTGGAGCTACACCCCTGTAGAACTTTCGAATTTTAGATTCGAAAAAACCTCGCAAAAGCGAGGCTATCGAAATAAGTGGCGGAGCGGACGGGACTCGAACCCGCGACCCCCGGCGTGACAGGCCGGTATTCTAACCAACTGAACTACCGCTCCGCACTGGTTAGACCTAAGTCTAAATTTAAAGCCTGGCGATGTCCTACTCTCACATGGGGAAACCCCACACTACCATCGGCGCTAATTCGTTTCACTTCTGAGTTCGGCATGGAAATCAGGTGGGTCCAAATCGCTATGGTCGCCAAGCAAATTCTTACTCTCTATTTCTAGAGAAAATCTGGAAAGCTGTTTTGTGTTCTCTACACATTCAATGTTCTTACTTTGAGTCCATCAAAACCCTTTGGGTGTTGTATGGTTAAGCCTCACGGGCAATTAGTACAGGTTAGCTCAACGCCTCACAACGCTTACACACCCTGCCTATCAACGTTCTAGTCTCGAACAACCCTTCAGGACTCTCAAGGAGTCAGGGAAGACTCATCTCAGGGCTCGCTTCCCGCTTAGATGCTTTCAGCGGTTATCGATTCCGAACTTAGCTACCGGGCAATGCGTCTGGCGACACAACCCGAACACCAGAGGTTCGTCCACTCCGGTCCTCTCGTACTAGGAGCAGCCCCCTTCAATCTTCCAACGCCCACGGCAGATAGGGACCGAACTGTCTCACGACGTTCTAAACCCAGCTCGCGTACCACTTTAAATGGCGAACAGCCATACCCTTGGGACCGACTTCAGCCCCAGGATGTGATGAGCCGACATCGAGGTGCCAAACACCGCCGTCGATATGAACTCTTGGGCGGTATCAGCCTGTTATCCCCGGAGTACCTTTTATCCGTTGAGCGATGGCCCTTCCATTCAGAACCACCGGATCACTATGACCTGCTTTCGCACCTGCTCGAATTGTCATTCTCGCAGTCAAGCGGGCTTATGCCATTGCACTAACCTCACGATGTCCAACCGTGATTAGCCCACCTTCGTGCTCCTCCGTTACTCTTTGGGAGGAGACCGCCCCAGTCAAACTACCCACCAGGCACTGTCCTCACCCCGGATGACGGGGCTAAGTTAGAACATCAAACATACAAGGGTGGTATTTCAAGGTCGGCTCCACCGATACTGGCGTACCGGTTTCAAAGCCTCCCACCTATCCTACACATGTAGGCTCAATGTTCAGTGCCAAGCTGTAGTAAAGGTTCACGGGGTCTTTCCGTCTAGCCGCGGGTACACTGCATCTTCACAGCGATTTCAATTTCACTGAGTCTCGGGTGGAGACAGCGTGGCCATCATTACGCCATTCGTGCAGGTCGGAACTTACCCGACAAGGAATTTCGCTACCTTAGGACCGTTATAGTTACGGCCGCCGTTTACCGGGGCTTCGATCAAGAGCTTCGACCGAAGTCTAACCCCATCAATTAACCTTCCGGCACCGGGCAGGCGTCACACCGTATACGTCATCTTACGATTTTGCACAGTGCTGTGTTTTTAATAAACAGTTGCAGCCACCTGGTATCTGCGACTCTCAATAGCTCCATCCGCAAGGGACTTCACCGTCAAGAGCGTACCTTCTCCCGAAGTTACGGTACCATTTTGCCTAGTTCCTTCACCCGAGTTCTCTCAAGCGCCTTGGTATTCTCTACCCGACCACCTGTGTCGGTTTGGGGTACGATTCCTTACAATCTGAAGCTTAGAGGCTTTTCCTGGAAGCATGGCATCAATGACTTCACACCCGTAGGTGCTCGACGTCGTGTCTCAGCCTTAGAAAGAGCCGGATTTACCTAACTCTTAAGCCTACGCACTTGAACCTGGACAACCGTCGCCAGGCCCACCTAGCCTTCTCCGTCCCCCCATCGCAATTGTAAGAAGTACGGGAATATTAACCCGTTTCCCATCGACTACGCTTTTCAGCCTCGCCTTAGGGGTCGACTTACCCTGCCCCGATTAACGTTGGACAGGAACCCTTGGTCTTCCGGCGAGGGGGTTTTTCACCCCCTTTATCGTTACTCATGTCAGCATTCGCACTTCTGATACCTCCAGCAAGCTTTACAACTCACCTTCAACGGCTTACAGAACGCTCCCCTACCCAATGCAGTAAACTGCATTGCCGCAGCTTCGGTTTATAGCTTAGCCCCGTTACATCTTCCGCGCAGGCCGACTCGACTAGTGAGCTATTACGCTTTCTTTAAATGATGGCTGCTTCTAAGCCAACATCCTAGCTGTCTAAGCCTTCCCACATCGTTTCCCACTTAGCTATAATTTGGGACCTTAGCTGGCGGTCTGGGTTGTTTCCCTCTCCACGACGGACGTTAGCACCCGCCGTGTGTCTCCCGGATAGTACTTACTGGTATTCGGAGTTTGCAAAGGGTTGGTAAGTCGGGATGACCCCCTAGCCTTAACAGTGCTCTACCCCCAGTAGTATTCGTCCGAGGCGCTACCTAAATAGCTTTCGGGGAGAACCAGCTATCTCCAGGTTTGATTGGCCTTTCACCCCTAGCCACAAGTCATCCGCTAATTTTTCAACATTAGTCGGTTCGGTCCTCCAGTTGATGTTACTCAACCTTCAACCTGCCCATGGCTAGATCACCTGGTTTCGGGTCTATATCCAGAGACTGAGCGCCCAGTTAAGACTCGGTTTCCCTACGGCTCCCCTAGATGGTTAACCTTGCCACTGAATATAAGTCGCTGACCCATTATACAAAAGGTACGCAGTCACAGGACAAAGCCTGCTCCTACTGCTTGTACGTACACGGTTTCAGGTTCTATTTCACTCCCCTCACAGGGGTTCTTTTCGCCTTTCCCTCACGGTACTGGTTCACTATCGGTCAGTCAGTAGTATTTAGCCTTGGAGGATGGTCCCCCCATATTCAGACAGGATATCACGTGTCCCGCCCTACTCGATTTCACTGAATGTGCGTTGTCAACTACGGGGCTATCACCCTGTATCGCCGGACTTTCCAGACCGTTCGTCTAACGCATATAAAGCTTAAGGGCTAGTCCAATTTCGCTCGCCGCTACTTTCGGAATCTCGGTTGATTTCTTTTCCTCGGGGTACTTAGATGTTTCAGTTCCCCCGGTTCGCCTCTTGCACCTATGTATTCAGTACAAGATACGTGCTTATGCACGTGGGTTTCCCCATTCGGAAATCCCAGACTCAAGTGGCTTTTACTGCCTAATCTGGGCTTATCGCAAGTTAATACGTCCTTCATCGCCTCTGACTGCCAAGGCATCCACCGTGTACGCTTAGTCACTTAACCATACAACCCCAAAGAGTTTCGCGGAGCGAATCTTGAGGATGTTGTTTAAACAACCAAAGTTGCTATCTCATTATTTGAATGAGCGAGATAGCTTTCGATTTTGCCGGACTCAATTTCTTTTTATTTTACTTTTTATAAAAGTGAAAACAAAAAGCCAAGAACACTTGAATGTGTTGTATTGGTGTTTGTCATAAAGACAAACATTGAGAACTTTACAAACAACAATAAATTGTTGTTTTGTCAGCTTTCCAAATTGTTAAAGAGCTAGATTCATTAAAGAACCATTTTTAAACACACTCGCAAGAATGCTTAAAGATGGTGGAGCTAAGCAGGATCGAACTGCTGACCTCCTGCGTGCAAGGCAGGCGCTCTCCCAGCTGAGCTATAGCCCCATCAAGGTGTCGATACTGTATGCCAATCTCCTGGGAGGAAGATTGGTGGGTCTGAGTGGACTTGAACCACCGACCTCTCGCTTATCAGGCGAACGCTCTAACCACCTGAGCTACAGACCCAGTATCGTCTCTTAAACTATAAACATATCAATCTGTGTGAACACTCATCGCAATAATCATCGTATAAGGAGGTGATCCAGCGCCAGGTTCCCCTAGCGCTACCTTGTTACGACTTCACCCCAGTCATGAACCACAAAGTGGTAAGCGTCCTCCCGAAGGTTAAACTACCTACTTCTTTTGCAGCCCACTCCCATGGTGTGACGGGCGGTGTGTACAAGGCCCGGGAACGTATTCACCGTGGCATTCTGATCCACGATTACTAGCGATTCCGACTTCACGGAGTCGAGTTGCAGACTCCGATCCGGACTACGACGCACTTTTTGGGATTCGCTCACTCTCGCAAGTTGGCCGCCCTCTGTATGCGCCATTGTAGCACGTGTGTAGCCCTACTCGTAAGGGCCATGATGACTTGACGTCGTCCCCACCTTCCTCCGGTTTATCACCGGCAGTCTCCCTGGAGTTCCCACCCGAAGTGCTGGCAAACAAGGATAAGGGTTGCGCTCGTTGCGGGACTTAACCCAACATTTCACAACACGAGCTGACGACAGCCATGCAGCACCTGTCTCAGAGTTCCCGAAGGCACCAATCCATCTCTGGAAAGTTCTCTGGATGTCAAGAGTAGGTAAGGTTCTTCGCGTTGCATCGAATTAAACCACATGCTCCACCGCTTGTGCGGGCCCCCGTCAATTCATTTGAGTTTTAATCTTGCGACCGTACTCCCCAGGCGGTCTACTTAACGCGTTAGCTCCGAAAGCCACGGCTCAAGGCCACAACCTCCAAGTAGACATCGTTTACGGCGTGGACTACCAGGGTATCTAATCCTGTTTGCTCCCCACGCTTTCGCATCTGAGTGTCAGTATCTGTCCAGGGGGCCGCCTTCGCCACCGGTATTCCTTCAGATCTCTACGCATTTCACCGCTACACCTGAAATTCTACCCCCCTCTACAGTACTCTAGTCTGCCAGTTTCAAATGCTATTCCGAGGTTGAGCCCCGGGCTTTCACATCTGACTTAACACACCACCTGCATGCGCTTTACGCCCAGTAATTCCGATTAACGCTCGCACCCTCCGTATTACCGCGGCTGCTGGCACGGAGTTAGCCGGTGCTTCTTCTGCAGCTAACGTCAAATAATGTGCTATTAACACACCCACCTTCCTCACTGCTGAAAGTACTTTACAACCCGAAGGCCTTCTTCATACACGCGGCATGGCTGCATCAGGCTTGCGCCCATTGTGCAATATTCCCCACTGCTGCCTCCCGTAGGAGTCTGGACCGTGTCTCAGTTCCAGTGTGGCTGATCATCCTCTCAGACCAGCTAGGGATCGTCGCCTTGGTGAGCCCTTACCTCACCAACTAGCTAATCCCACCTGGGCATATCCTGACGCGAGAGGCCCGAAGGTCCCCCTCTTTGAGCCGAAGCTATTATGCGGTATTAGCCATCGTTTCCAATGGTTATCCCCCACATCAGGGCAATTTCCCAGGCATTACTCACCCGTCCGCCGCTCGACGCCGTTAACGTCCCCCGAGGGTTCAGTTAACTCGTTTCCGCTCGACTTGCATGTGTTAGGCCTGCCGCCAGCGTTCAATCTGAGCCATGATCAAACTCTTCAATTTAAGATTTTGTCGGCTCAATGAATACTGACTTCAAAACTACTAATGTAATTTTAAAGCTATTATCGTTCCAACAGAACGATAATGAATTGACTGTGCTGAATCCGAAGATTCAATGGTCACTTCGTATCATTGAAACCTAAATTGTTTCCGAAGAAACTATTTGGATTATCATCAACGAGTGCCCACACAGATTGATAGGTTTATATTGTTAAAGAGCTTTGCTTTCAGTGCCTTAGCACTTAGGCAGGACGCGTATAATACGCTGTCTGCGTTGAAAGTCAACATAAAACTCTAAGCTTTTTTAAAGTTTTATGGTGACTTGCTTAAAGATTAAGCAAGTACGCAATTAAAGCCTGGCGATGTCCTACTCTCACATGGGGAAACCCCACACTACCATCGGCGCTAATTCGTTTCACTTCTGAGTTCGGCATGGAAATCAGGTGGGTCCAAATCGCTATGGTCGCCAAGCAAATTCTTACTCTCTATTTCTAGAGAAAATCTGGAAAGCTGTTTTGTGTTCTCTACACATTCAATGTTCTTACTTTGAGTCCATCAAAACCCTTTGGGTGTTGTATGGTTAAGCCTCACGGGCAATTAGTACAGGTTAGCTCAACGCCTCACAACGCTTACACACCCTGCCTATCAACGTTCTAGTCTCGAACAACCCTTCAGGACTCTCAAGGAGTCAGGGAAGACTCATCTCAGGGCTCGCTTCCCGCTTAGATGCTTTCAGCGGTTATCGATTCCGAACTTAGCTACCGGGCAATGCGTCTGGCGACACAACCCGAACACCAGAGGTTCGTCCACTCCGGTCCTCTCGTACTAGGAGCAGCCCCCTTCAATCTTCCAACGCCCACGGCAGATAGGGACCGAACTGTCTCACGACGTTCTAAACCCAGCTCGCGTACCACTTTAAATGGCGAACAGCCATACCCTTGGGACCGACTTCAGCCCCAGGATGTGATGAGCCGACATCGAGGTGCCAAACACCGCCGTCGATATGAACTCTTGGGCGGTATCAGCCTGTTATCCCCGGAGTACCTTTTATCCGTTGAGCGATGGCCCTTCCATTCAGAACCACCGGATCACTATGACCTGCTTTCGCACCTGCTCGAATTGTCATTCTCGCAGTCAAGCGGGCTTATGCCATTGCACTAACCTCACGATGTCCAACCGTGATTAGCCCACCTTCGTGCTCCTCCGTTACTCTTTGGGAGGAGACCGCCCCAGTCAAACTACCCACCAGGCACTGTCCTCACCCCGGATGACGGGGCTAAGTTAGAACATCAAACATACAAGGGTGGTATTTCAAGGTCGGCTCCACCGATACTGGCGTACCGGTTTCAAAGCCTCCCACCTATCCTACACATGTAGGCTCAATGTTCAGTGCCAAGCTGTAGTAAAGGTTCACGGGGTCTTTCCGTCTAGCCGCGGGTACACTGCATCTTCACAGCGATTTCAATTTCACTGAGTCTCGGGTGGAGACAGCGTGGCCATCATTACGCCATTCGTGCAGGTCGGAACTTACCCGACAAGGAATTTCGCTACCTTAGGACCGTTATAGTTACGGCCGCCGTTTACCGGGGCTTCGATCAAGAGCTTCGACCGAAGTCTAACCCCATCAATTAACCTTCCGGCACCGGGCAGGCGTCACACCGTATACGTCATCTTACGATTTTGCACAGTGCTGTGTTTTTAATAAACAGTTGCAGCCACCTGGTATCTGCGACTCTCAATAGCTCCATCCGCAAGGGACTTCACCGTCAAGAGCGTACCTTCTCCCGAAGTTACGGTACCATTTTGCCTAGTTCCTTCACCCGAGTTCTCTCAAGCGCCTTGGTATTCTCTACCCGACCACCTGTGTCGGTTTGGGGTACGATTCCTTACAATCTGAAGCTTAGAGGCTTTTCCTGGAAGCATGGCATCAATGACTTCACACCCGTAGGTGCTCGACGTCGTGTCTCAGCCTTAGAAAGAGCCGGATTTACCTAACTCTTAAGCCTACGCACTTGAACCTGGACAACCGTCGCCAGGCCCACCTAGCCTTCTCCGTCCCCCCATCGCAATTGTAAGAAGTACGGGAATATTAACCCGTTTCCCATCGACTACGCTTTTCAGCCTCGCCTTAGGGGTCGACTTACCCTGCCCCGATTAACGTTGGACAGGAACCCTTGGTCTTCCGGCGAGGGGGTTTTTCACCCCCTTTATCGTTACTCATGTCAGCATTCGCACTTCTGATACCTCCAGCAAGCTTTACAACTCACCTTCAACGGCTTACAGAACGCTCCCCTACCCAATGCAGTAAACTGCATTGCCGCAGCTTCGGTTTATAGCTTAGCCCCGTTACATCTTCCGCGCAGGCCGACTCGACTAGTGAGCTATTACGCTTTCTTTAAATGATGGCTGCTTCTAAGCCAACATCCTAGCTGTCTAAGCCTTCCCACATCGTTTCCCACTTAGCTATAATTTGGGACCTTAGCTGGCGGTCTGGGTTGTTTCCCTCTCCACGACGGACGTTAGCACCCGCCGTGTGTCTCCCGGATAGTACTTACTGGTATTCGGAGTTTGCAAAGGGTTGGTAAGTCGGGATGACCCCCTAGCCTTAACAGTGCTCTACCCCCAGTAGTATTCGTCCGAGGCGCTACCTAAATAGCTTTCGGGGAGAACCAGCTATCTCCAGGTTTGATTGGCCTTTCACCCCTAGCCACAAGTCATCCGCTAATTTTTCAACATTAGTCGGTTCGGTCCTCCAGTTGATGTTACTCAACCTTCAACCTGCCCATGGCTAGATCACCTGGTTTCGGGTCTATATCCAGAGACTGAGCGCCCAGTTAAGACTCGGTTTCCCTACGGCTCCCCTAGATGGTTAACCTTGCCACTGAATATAAGTCGCTGACCCATTATACAAAAGGTACGCAGTCACAGGACAAAGCCTGCTCCTACTGCTTGTACGTACACGGTTTCAGGTTCTATTTCACTCCCCTCACAGGGGTTCTTTTCGCCTTTCCCTCACGGTACTGGTTCACTATCGGTCAGTCAGTAGTATTTAGCCTTGGAGGATGGTCCCCCCATATTCAGACAGGATATCACGTGTCCCGCCCTACTCGATTTCACTGAATGTGCGTTGTCAACTACGGGGCTATCACCCTGTATCGCCGGACTTTCCAGACCGTTCGTCTAACGCATATAAAGCTTAAGGGCTAGTCCAATTTCGCTCGCCGCTACTTTCGGAATCTCGGTTGATTTCTTTTCCTCGGGGTACTTAGATGTTTCAGTTCCCCCGGTTCGCCTCTTGCACCTATGTATTCAGTACAAGATACGTGCTTATGCACGTGGGTTTCCCCATTCGGAAATCCCAGACTCAAGTGGCTTTTACTGCCTAATCTGGGCTTATCGCAAGTTAATACGTCCTTCATCGCCTCTGACTGCCAAGGCATCCACCGTGTACGCTTAGTCACTTAACCATACAACCCCAAAGAGTTTCGCGGAGCGAATCTTGAGGATGTTGTTTAAACAACCAAAGTTGCTATCTCATTATTTGAATGAGCGAGATAGCTTTCGATTTTGCCGGACTCAATTTCTTTTTATTTTACTTTTTATAAAAGTGAAAACAAAAAGCCAAGAACACTTGAATGTGTTGTATTGGTGTTTGTCTTTAAAGACAAACATTGAGAACTTTACAAACAATCTTAAAAGATTGTTTTGTCAGCTTTCCAAATTGTTAAAGAGCATGATGCTTCCGAAGAAGACCATTTTCTAAGCTTTTTCAGCGTCAAAAATTCCAACCACATACGCTTTACTGAAGTGGTTTGGAAATCCTATCCAAAAATACTTAGAGAATGGTGGGCGATACCGGGCTCGAACCAGTGACCCCCTGCTTGTAAGGCAGGTGCTCTCCCAACTGAGCTAATCGCCCACATAAGTTTTCTCTTGTCTTCACTTTTGGTAAAAGTGAAACAAAAGCCATCCTTCGTGGAAAGAATGGTGGGTCGTGCAGGATTCGAACCTGCGACCAATTGATTAAAAGTCAACTGCTCTACCAACTGAGCTAACGACCCAATGGTATCCCGTAGGGGAGTCGAACCCCTGTTACCGCCGTGAAAGGGCGGTGTCCTAGGCCTCTAGACGAACGGGACACTAAGTTGAACATCTTGGGGGATGTTCTTTCTCTTAAACTACATAAACCATCAATCTGTGTGAACACTCATCGCAATAATCATCGTATAAGGAGGTGATCCAGCGCCAGGTTCCCCTAGCGCTACCTTGTTACGACTTCACCCCAGTCATGAACCACAAAGTGGTAAGCGTCCTCCCGAAGGTTAAACTACCTACTTCTTTTGCAGCCCACTCCCATGGTGTGACGGGCGGTGTGTACAAGGCCCGGGAACGTATTCACCGTGGCATTCTGATCCACGATTACTAGCGATTCCGACTTCACGGAGTCGAGTTGCAGACTCCGATCCGGACTACGACGCACTTTTTGGGATTCGCTCACTCTCGCAAGTTGGCCGCCCTCTGTATGCGCCATTGTAGCACGTGTGTAGCCCTACTCGTAAGGGCCATGATGACTTGACGTCGTCCCCACCTTCCTCCGGTTTATCACCGGCAGTCTCCCTGGAGTTCCCACCCGAAGTGCTGGCAAACAAGGATAAGGGTTGCGCTCGTTGCGGGACTTAACCCAACATTTCACAACACGAGCTGACGACAGCCATGCAGCACCTGTCTCAGAGTTCCCGAAGGCACCAATCCATCTCTGGAAAGTTCTCTGGATGTCAAGAGTAGGTAAGGTTCTTCGCGTTGCATCGAATTAAACCACATGCTCCACCGCTTGTGCGGGCCCCCGTCAATTCATTTGAGTTTTAATCTTGCGACCGTACTCCCCAGGCGGTCTACTTAACGCGTTAGCTCCGAAAGCCACGGCTCAAGGCCACAACCTCCAAGTAGACATCGTTTACGGCGTGGACTACCAGGGTATCTAATCCTGTTTGCTCCCCACGCTTTCGCATCTGAGTGTCAGTATCTGTCCAGGGGGCCGCCTTCGCCACCGGTATTCCTTCAGATCTCTACGCATTTCACCGCTACACCTGAAATTCTACCCCCCTCTACAGTACTCTAGTCTGCCAGTTTCAAATGCTATTCCGAGGTTGAGCCCCGGGCTTTCACATCTGACTTAACACACCACCTGCATGCGCTTTACGCCCAGTAATTCCGATTAACGCTCGCACCCTCCGTATTACCGCGGCTGCTGGCACGGAGTTAGCCGGTGCTTCTTCTGTCGCTAACGTCAAATAATGCAGCTATTAACTACACTACCTTCCTCACGACTGAAAGTACTTTACAACCCGAAGGCCTTCTTCATACACGCGGCATGGCTGCATCAGGCTTGCGCCCATTGTGCAATATTCCCCACTGCTGCCTCCCGTAGGAGTCTGGACCGTGTCTCAGTTCCAGTGTGGCTGATCATCCTCTCAGACCAGCTAGGGATCGTCGCCTTGGTGAGCCCTTACCTCACCAACTAGCTAATCCCACCTGGGCATATCCTGACGCGAGAGGCCCGAAGGTCCCCCTCTTTGAGCCGAAGCTATTATGCGGTATTAGCCATCGTTTCCAATGGTTATCCCCCACATCAGGGCAATTTCCCAGGCATTACTCACCCGTCCGCCGCTCGACGCCGATATCGTTCCCCGAAGGTTCAGACATCTCGTTTCCGCTCGACTTGCATGTGTTAGGCCTGCCGCCAGCGTTCAATCTGAGCCATGATCAAACTCTTCAATTTAAGATTTTGTCGGCTCAATGAATACTGAACATTACATAAAGTAATGTTTGAATTGACTGTGCTGAATCCGAAGATTCAATGGTCACTTCGTATCATTGAAACCTAATTTGATACCGAGGTATCTAATTGGATTATCATCAACGAGTGCCCACACAGATTGATAGGTTTATATTGTTAAAGAGCTTGTTTTGAGGCTTTCTCAAAACGGACGGTCATTTTAGCGAGTTAAAGTTTAGTGTCAACCACTTTTTTCAAACTTCTTTCAAGTCTTTCGACTTGGCTAAGTGACCTGCTAACTCGTTGTTGTTTCTTTCGAAGCTTTCCCGTGTCAGCGAGGGGGCATTATAGAGATCGAAACTTTCTTGGCAACCACTTTTTCTCATTTTTTTTGTTTTTTTTATTGTTCGGTCATTAATTGAGCCAAACACCGTAAAATAGTACATTTAAGCTACAATTCTTTAAACTTTTGAGCAAATACAGAGACCTTTTTCCAGTTTGTGTACTCAACTTCTTTACTTGTGTCCGTTTCTCCACCAGTAAGCGTCATTATGAGTTTGATCATCATCTTATCGAAGAAGCCGTATCGCGGATAATAGAGCGCACCAGCGAAAACGCCGATAAGTTCAGGTTTCCAAGGAGATTTCTGTAAGAACTTCTGGATATAAGCACTACCCTCTGGCGTATCTTTACCTTGGTCTTCTTTACGAGCCGTTAGGTTTACACAGAAAAACGCGACTTTTGGGTTATCACTAAGTTGTTCAATATTATTTTGAATAAACTGATAGAGCTTTTTGTTTAGATGCCCGTAACGAATCGATGCTCCGATAAGGACTCTGTCGTACTGGTCCATATCAATTGAGTCTATTGAGTGCAAATCAACGAGTTCACAATCAAAGTCGCAAAGTCCCTCTTTTATATAGTTAAGAATCTTCTTCGTTTGACCTTCTCGTGAAGAATAGAGAAATAGAGCTCTTTTCACATTTACTCCTTAACTGCGCCAAAATGTTGGTGTTAGTAAGATTAATAAGGTAAATACTTCTAGTCGACCAAATAGCATAGAGACAATCAATACCCACTTTGCTTTGTCATTTATATCACCAAAATGCAACGCAACTTCGCCTAAGCCAGGACCAAGGTTATTAAGCGTGGCTGCTACAGCAGAAAATGCACTCAGTTCGTCAATTCCGGTCGCAATCAATCCCAACATACAAACCACAAACACTAACGCATAGGCAGAGAAGAAACCCCACACTGCATCAACGATACGTTGAGGAAGCGCAGAGCCCCCCACTTTGATGGTATACACCGCTCTCGGGTGCACAAGACGCTTTAGTTCACGAACACCTTGTAGAGTAAGTAGCAATACACGAATGACTTTCATGCCGCCACCAGTCGATCCAGCGCAACCACCTATAAAAGAAGAAAACAAAAGTAAAACGGGCAGAAAGAGAGGCCAGTCAGAAAAGCCCGTAGTGGTAAATCCTGCCGTAGTCGATATTGATACCGTTTGGAATAGAGCTTGGTCAAATGCGTCATAATATGTGTCGTAGGAGTGATGGCTTAGTAGCATCGCGAAACACACAATAAATAACAGAAACTGTATAAATAGAAACGCTCTGAATTCTGGGTCTTTCCAGTAATACTTAGGATGGACACCACCTGATGCAAAAGCGGCAAAATGAAGTGAAAAGTTACACGCGGATATTAACAAAAATACCACGGTAATAAGGTTAATCGTGTAACTATCAAAATAACCAATACTGGCATCGTGAGTGGAGAAACCTCCGATAGCGATGGTCGAAAAGCTGTGCCCAATCGCATCAAACGGCGTCATTCCTGCAAACCAAAAAGCGACAGCACACGCAATAGTTAGGCTAAGGTAGATGTACCAAAGTACTTTAGCGGTTTCTGCTATTCGAGGCGTCATTTTACTGTCTTTTACTGGACCAGGAATTTCTGCTCGATACAACTGCATCCCCCCAATCCCCAGCACGGGAAGGATAGCAACGGCTAAAACAATGATTCCCATGCCGCCAAACCATTGCAAAAACTGGCGATAAAACAAGATTGCCTTAGGAAGCTCGTCTAAACCTACAATCACCGTTGCTCCGGTTGTCGTTAACGCGGAAAAGGATTCAAAAAACGCATCGGTAACAGAAACATTTGGGTTATCAGACAATAAGAATGGAATTGAACCCGCACTACCCAATACCGTCCAAAACAAAACAACAATTAAGAAACCATCCCGAGCCTTAAGCTCATGCTTAAAGTGTCGGTTTGGAAACCAGCATAGAGTCCCGCAAAAGAGCAAGACGAAAAAGGTGGTAACGAATGCTACACCGGCACCATCGCGATAGATTAACGCAACTAGAGCTGGCGCTAACATAGAGACACTAAACAGTGCGAGCAAAAGCCCGACGATGCGAATAATAGAACGAAATTGCATTGATAGATTGACTATAGATAGAAGTTAAACTTCTGGCTTCCTGGGTTTTAGTTGCTATTAAGAGGCGTAACTAAAGCTTTGGCACCGCTTTTATTAATTATCGCCTGAGTAAAATCGTTGGCCTTGCGAAGCTCAATATCCACGACCAATTTAACTTGTTCACTATAGTCTGCTGACACTTCTTGTGCCTCAAATTGACTGATCAACGACTGGACTATAGGCATAAACGCATAGTCTAACTCCACTTGCAAGTGAGTGGTTATTTTTTTCTCAATTGTTTGAAGCAGCTTGAGAGCTTGCTGAACCCCGCCGCCATAAGCTTTCACTAACCCACCAGTGCCGAGCTTTATTCCTCCCGAATAACGTGTTACCACCGCAGTAACCTCTCCTACACCTGAACCAGACAGCTGTGCCAGCATCGGCTTTCCTGCCGTGCCTGAAGGTTCACCATCATCACTAAATCCCCATTTCATCGAGTCTTCCGCGCGCCCCGCGACAAAAGCCCAGCAGTTGTGCCTTGCATCTGAGTGCTTCATTTTTATCTGCTCGACAAACGCTTTCGCACTCTCAATGGATGGCGTATGTGCTAAGTGAGTAATAAAGACACTTTTTTTGATTTCTTCCTCAAATTGAATGGGGTGTGCAGGAATTAGATAGGGCTGGTCATTCATGGCATTGGGCGCTGTTAAGTGATGCAGAGAGTTTAACACGGTAGATTTTTCAGATCGCGGAAGATCTGCCATAGCGCACAATGTTAAACACTTGTTTGAAAAATGTATTGAATTTAACTTTTAGGCGGTCCACACTCTTAGAGACTGGTCAAACCAGGAACGAGAAAACAACAGAATTTCTGGTCGTCCATCTAAATACGTGAACACTCTCAGGATAGATAGACAAACGCACAACCCACGATTGTATGTCATGGAGATAGACAATGATTTACCAAGCTAACAACCTTACGGTAAGGGAACTACAAGACGGAATTGCAGAGCTCAGCTTTTGCTCCCCTAACTCCGTCAATAAACTGGACCTAGCCACGCTAGAGTCTCTAGATAAAGCACTAGATGCCCTTCACAACCACAAAGGTTTGAAAGGGCTATTGCTAACCTCTGATAAAGATTCGTTTATCGTAGGTGCCGATATTACCGAGTTCTTAGGATTATTTGCTAAGACAGAAGCGGAACTGGATACTTGGCTTAAATTTGCCAATAGCATCTTCAATAAACTTGAGGACCTACCTGTACCAACCGTTTCTGTTCTCAAAGGCCACACTCTTGGCGGAGGCTGCGAGTGTGTTCTCGCTACCGATATGCGCATCGGTGATAAAACCACCAGCATCGGTCTTCCAGAAACTAAGTTGGGCATCATGCCTGGGTTTGGCGGTTGTGTGCGTTTACCACGCGTGGTTGGTGCAGATAACGCAATGGAAATCATCACCCAAGGTAAAGCTTGCCGTGCAGATGAAGCTTTAAAGCTTGGCCTACTGGATGCTGTTGTTGAGTCTGACTCTCTATATGAATCAGCGCTAACAACACTTACCCAGGCAATCAATGAAAAGCTAGACTGGCAAGAACGTCGTAAGCAAAAGACATCACCATTGACCTTGAGTAAGCTTGAGTCGATGATGAGTTTCACTATGGCGAAAGGCTTAGTGGCACAAAAAGCTGGCCCACACTACCCTGCGCCAATGACGGCAGTGAACACCATCGAAGAAGGGGCTCGCTTTGCCCGTAACGAAGCGCTAGACATTGAACGCAAGTATTTCATCAAGCTGGCTAAGTCTGAGGAAGCCAAAGCATTAGTCAGCTTATTCCTAAATGATCAATACATCAAAGGCATTGCGAAAAAAGCAGCAAAGTCAGCCAATAAAGGCACTGAGCGCGCAGCAGTACTAGGTGCTGGCATTATGGGTGGCGGCATTGCATACCAGTCAGCACTCAAAGGTGTGCCTGTCTTAATGAAAGACATTGCTCAAGCATCCCTAGATTTGGGGATGACCGAAGCGTCGAAACTGCTCAATAAGCAGTTAGAGCGTGGTCGCATCGACGGCTTCAAAATGGCAGGTATTCTTGCTTCTATCACACCGAGTTTGCATTACGCTGGCATCGAAAACTCTGACGTTATTGTTGAAGCAGTAGTCGAAAATCCAAAAGTAAAAGCCGCTGTGTTAAGTGAAGTAGAACAGCAGGTCGGCCAAAATACGGTCATCACATCAAACACCTCTACGATTCCAATCAACCAACTGGCGAAGTCACTGAAACGCCCAGAAAACTTCTGTGGTATGCACTTCTTCAACCCAGTTCATCGCATGCCATTGGTTGAGATTATTCGTGGCGAGCACACGTCAGAGGAAACCATCAACCGAGTTGTTGCTTACGCAGCGAAAATGGGCAAGTCACCGATTGTCGTTAATGACTGCCCAGGGTTCTTCGTAAACCGCGTATTGTTCCCATACTTTGGTGGTTTTAGCATGCTACTGCGTGATGGGGCAGACTTTACTCAAATAGATAAAGTTATGGAGCGCAAGTTTGGCTGGCCAATGGGCCCTGCGTACCTTCTTGACGTTGTGGGTATCGATACCGCTCACCATGCACAAGCCGTAATGGCAGAAGGTTTCCCTGAACGTATGCGTAAACAAGGTCCTGATGCAATTAATGCTCTATTTGAAGCGAACAAGTACGGTCAGAAGAATGGTAGCGGCTTCTATAATTATGTCATCGATAGAAAAGGCAAGCCGAAGAAGACCTACTCAGAAGAGATTTTGCCGGTATTGGCAGACGTATGCGCAGATAAGCGAGACTTCGACGAAGAGACTATCATTCAACGCATGATGATTCCGATGATCAACGAAGTGGTACTGTGTCTGCAAGAGAAGATCATTGCTTCTCCTCAAGAAGCTGATATGGCGTTGGTATACGGATTGGGCTTCCCTCCATTCCGCGGTGGTGTATTCCACTACCTAGATAGCGTGGGCATTGCTGAATTTATTGAAATGGCGAAACAGTATGAGGATCTGGGTGCGATGTACCGCGTTCCACAAATGCTTATCGATATGGCGGCCAAAGGTGAAACCTTTTATGGCGCACAACAGCAAGGTTCTATCTAAGGAGGGATAGCAAATGACTTTAAATACAAGAAATGTTGTCGTTGTAGATTGTCTACGTACACCAATGGGTCGCTCTAAGGGTGGCGCGTTCCGACATACTCGAGCGGAAGATCTGTCTGCACACTTAATGAAAGGGATTCTTGCTCGTAATCCGCAGGTAAACCCAAGTGAAATTGAAGACATCTACTGGGGCTGTGTTCAACAAACGCTAGAGCAAGGCTTTAACGTTGCACGTAATGCTGCGCTGCTCGCCGGTCTTCCGATTGAAATTGGTGCGGTTACTGTCAACCGTCTATGTGGTTCATCAATGCAAGCGCTGCACGATGGTACACGCGCTATCATGACTGGCGATGCGGAAATCTGCTTGATTGGTGGTGTTGAGCATATGGGACACGTTCCAATGAACCATGGTGTCGACTTCCATCCAGGCATGGCGAAAAACGTTGCCAAAGCGGCAGGTATGATGGGACTGACAGCTGAAATGCTTGGCAAGCTGCACGGTATCAGCCGCGAACAACAAGATGAGTTTGCTGCCCGCTCTCACGCTCGTGCTCACGCAGCTACGGTTGAAGGTCGCTTTAAGAGCGAAATTCTACCTACTGAAGGTCACGCGGCTGATGGTACTCTGTTTACACTTGATCACGATGAAGTCATTCGTCCGGAAACCACAGTAGAAGGGCTATCACAGCTTCGCCCAGTGTTTGACCCAGCAAATGGTACGGTCACTGCGGGTACATCTTCTGCTCTGTCCGACGGCGCTTCAGCTATGCTGATCATGAGCGAAGAAAAAGCCAATGAATTAGGCCTAACGATTCGTGCGCGTATCAAAGGTATGGCAATAGCGGGTTGTGATCCATCGATTATGGGCTATGGACCTGTACCAGCGACACAAAAAGCACTGAAACGTGCAGGTCTATCCATTGAGGATATGGATGTAGTCGAGCTAAATGAAGCGTTTGCTGCTCAGTCACTACCGTGTGCTAAAGACCTCGGTCTTTTGGATGTGATGGATGAAAAGGTCAACCTAAACGGTGGTGCAATCGCGCTCGGTCACCCACTGGGTTGCTCCGGTTCACGTATTTCAACCACGCTGATTAACCTAATGGAAGCGAAAGATGCTAAATACGGTCTTGCTACCATGTGTATTGGTCTCGGCCAAGGGATTGCGACCGTCTTTGAACGACCATAATCGTTCTTAAAATATCAACAACGCCAGCTCAGATACGCTGGCGTTTTTATTAGGACTGCAACCAATCCTGATAAAGCTGCTCACTCGAACCCAAGTAATTTACCATCCATTCAATCATTTTATGGTTCTCATCTTTACGCCATACCAAACAACAATGACTCAATGGCTTATCTTCTGGCAGAATCTTCTCCACCAGCAGACCTTCCGCAATCAGTGGTTGCGCGATATGTCGCGGCATGTAGCCAACGCCGACACCATTTTTTAAACACTCAATCGCACTGTACCAATTCGGTAGCAGCAAGCGGCGCTGATCAGGGTAATGAACGGTATGACGCTTTGGTAAAACATTAGACGTATCATCCAGACATATTGAAGGAAACTGACTAACGAATTCTTCACTGAGCCTTTGCTCACGTACGCACGGGTGACTCGACGACATAACAAAAGCCCAATCTAGAATGCCCATATCTTTGACTTCAAAATCTCCACCCACAGGAATGGCTGATGTAGCACCGATGACAATATCCGCACGCCCTTGAGAAATCGCCTCCCAAGAACCGTTAAACACTTCCATATTTATTTGCAGTTCTGCGTGAGGAAATGTGGCGTAAAAATCTTCTATCAAAGGTTTTAAGCGCTCCAGCTTGACCACGTTATCTAAGGTTATTTTCAGTGTCTTTTGCCAGCCATGGGCAGCGCGACGAGTCTGTGCCTTGATCTCTTCCATCTGGCGCAACATGGTTCTTGCTTGTTCGATAAACAACTCGCCAGCAGGAGTTAATTCTACCTTTCTTGGTAAACGGCGAAACAACACCACATCAAGCTCTTGCTCAATCTGTCTAATGGTGTAACTGATTGCTGACGGTACCTTGTGCAGCACTTCTGCCGCGGCCGTAAAACTGCCTAATCTCGCGACGGTATCCACCAGCTCTAGGGACGATTGGGAAAAAGCGCTCACAACTAACCTTTCAATTTTTTTGATTCATAACTGCAAATTTTAACGTTTTATTTTATCAATTGCGAAAAATACAATGCCAGGATAAATAAAAACGTTGGCAACAACGGACGATTATCAATCAATTATTTTGAATGGAATAACGATGCAGATTTCAAAATTACAGCTGTTTTATTTAGCTGCGCTCTCTATGCTCGGCTTTATCGCAACCGATATGTATTTACCTGCGTTTAAGGTGATGGAAACGGAGTTTGCGACGGGACCAGAACAAATCGCTTTGTCATTGACGGTATTTCTTGTCGGTATGGCATTGGGTCAACTTTTATGGGGCCTAGCGTCTGATAAGTTTGGCCACCGCAATACCTTAGCTGCAGGTTTAGCGCTGTTTACTGTTGCATCCTTTGGCCTCGCGTTCAGTGACCAAGTCTGGCAACTTCTGACACTGCGCTTTATTCAGGCGATTGGTGTCTGCGCCCCTGCCGTGATTTGGCAAGCAATGGTGATAAAGCGTTACTCCAGCAACAGCCAACAGATTTTTGCCACCATTATGCCGCTAGTGGCACTATCACCAGCTCTAGCGCCACAACTTGGCGTGCTACTAGCTGACAACTTTGGCTGGTCCAGCATTTTTATCGCACTGACGGTCATGGGTATCTTGCTGGTCATGGCGACGATGGCTCAAGACAACGAAGTGGTCGAAGAGAAACAAACGAGTATTTCTGCTGATATCAAAGCGTTGATCAGTTCTAAGTCTTACTTAGGTAACGTATTGATGTTTGCGACAGCTTCGGCGGCATTCTTTGCTTATTTGACTGGTATGCCAGAGATCATGGCGCAGCTTGGCTATGAAGCAAAAGACATCGGTTTAAGCTTCATCCCACAAACTATTGCGTTTATGGTGGGTGGTTACCTAGGTAAAGTGGGTGTTAGCAAGTATGGTGATGAGAAGGTACTACGTCAGTTGATTGGACTATTCAGTGTCTCTTCACT
The DNA here is from genome assembly GCF_024582835.1 of Vibrio japonicus. NCBI lineage: Bacteria > Pseudomonadati > Pseudomonadota > Gammaproteobacteria > Vibrionales > Vibrionaceae > Vibrio > Vibrio japonicus. The sequence continues at coordinate 2,760,896 of NZ_CP102096.1, forward strand.
TCTGATCTTTATCGCTTCTCAGTGGGAACTCACCTCCATTTGGCCGATCCTTGCACCATTTTGTTTGATTGCCGTTGCAAACGGCGCGCTTTACCCAATCGTAGTTAACCGCGCACTGGCCAGCGCTAAGAGAAGTCCAGCAACAGCCGCTGGTCTACAAAACAGCCTGCAAATTAGTGTCAGCAGCCTTTCAAGCGCACTTGTTGCGGCACTCGCGAGTCAGGCACAGATGGTAACCGGTATTGCGATAGTACTGTGTATGGGTGGACTGTGGTTTGGTTATGTCCTATCAAATCGCGAGTTATCAGAGCAGTTTACAGTTCCTGATAACGCGCGCGTTGTTAGCGAAGAATAACCTTCACTCCCCAAAAAAAGAAAAGAGCCGTATTTGCGGCTCTTTTGCTATCTGGGCATTACAGGCTTTTCAGCCCCCACTTCTCTGCCGTCTGTTTAAAGAATCCCTGGGTTTTCTTCAGCTCTACCCAATGGTTGATGTAGTTGATCCATACTTGGTCGTCTTGAGGGAGTAACATAGCGATAGGTGTAGGACGACGAGGCTCTTTCACCGGAACGATCGCCAATTGATTAAACTTCTCCACCAGCGTTGCCGCTTCAACATTTGATGTCACGGATACGTCCGCACGTTTGGCTAACAACTCCTGGAAATCTCGCGCCGGTGCTTCAATGACGATATGGGTCGCCGAAGGGAAAAACTCTTTAACCATCTTTTCTTGTACTGTACCGAGCGTTGCAGCAACTTTCACGTCTGCTTTGTCAAAATCATTCCAGTCAGAAAATTTCTCTAAATCCTTCTTCTGTACCACTGGCACAAACGCCAAGTAAAAGTACGGCTGGCTATAGCCTGCTACTTTAGCGCGTGACATGTTCAGGGATGCACTCCCCGTCACGTCATATTTCCCCGCCGTAATTCCATTCACCAACGTTTTCCAATCCGTCGCGACGTATTCTACTTTGACGCCAAGATCTTTGGCCAACTCGGTCGTCACATCAATATCAAATCCACGGTAACTGTTGGTTGCGGGATCTTTCATCGTCATTGGATTCCAATCCCCTGTCGTCCCAACTCGGAGAACCCCAGAATCCAAAATATCATTGAGCCGGCTCTTAGCATTGGCAAAGCCACTCATCGCAAGTAAAGACAGCCCTAGCGCGAACAGAAGATTTTTCATTGTTTTTCCTTAGTATAAGTTCCGTTTAAGATTTACAAACGCATCCTTGATAACATAGCAGCAACAAAGGACATTTTTTAGTCAAGCAAGGGACAGAAGCGTGAATTGTCGATATCTATGGTTATTTTTGCCGTTGCTCATCACAGGGTGTACGGATTACCAGTGGGGCTGGTATGTACTCGATCCATCCACCCAGCAAGGACAGACTAACTTAAGGTTTCTTATCGCGGGCTTTTCCGACACGATTACGGTCTCACTGATCAGTATGTGTCTCGCAATGAGCATTGGCTTGATCGTTGCTCTCCCAGCATTATCGAGTTCCAAACTCCTCAACACCCTAAATAGAATCTATGTAGAAAGCATTCGCTCGATCCCTGTATTGGTCTTACTACTGTGGGTTTACTATGGAATGCCAACGCTACTCGACATTTCATTGAACCACTTTTGGGCAGGTGTTATCGCACTGACTGTTGCCGAAAGTGCATTTATGGCGGAAGTGTTTCGTGGTGGTATTCAGGCGATTGCGCGTGGGCAGCATGAAGCAGCCGAATCGCTAGGACTAAACTATTGGCAAAAAATGCGTTTGGTGATTTTGCCTCAGGCATTTCGACAAATTCTCCCACCACTGGGGAATCAATTTGTTTATATTCTTAAGATGAGTTCGCTGGTCAGTGTGATAGGCCTAAGTGATTTAACTCGACGTGCCAATGAGTTAGTAGTGAATGAGTACTTACCCCTCGAAATTTATACCTTTTTGGTTTTAGAGTACTTAGTGCTGATTTTGCTCGTCTCGCAAGCGGTGCGTTGGTTAGAAAAGCGCATCGCGATTCCAAGTCACTAACGATTCGCCTTTGCCAATAACAAAGCCGCTCGTTTGAGCGGCTTTGTTTCATTTCTTGAGTAACGCTGAAAAATTACTTCTGTTTTACTGGACGTTGCCAGCCAGTAATTTTGCGCTCTTTTACGCGAGTGATGACTAACTCACCCTCTTCAACGTTTTTAGTCAGCGTCGTACCTGCACCGATGGTTGCGCCATCCGCGATAGTCACTGGCGCAACTAACTGGCTGTCAGAACCGACAAAGACATCATTACCGATGATGGTTTTGAATTTGTTCGCGCCGTCGTAGTTGCAAGTAATCGTTCCTGCTCCGATATTCGTGCGCTGACCAATTTCCGCGTCACCCAGATAAGTCAGGTGATTCGCTTTCGAACCTTCCCCGATACGGGCATTTTTCACTTCTACAAAGTTGCCGACGTGAGAGTCGTTACGCATCTCAGTACCAGGACGTAGACGAGTAAACGGACCAACCGTACACTCTTCACCAACCGTCGCACCTTCAATCACACTGTAAGGACGTACAATGGTGTTATCGTCGATTTCACAATCTTTGAGTACACATCCCGTGCCGATCACCACGTTATCACCGAGAGTCACGTTACCTTCAATGATCACGTTAGCATCGATTTCACAGTCCATGCCGCACTGCAATGCACCACGCAGGTCAAAGCGTGCTGGGTCACGTAACATTACGCCTTGCTCAAGTAGCTTCTTCGCTTGCATTGATTGGAACGCACGCTCAAGACGAGCTAGCTGTGCGCGGTCATTCACGCCTTCAACTTCGATCGGGTTCACTGGATGAACCGCTTCAACTGCGCGACCTTCATCGTGCGCGGCTGCGATCACATCGGTTAGGTAGTATTCACCTTGGGCGTTGTTATTATTCAGGCCTGATAGCCAGCGCTTAAGGTCTCCACCTGTCGCGACCATCACACCTGTGTTAATTTCTTTAATCAGCTTTTGTTCTTCCGTCGCATCTTTTTGTTCAACGATAGCGACAACAGGGCCGTTTTTACGCACGATACGGCCGTAGCCAGTAGGGTTATCCAAAACCACGGTCAAAAGAGCAATACCACCTGTTGGTTGAGCATCTAGCAGGCTCTCGATTGTCTCTTCAGAGATTAAAGGCACGTCACCGTACAACACCAAGATTTTTTCATCGTCTTCAAATTTTGCCGACGCTTGATCAACTGCATGGCCTGTACCTAGTTGCTCAGCTTGCAGCACCCAGTTAACAGGCTCATTCGCCAATTCTGCTTGCATTTGATCACCGCCGTGGCCGTAAACCAAATGAATATTTTGCGCACCTAAACTAGAGCAAGTATCAATAACATGCTTAGCCATCGGCTTTCCTGCTAAGGTATGAAGCACCTTAGGTTTGTTTGAGTACATGCGAGTACCTTTACCCGCAGCGAGGATGACAGCGCTAAATTTCATTGATGTGCCTTTGTACGTTGTAATAAAAAACTGCCCGATATTTTAGAGGCTTGAGCAGCAATAGTTAATTGCGTTAGAAAAGTTTCTGGCAAAAAATAAGCAAAAAGGCGGTCTAATGACCGCCTTTATCATTTTTAAAACGCTACTAAAGGTTTAGCGACGTTTTTTTGTCAGCTCGATAACACGTAGCTGAGCAATGGCTTTCGCCAGCTCACTGGCCGCTTGAGCGAAGTCCATATCACCATGCTGATTCTGAATTTTCTCCTCAGCGCGGCGCTTGGCTTCTTCTGCCTTCGCTGCGTCTAGCTCTTCACCACGGATAGCTGTATCAGCCAGTACAGTCGCTGTACCAGGCTGAACTTCTACCATACCACCAGAAACATAAATGATTTCTTCGTGGCCGTGCTGTTTCACAATACGCACCATACCAGGCTTAATAGCGGTCAGTAACGGAGTGTGACCATGGAAAATACCAAGTTCACCTTCGCTACCGGTCACCTGAAATGTTTCTACGCGACCAGAGAAGATTTTCTTCTCAGCGCTGACTACATCTAGGTGAAAGGTTATTGGTGCCATATCGCCTCCTAGTTAGCCTTATAGCTTCTTCGCATTCTCGATAGCATCGTCGATAGTACCGCAGTACATAAACGCTTGCTCTGGAATGTCATCGTAATCACCAGCTAGTAGACCTTTGAAGCCACGTAGAGTCTCTTTAAGAGGTACGTAAACACCTGGGTCGCCAGTAAATACTTCCGCTACGTGGTAAGGCTGAGTTAGGAAACGCTCAATCTTACGTGCACGAGATACAACTTGCTTATCTGATTCAGATAGCTCGTCCATACCTAGGATTGCGATGATATCTTTCAGCTCTTTGTAACGCTGAAGTGTCTGCTGAACGCCACGAGCGATGTCGTAGTGCTCCTGACCAACAACGAGTGGATCAAGCATACGAGATGTTGAATCCAGTGGGTCAATCGCTGGGTATAGACCCATTGCAGCGATGTTACGGTTAAGTACAACCGTTGCATCCAAGTGCGCGAACGTAGTTGCCGGAGACGGGTCAGTCAAGTCATCCGCTGGTACGTATACCGCCTGTACAGACGTGATAGAACCCGACTTAGTTGACGTGATACGCTCCTGAAGTACACCCATCTCTTCAGCAAGAGTTGGCTGGTAACCTACCGCTGAAGGCATACGACCTAGCAGTGCTGATACCTCAGTACCTGCCAGTGTGTAACGGTAGATGTTATCAACGAACAGTAGAACGTCACGACCTTCGTCACGGAACTTCTCTGCCATTGTTAGACCAGTCAGTGCAACACGCAGACGGTTACCTGGTGGCTCGTTCATCTGACCGTAAACCATCGCTACTTTCGATTCTTCAGGCTTCTCAACGTTTACAACGCCTGCTTCCTGCATCTCAAAGTAGAAATCGTTACCTTCACGAGTACGCTCACCTACACCAGCAAATACTGATAGGCCAGAGTGCTGAAGTGCGATGTTGTTGATAAGTTCCATCATGTTAACGGTCTTACCTACACCAGCACCGCCGAATAGACCGATTTTACCACCCTTCGCGAATGGACAAACTAGGTCGATTACTTTAACACCAGTCTCTAGTAGAGCGATCTCGTTTGATTGCTCTTCGTAGCTTGGTGCTTCACGGTGAATAGAGTAAGTCTCTTCTGCACCGATCTCACCACACTCGTCAATCGCGTCACCTAGAACGTTCATGATACGACCTAGGGTCTTAGTACCTACTGGTACTGAAATTGGAGCGCCAGTATTTACTACTTCTACTCCACGACGTAAACCATCAGAGCTACCCATTACGATACAACGAACTACGCCACCGCCTAGCTGTTGTTGAACTTCAAGAACTAGACGCTCTTTTGAGTCCGTTACGTTTAGAGCGTCATATACACTAGGTACATCGCTCTGTGGGAACTCTACGTCGACTACCGCACCGATGATCTGTACGATCTTACCTGTAGCCATCGTTAATCCTCTAAACTATTTCGTTTTACCTAAACTTAAACCGCAGCAGCACCACCAACGATTTCCGATAGTTCTTGTGTGATCGCAGCCTGACGGGCTTTGTTGTACACAAGTTCTAGATCTTCAATCAGGTTGGTTGCGTTATCAGTTGCAGCTTTCATCGCAATCATTCGAGCCGCTTGCTCACAAGCAAGGTTCTCAACTACACCTTGGTAAACCTGAGACTCTACGTAACGCACTAATAGTGCATCCAGCAGAGGTTGTGGTTCAGGCTCATAGATGTAGTCCCATGAATGCTCACGCTGCATCTCTTTGCTGTCAGATTTAGGCAAAGGTAGCAATTGATCGATCGTTGGTTGCTGAACCATAGTGTTGACAAACTTGTTGAACACTACATATAAACGGTCCAATTCACCTTCATCGTATTTCTTCAGCATTACGCTTACAGAACCGATTAGGTCTTCTAGGCTAGGTTGATCACCCAGACCAGAAACCTGAGCAGCTACTTTCGCGCCACTGTTGTTAAAGAAAGCTGTTGCTTTAGAACCAACAACTGCTAGTTCAACTTCAGCACCTTTCTCTTTCCAAGCTTGCATGTCATTGATAGCTTTTTTGAACACGTTAATGTTCAAGCCGCCACACAAGCCACGGTCTGTAGAAACGATGATGTAACCAACTCGCTTCGCTTCACGCTCTTCTAGGTACGGATGACGGTACTCTAGGTTCGCGTTTGCTACGTGACCGATCACTTTACGCATGGTTTCAGCGTATGGACGAGAAGCTTCCATTGCATCTTGAGAACGACGCATTTTTGAAGCTGCTACCATTTCCATCGCTTTCGTAATTTTCTGCGTGCTTTTAACACTACCGATTTTATTACGTATCTCTTTTGCGCCGGCCATCGTTACTCTCCATTAGTTGGTGGCATTACTGCCACCGACCTATTACCAAGTTTGGGTTGCTACGAAGTCGTCAGTCAGCTTCTTAAGCTGTGCTTCAACTTCATCGTTGTATGCACCCGTCTTGTCGATCTCAGCCGCAAATTCAGCGTATTGACCGCGAGCGTACGATAGTAGAGCCGCTTCGAAATCTAGCAGTTTGCTTAGTTCAACATCTGCTAAATAACCGCGCTCTGCCGCGAAGATAACTAGTGCTTGGTCAAATACAGACATTGGAGCGTACTGCTTCTGCTTCATTAGTTCTGTAACTTTTTGACCGTGGTCTAGCTGTTTCTTCGTTGCTTCATCAAGGTCAGACGAGAACTGTGCGAATGCCGCTAGTTCACGGTACTGAGCTAGTGCAGTACGGATACCGCCTGATAGCTTCTTGATGATTTTCGTCTGCGCTGAACCACCTACACGAGATACTGAGATACCTGGGTCAACCGCTGGACGAACACCTGCGTTGAATAGCTCAGTTTGTAGGAAGATCTGACCGTCGGTAATCGAGATTACGTTAGTCGGTACGAATGCTGAAACGTCACCTGCTTGAGTTTCAATGATAGGAAGAGCAGTCAAAGAGCCTGTCTTACCTTTCACTTCACCGTTAGTGAACTTTTCTACATATTCTTCGCTTACACGAGCTGCGCGCTCTAGTAGACGTGAGTGTAGGTAGAATACATCCCCTGGGAATGCTTCACGGCCTGGTGGACGTTTTAATAGTAGAGAGATCTGACGGTAAGCTACCGCTTGCTTAGATAGATCATCATAAACAATCAGTGCGTCTTCGCCGCGATCACGGAAGTATTCACCCATCGCACAGCCAGAGTATGGCGCTAGGTATTGTAGCGCTGCTGACTCAGAAGCAGATGCAACAACAACGATAGTGTTTGCTAGCGCGCCGTGCTCTTCTAGTTTGCGAACTACGTTAGCAATAGTCGATGCTTTCTGACCGATAGCTACGTAGATTGAGAAAATACCAGAGTTTTTCTGGTTGATAATCGCATCGATCGCCATTGCTGTTTTACCAGTCTGACGGTCACCGATTACAAGCTCACGCTGACCACGACCGATTGGGATCATTGAGTCAACAGATTTGTAACCAGTTTGCACAGGTTGGTCTACCGATTTACGGTCGATTACGCCTGGTGCGATTACTTCTACAGGTGAAGTCAGTTTCGCTTCGATTGGACCTTTACCATCGATAGGCTCACCTAGTGTGTTCACTACGCGACCTAGTAGTTCTGGACCAACTGGTACTTCAAGAATACGACCAGTACCTGTAACTTTCATGCCTTCCTTAAGGTCAGCATATGGGCCCATTACAACCGCACCAACCGAGTCACGCTCAAGGTTAAGTGCTAGTGCATAACGGCCACCCGGTAATTCAATCATTTCACCTTGCATCACGTCCGCTAGGCCGTGGATGCGGATGATACCATCGCTTACCGATACGATAGTACCCTCGTTGCGAGCTTCACTAACAACTTCGAAAGATTCGATACGTTGTTTGATTAGATCGCTGATTTCCGTGGAATTAAGTTGCATGCTCCAATCCCCATTAAGACTGCAATGCATCGCTCAGACGGTTCAAACGACCGCGTGCTGAGTTATCGATGACTAAGTCTCCGGCTCGAATAATAACCCCACCAAGTAGGGCCTCATCTACACTGCAATTCAGCTTCACTTTGCGCTCTAGGCGCTGCTCAAGCTTGCTACTGATATCTGCGCGCTGCTCATCAGAAAGTTCGGTTGCTGAAATCACTTCAGCATCGATTTCTTTCTCATGCTCTTTCTTCAGAATGAAGAATTGCTTACAAACATCAGGAAGGGCCGATAAACGGCCATTCTCAGCCATCACCTTTAACAGGTTCTGACCGTTTGCATTAACTTGCTCGCCACAAATTGCGACAAAGATTTCTGCTAGTTTGTCAGCAGAAATAGAACCCGTTAAAAGTTCTTTCACTTGTGCGTTATTTGCGACTTCCGCAGCGAAAGACAACATTTGACCCCATTGGTCAAGTTCGCCTTTCTCTACAGCAAAGTCGAATGCTGCTTTAGCATAGGGGCGTGCGATAGTAGTCAAATCAGACATATGCGCCCCCAGACTTAAAGTTTTGCAGTAATGTTGTCGAGAATATCTTTGTGCGCATTCTTATCGATAGTACGCTCTAGGATTTTCTCAGCACCAGCTACAGCCAGAGTTGCAACTTGTTTGCGCAGCTCATCGCGCGCGCGGTTGCGTTCAGCTTCTAGTTCTGCTTCAGCTTGAGTAAGGATTTTCTGACGTTCAGTCTGAGCTTCCTCACGTGCTTCATCTAGAATTTGAGCTTTACGCTTGTTCGCTTGCTCGATGATCTCAGTTGCTGTGCGCTTCGCTTCTTTTAACTGATCAGAAGCGTTGGCTTGTGCTAGATTCAAGTCTTTTGCAGCACGTTCTGCTGCTTGTAGACCGTCAGCAATTTTCTTCTGACGCTCTTCAATCGCTTGTATTAATAGTGGCCATACATACTTCATGCAGAACCACACAAACATAGCAAACGAAATTGCTTGACCTAGCAGAGTTGCGTTTATATTCACAACAGCTACCCCTCTATTTGGACTTAGTGTTAATCAGTGACAAGCCTAGGCTCGTCCCGAGTTAAAGGTGATTAACCTAGTTGACCAACGAATGGGTTTGCGAATGTGAATAGTAGCGCGATTACGATACCGATCATTGGAACCGCATCAAGTAGACCAGCGATGATGAACATCTTAACTTGTAGCATAGGAGCCATTTCTGGTTGACGTGCAGCACCTTCAAGGAATTTACCACCTAGAAGTGCGAAACCAATCGCTGTACCAAGAGAAGCAAGACCGACGATAATACCTACGGCGATTGCAGAAAAGCTCAGTAAAGTTTCCATTACTATCTCCAATTTATAGTTGTTGGCTAGTTTGCCCAAATAAAAGCTTTAAAAAATTAATGATCCGAATCTTCGTGTGCCATTGACAGGTAAACAATTGTCAACATCATGAACACGAAAGCCTGAATCGTAATAACCAAGATATGGAATATCGCCCATGGTAATGAGCCCATCCATTGTAAATACCATGGTAGCATTGCCGCACAAAGAATGAATACAACCTCACCCGCGAACATGTTACCGAATAGACGCATACCAAGTGATAGAGGTTTCGCTAATAGCGATACCACTTCAATTAGAAGGTTAAACGGAATCATCAATGGGTGATTGAATGGATGTAGAGCCAATTCTTTAGCGAATCCACCTAGACCTTTCACTTTGATGCTGTAGTAAATCATCAGAGCGAAAACGCCTAGAGCCATAGCCATGGTGATATTAACATCAGCTGATGGTACAACCTTAAGGTAAGGAATACCGAGCCAATGCTCTGCTGGGTATGGTAAGAAGTCGATAGGAACTAAGTCCATCACGTTCATCAAAAATACCCAACAAAAGATAGTCAGTGCTAAAGGCGCGATCAGTGGGTTGCGTCCATGGAACGTGTCTTTGACGTTATCAGCGACAAATTCAACGATCATTTCTACAGCACACTGAAGCTTACCTGGTACACCCGCTGTTGCTCTCTTCGCTACTTTGTAAAAAATTCCGAGGAAAATTAAACCAGTAAACCAAGAAAAAAACAGGCTATCGATATGTACGTTCCAGAAACTTGTCTCCTCCGCTACAAGACCTAACTTATAAGTAGATAGGTTTGTAAGGTGGTGAGCAATGTATCCGGCCGACGTTAGCGCTTCACCTGGCGCAGCCATAACTCATCCTATTTTTTGTTGTTAATGAATAGCACTGGCGCACAGATATTAATACCTAGAGCCAGCAAATAGGTTAGCTTGAGCGGAACGAGTTCCACCTGCATATACATGTAGGCAACGGTGAATAGAGCGACCGTGATGAGGATTTTAAGTGCTTCGCCCGTGTAGAAAGAGGCCGTAATTCGCTTTGCAGCACGAGCTCCACTAAACATAAAAGCACACAGCGCAAAAACCGCATTAGCGATAACAAAGATGCCACCACCAACTAGCGCCGAAATTCCCCATTCAGCATTCACAGCTACAGCCATTCCTGCCGCCAATAATGTAACCGCGCCAAACTCGATCATTAACAATTGCTTTGCAAGCTCTCGTCCTGGTCTAGCTAACGCAGCTACCATGTATTCGTACCTCTATTAAAATCCACAGCTGTTACTACCTCGGTGCTGGGAAATTGGCGAAAATTATACGATGAGTGAACCCGAATGCAATGAAAACACGGGAAAAAGTTACAATTTTGTTTACAAGCCGACAACTTTCGCACAAAAAATGGTTTTTTACATAATTGATTGAGATCAATTATCTCATTTAGCTCTCTAGCTTGGCAATTAGTTGCTCCAATTTGTGAGGCTCATCAAGACTAATTATCATTTTTGACGCCCCGCTCTTGGCTCTCACAATATTTACTTTTGCATCGAGCATTTCACTTAATTTTTGAGACATTTGTTGTGCTACAGCGTCTTGAGGCTCATTTTTTTCCTCAGATGGTGGCTGGAGACACTTTTTCACAAATTGCTCAGTTTGACGAACGGTCATTTGCTTCTTCGCCACTTGCTCAGCAACCTCTACTTGTTGCTTACCTTCGAGAGCGAGAAGCGCACGAGCATGCCCCATTTCTAGTGCTTTATCCGCCACCAGAGACTTTACCTCTGGTTCTAACTGGTTCAGACGAAGTAAGTTACTAACCGTCGTTCGAGACTTACCGATAACTTCGGCAACTTGTTGATGAGTTAAGGAAAACTCGATTTGCAAGCGATCAAGGGCCTGAGCTTCTTCGATCACATTGAGATCTTCGCGTTGAATGTTTTCGATCAGTGCCATAGCGATCGCTGCACGATCTTCCACTTTTTTGATCACACATGGAACTTGCGTTAGTCCAGCTTTACGGGCCGCTCTCCAACGACGTTCACCAGCAATAATCTCAAATCGTTCGTGGTCAAGTTGACGAACAACAATCGGCTGAATGATGCCTTGAGACTCAATTGAGGCTGCGAGTTCTTCTAATGCCACTGGTGACATGTCTTTACGCGGTTGATAGACACCTGGTTTTAGGCTGTTGATGTTTAAGTCTTTTAGTTCACCATCAGACGATAACTCTTGGCTATGTATAGCACTTTGCTGTTTTTCACGTGCTAATGAGCTCGTTGAAAGCAGAGCGTCAAGCCCTTTACCTAAACCACGTTTAGACATATACAGGAATTCCTTTGTTAGGGTTATGCAGGTACATCTTCTCGGCGCAGCATTTCGCCCGCGAGAGCCAGGTATGCTTTTGCGCCTGCAGAGTATTTGTCGTAGTACATAGCAGGTTTGCCATGACTTGGCGCTTCGGCCAAACGAACATTACGAGGAATAACAGTGCGGTACACTTTGCTTCCAAAGTGTTTTTTAAGTTGATCGGAGACTTCGTTAGAGAGTCGATTGCGCGGGTCATACATAGTACGAAGTAAACCTTCAATTTTTAGGTTTTCATTCACCACAGCAGTCAACTTACTGATTGTGTCCATTAATGCTGTTAAACCTTCTAGGGCAAAATACTCACACTGCATAGGAACCAGAACAGAGTCTGCCGCAGCCATAGCATTAATTGTAAGAAGGTTTAGAGAGGGAGGACAATCGATAAAGATGAAATCATAGTTATCACGCACTGATGCCAGCGCGTGCTTCAGGCGGACTTCACGAGCAAAGACTTCCATCAACTTGATTTCGGCGGCAGTCACATCGCCATTTGCTGCGATCAGGTCGTAGTTACCGGAGGTTTTTCGACATACCACATCATCAAATGGTACATCTTCAACTAAAAGCTCGTAAGCAGTGGCGTCGACTTGATATTTATCGACTCCACTGGCCATCGTCGCGTTTCCTTGTGGATCGAGATCAATCACCAAAACTTTACGCTTTGTTGCTGCCATAGAGGCCGCTAAATTAATGCATGTTGTTGTCTTACCAACTCCACCTTTCTGGTTGGCGATCGCTACGATTTTTCCCACAATGAACCTCGTTTTTATCCCTTGCGCGATAAGATTACTAGATGACGCTCGCCTTCCAACTCAGGAACATTCAAAGCTTTGATGTCGCTCACAGAACACCACTCAGGTAAAAGCTCAATCTCATCCTGTGGTAATTGGCCTTTAAGCGCCAAGAAAACGCCTGTGTCAGCCTTTGGTAAATGATGACACCAAGAGACCATATCTATCATAGATGCGAACGCACGACTCAGTACCGCATCAAACTTCTCTTCTGGCTGGAATTCTTCTACTCGACTTTGGATTGGCGTTACGTTTTCAATCTTCAGCTCATGGAGAACCTGTTTGATAAAGCGAATACGTTTGCCTAAGCTATCAAGCAGATAGAACTCTTTATCTGGATTCATAATCGCAAGTGGGATACCTGGCAAACCAGGGCCAGTCCCCACATCAATAAAACGCTCACCTTGCAGGTGGGTACTCACCACAATGCTATCTAAAATATGTTTCACTAACATTTCCTCTGGATTACGCACAGAGGTTAAGTTGTAGGCTTTGTTCCACTTGTTGAGCATTTCAACAAAACCGACAAGCTGCTCGCGCTGCTTGTCAGAAACATCCAGATCCGTTTGAGAGATAAGTGCGTCAAGTTTGCTACGAAGTGTGCTCATTACGCTGCATCCTCGCCTTTTTTCAGTAGGCCGTGTTTTTTCAGGTGAACCAGCAGAATAGAAATTGCCGCAGGCGTGATACCTGAAATACGTGAAGCAATACCGATCGACTCTGGCTTGGCTTCGCTCAACTTCGCGCTGACTTCGTTCGATAGTCCTTTGACATTCGAGTAATCCAGATCCACAGGCAACTTAGTATGTTCGTGACGTAGTGATTTTTCGATCTCGTCTTGCTGACGCTTAATGTAGCCTTCGTATTTGACTTGAATTTCAACTTGTTCTGCTGCCTGCACATCTTCAATCGCTGGCGCAAAAGCGTCTAATTGAGTGAGTTGATCGTATGTCATTTCTGGGCGGCGCAATAGATCTTCACCACTTGCTTCGCGGATCATAGGCGTTTTTAGCAATGCATTCAGATCATCAATACCTTCAGATTTTGGATTCATCCATATATCTTTCAGACGCTGACGCTCTTTCTCGATGTTGTCGATTTTCTCGTTGAAACGCGCCCAACGAACGTCATCAATCAAACCAAGCTCACGTGCTTGTTCTGTCAAACGTAAGTCGGCGTTGTCTTCACGTAGCAACAAACGGTATTCCGCACGAGACGTAAACATTCGATAAGGTTCTTTGGTGCCCATTGTCGACAAGTCATCGATTAATACACCCATGTAAGCCTGATCACGACGCGGGCTCCAACCTTCTTTGCCTTGGCTGTACAAACTTGCGTTCGTTCCCGCCATTAAACCTTGAGCAGCAGCTTCTTCGTAACCAGTCGTACCGTTAATTTGGCCGGCAAAGAACAAACCGTTGATAAACTTAGTTTCGTAAGTTTGTTTTAAGTCACGCGGATCAAAGAAATCATATTCAATCGCATAACCAGGGCGAACGATATGTGCATTTTCAAAGCCTTTCATTGAGCGAACGATTTGGACTTGAACGTCAAACGGTAAGCTGGTGGAGATACCATTTGGATACAACTCATGCGTTGTTAAGCCTTCTGGCTCAATGAAAATTTGGTGACTGTTTTTGTCTGCAAAACGCATCACTTTATCTTCAATAGACGGACAGTAACGCGGGCCAATGCCTTCAATCACACCTGCATACATTGGGCTGCGATCAAGGTTATTACGAATAACATCATGTGTTTGTTCGTTGGTATGCGTGATAAAGCATGGAATTTGACGTGGGTGCTGGCTACGTTCACCCATGAAAGAAAATACTGGCGTTGGATTATCGCCGTGTTGCGCTTCTAATTGAGAAAAATCAACACTTCGTGCATCAATGCGAGGTGGAGTACCTGTTTTGAGTCGATCAACTCTAAACGGCAATTCTCTCAGACGATCAGCAAGTGCGATCGATGGTGGATCCCCAGCTCGGCCTCCTGAAAAGTTTTCCATACCGATGTGGATCTTACCGCCTAGGAATGTACCTACCGTTAATACAACAGCTTTGGCATGAAACTTAAGACCCATCTGAGTAATCACACCGACAACGGTATCTTTTTCAACAATCAGATCATCAACGGATTGCTGAAATAGCGTTAGGTTTGGTGTGTTTTCTAAGGCGTCACGTACGTAAGCTTTGTACAATGCGCGATCAGCTTGCGCACGTGTTGCTCGTACTGCTGGACCTTTAGATGCGTTCAGTGTGCGAAACTGAATACCAGCGTGATCAATTGCCTGAGCCATTAGGCCACCCATAGCATCGACCTCTTTCACTAAGTGACCTTTGCCAATGCCACCAATTGCTGGGTTGCATGACATTTGACCAAGAGTATCGATATTGTGCGTCAGTAGAAGAGTTTTCTGTCCTGTACGCGCAGATGCTAGTGCGGCTTCCGTTCCTGCGTGTCCGCCACCAACAACAATGACGTCAAAGTTTTCGTGATAGAGCATGAACTGACCTCAGGTATTCCATCAAGCTATAGAAAGATAAAAGAGCGTTATTCTACCTTCTTTCATGATATGTGGAAATGCTTTTGAGACTTTTCATTCAAAGGTCTGAAAGACTTATATATATAAGATCTATATATATGATCTTTTATTAGATCTATTATTAGGATCGACGATCTCTGTGGATAAGTTAAAAATGATCAACAAGATCATGGATCTTTTGGGGATCATATTCTGTGATCATAACTTGATCAGGGTGAGGATTACCTGGGATCAAAAATGGTGGTTATACACAGGGGGAGAGATTGATCAAAGTTGTTCTTTGGATAACTAAAGGAAAACCACTGGATATTAGCTAGTTTATCCACAGACCGTTTGGTTAAATAATCATCACTTGGAAGAGGGGATAGGTAGGTAAGTTATTCACAAAGCCAAAAGAAGAGCCGCACATGCGACTCTTAAGATAGGTTAAAAGCGGTCAATATGGTCTTTTAGCCATTCTTCGGCGGCATCTTCTGGTACATCGTGGCTTAGAATGTCGATAGTAAAGCAGTCTGAGAGCGGGGTTGCTCCGATGTCTTCTAGCAATGTATAAGCGTGTTTGCCAGCAGCACAGAAAGTGTCGTAGCTTGAGTCGCCAATTGCGATGACGGCAAATTTAAGATCATTCGTCTTAGGTGGCGTTTCTTGCAGTGTGCGAATGAATGGTTGGATATTGTCAGGATATTCTCCAGCGCCGTGCGTTGAGGTGACAATGAGCCAAGTACCATGGTTATCGATCTCATCCAGGTTTGGCTGATTATGAATGGTCGTCTCAAAGCCTTTTTCCACTAAAAGTTCGCTCAAGTGGTCACCTACATACTCCGCGCCACCAAGCGTACTACCTGTAATAATATGAATCATGCTAAATCCTTTACCTAAAAGAAGCGCGACCGAATAGGCCGCGCTGAGATTATTTTCCGATACAGAAAGAAGAGAATATACGTCCAAGTAAATCGTCTGAGCTAAACTCGCCTGTAATCTCACTGAGATGCTGCTGGGCGATTCGAAGCTCTTCGGCAAGGATTTCCCCGGCCATGTACCCTTCGAGTTGCTGTTGTCCTATATCGAGGTGCTCAGCCGCTTTTTCTAATGCTTCTAGATGACGACGTCTTGCCATAAAGCCGCCCTCGTTACCACCAGCAAACCCCATACACTCTTTTAAGTGTGTACGAAGGGCATCGACACCTTGACCTGTTTTAGCTGAAAGGCGGATCAGAGTCGGGGAGTTAACATGGCAGATCCCAAGTTCTTCACGGGTTTGATCCACCTTGTTACGGATCACTGTCATGCCCATGTGATCAGGAAGGCGATCGACAAAGTCTGGCCAGATGTCTTTTGGATCGGTTGCATCCGTCGTGGTTCCATCAACCATGAATAGCACACGATCGGCTTGAGATATTTCATCCCACGCACGCTCAATACCAATTTTTTCTACTTCGTCTGATGCGTTACGCAGACCAGCGGTATCAATGATATGCAATGGCATGCCATCGATGTGGATGTGCTCTCTAAGAACATCACGGGTTGTTCCTGCGATATCGGTGACAATCGCAGACTCTTTGCCAGACAGGGCATTGAGAAGGCTGGATTTACCTGCATTCGGGCGACCTGCAATGACGACTCTCATACCTTCACGCATAATCGCGCCTTGGTTGGCTTCGCGACGTACAGCAGAAAGGTTATCAATAATGGTTTGTAAATCAGCGGCGACTTTACCGTCGGCCAGAAAATCGATCTCTTCTTCAGGGAAGTCTATTGCTGCTTCTACGTAAATGCGCAGATGAATCAACGATTCCACCAACGTATGAATGCGATTAGAGAATGCGCCCTGTAGTGATTGAAGTGCTGATTTAGCGGCTTCTTCAGAGCTGGCATCAATTAAGTCTGCAATGGCTTCTGCCTGTGCAAGGTCGAGTTTGTCGTTAAGGAACGCGCGTTCTGAGAATTCACCTGGGCGAGCAGTACGAATGCCCGGAATTTGCAGGATGCGTTTAATCAACATATCCATAACGACAGGGCCGCCGTGGCCTTGTAACTCAAGGACATCTTCCCCAGTAAAAGAATTTGGGTTCGGGAAATAAAGGGCTATACCTTGATCGAGCTGTGTGCCGTCTTCAGAAGTAAATGCGAGGTACTCAGCATAGCGTGGACGTAGTTCCTTACCCGTCACCTCTAAAGCGACGCGAGACGCAAGAGGGCCAGATACACGGATGATTCCCACACCACCACGTCCAGGGGCTGTTGCTTGAGCAACAATGGTATCAGTTGTCATATAGATGCCTTTTGAGCTTGGGCCTGAATAAGTGGCCTTGAGAAAATAGAATTAGCTGAATTGTAATCAGCTC
This sequence comes from Vibrio japonicus, assembly GCF_024582835.1. Classification (NCBI taxonomy): domain Bacteria; kingdom Pseudomonadati; phylum Pseudomonadota; class Gammaproteobacteria; order Vibrionales; family Vibrionaceae; genus Vibrio; species Vibrio japonicus. The sequence goes on from NZ_CP102096.1 coordinate 2,778,266, forward strand.
AAATAAAAAAGGCGACCTTTTGGCCGCCTTTCGTTGTTTTTTGGCTATTACTTAGTGTGTAAGCCTTTCTTTTCCAGCGCTTTGTAGATTATCGATTGCTGGATAAGCGTTACTACGTTCGACACTAACCAGTAAAGAACCAGACCTGATGGGAAGAACAGGAAGAAGACGGTAAACATAACTGGCATAAAGGTCATGATCTTCTGCTGCATTGGGTCTGTTACTGTTGTTGGGCTCATCTTCTGAATCATGAACATTGAAGCACCCATCAGCAGTGGCAAGATGTAAAGTGGATCTTGCGCTGAAAGGTCGTGAATCCAACCGAAGAACGGTGAGTGACGAAGCTCTACAGATTCCATCAATGCCCAGTAAAGAGCGATGAATATTGGCATCTGTAGAATCAGAGGAAGACAGCCACCTAGAGGGTTTACTTTCTCTTTTTTGTACAGTTCCATCATCTCTTGGCTCATGCGCTGACGGTCATCACCGATGCGCTCACGCATTGCTTGCAGCTTAGGCTGTAGCATACGCATTTTTGCCATAGACGTGTATTGCGCTTTCGTTAGCGGGTACATCGCACCACGAACAAGGAAGGTCAGACCGATGATTGCCACACCCCAGTTGCCGACAAAGCTTTGGATGAAAGAAAGCAGCATGTGAAGTGGTTTCGCGATAAACCATAGCCAACCGTAATCCACTACAAGATCTAGGTTAGGAGCAACTTGTTCCATCTGGTCTTGAAGTTTAGGACCCACCCAAAGTGTTGCTTTGAATTGAGTGTTCTCACCATTAGCGATGGTCTTGTTTGGCATACGTACGCCGATATCGCCTAGGTTACCGATCACGCGAGTGTACAGGCTTGTGCCTGGCTCGTTACGCGGAATCCAAGCTGACGCGAAGTAGTGCTGGATCATTGCCGCCCAGCCTTCACCGTTAGGTAGGTTTAGCGATAGGTTACGATCCTGCATGTCGTCAAAGCTGTATTTGCTGTAACGTGTTTCCTCAGTGGAGTATGCGCCACCGCGGTACGTTGGCATAGTGATGCTGCCGCCATCGTCCATTAGGTTTTGACGTAGGTGTGCGTACATACCAAAAGTCGCGTTGTTGCCAGAGTTGTTGACGACGTTGTACTCAACATCAACAGCGTAGCTACCACGCTTAACCACGATGGTTTTGGTGTATTCAATACCGTTTGCAGCGTAAGTCATTGGAATGCGTAATTCATCCTGACCTTCAGCGAGTGTAAAGCTGTCTGCACTTACTGCGTAATGAGGGCGGTTTGTGCTGCTAAGGTCGATGCCTTGTGGGCCAACTAGACCACTTTGAGCGATGAACTGATGACCTGCTTCGTTCTTCAGAAGAACAAATGGGTCAGAAGAATCTAATTCTGCTGCGTACTGGTTAAGGTCCGCGTTTACAACGTCACCACCAACCGTATCAATCGACAGAGTCAATACATCAGTTGTCACAGTAATCGTTTTGGCAGAAGCTTGCTGTGCAGGAGCTGGGTCTAGCTCGTCAGCAAAAGATGGTGCAGGTAGAGTGCTGCTTGATTGAGCCTGCTCAACCGGCTGAGGCGTAGGATTCTTTGCAACTTGCCATTGCTGGAACAAAAGAAAAGAAACCAGTGCTAGCGCGATTAACAGGATATTACGTTGAGAATCCATCGTTAATTGTCTCTGTCTTGGTTTTGGACTGGTGGAACGGGGTCGTAGGTCCAACCCTTTTTATTTAAAGGGTTGCATTTTAATAGACGTTTGCTTGATAACCAACACCCTTTTACAAAACCGTGAGCTTTTAACGCTTCTATGGCATAAGTAGAACAGGTGGGGGAAAAACGACAACGTGGTCCGAGGAGCGGACTAATAAAGCCTTGGTAAAGTCGGACTAGACCGATTGCTACCCGCGAGAGGGGCGAGACAGACGCTGCCATAACTTATCAAACAATTTGAACATTTCTTCATTGCTCAAATCTTGCGCGCTTTTCTTAGCAATAACAACAAAATCTTTATTTGGAAGTAGATGTTGTTTGTTACGAAAGCTTTCACGAGCGAGACGCTTAAAGCGATTTCGGCCAACAGCAGTTTTTATCTGTTTTTTCGGAACGGCTAAACCAAGTCTAGGGTGAGACAGGGTATTTTTGCGAGCGATGATAGTGAAATGAGGTGAGCCTGCTCGATGAGCTTGCTGGAAGACATTCTGATAATGCTCGGGAGTTAACAAACGTAACTCCCGATTGAACGCGTACGTATTCAAAATAAACTAGTGATTATTTTGACAGGCGCGCACGGCCTTTAGCACGACGTGCATTGATAACTTTACGACCGTTCTTAGTTGCCATGCGAGCACGGAAGCCGTGAGTACGCTTGCGCTTTAGAACTGTAGGTTGAAAAGTGCGTTTCATGATAATTACCTTTACTGATCAGTAGTTTTAGGTTCTTGTTAAACCCGGCGTGGGTATTACATCTTCTTTATATAAATAAGAGGACGAACCGACGCCTCTCAACAAAGAGGCGGAATTGTAATCACAGTCACACAAAGTGTCAATCATTGAGCGACTGCTAAATTCCGGCCGGGCGATTATACGTAGTGTGAGTAAAATCTCAAGGATCAAGCGATCTTTGCTAGCGATCTTTATTCAGCACCAACTTGACGAAGGAATTTCTTCAAGCGAGGATCCTGTGGATTATCGAAGATATCCTGTGGAGATCCCTGCTCAACGATGTTTCCTTCCGCCATAAAGATCACTCGGTCAGCGACCTCTTTGGCAAATTGCATCTCATGAGTCACGACTAACATCGTTTGATGTTTTGTCGCTAACTCCTTCATTAATTGAAGAACTTCTCCTACCCATTCAGGATCTAGAGCGGAAGTAGGTTCGTCAAATAGCAGTAATTCAGGTTGAAGCGCCATTGCTCGCCCGATTCCCACACGCTGCTGTTGACCACCTGAAAGGGCCGCTGGATAACTATCGCCTTTATCCCCAAGGCCGATATCATCGAGAATTTCTTGCGCGCGTTTCAAAGCATCCGTTTTCTTCCAACCACGAACGGTGATCAAGCCTTCTGCGATATTCTGACGTGCAGTTAAGTGGGAGAATAATGCGTAGTTTTGGAAGACAAAGCCTGTTTTACGGCGAAGAGCCAATACTTCAGCTTTGGTGTGGCTTTCAGTGTTCACACTGACGTCATCAATGGTGATCACACCTTTATCGGCGTTTTCAAGAAAGTTAACTGTGCGCAGTAGTGTGGATTTTCCTGTACCACTGGATCCGATAATAACGATGATTTCACCTTGTTTGATATCGATATCAATGCCTTTTAGAACTTCAGTATCGCCAAAGCGTTTGTGGATATTTTCAAGTTTGATCATCGTACATACGCCTTATTCAGTTTAACTTCGGCCCAAGTTTGGACACGTGTTAGGACAACCACAACCGCCCAGTAAATCAGTGCGACCGCAAGGAAGGCTTCAAAGAAGCGAAAACTGGATGAGGCTTCCATTTGTGCTTTGGCCATGATTTCTGCTACCCCAAGCGTAAACGCTAATGAGGTCGACTTAATCATATCAATGAAATAGTTCATTAGTGATGGCAGAGCAACACGGGTAGCCTGGGGTAAAATCACGCGGCGCATCGCTTGTGATGTTGTCATACCTACCGACAGGCTGGCTTCCATCTGACTACGATCGATGCCGATGATTGCTGCGCGGATGCTTTCTGCCATATATGCCGCGAAGTGTAGGGTTAAACCGATCACTGCGGCGCTGAATGCATCCAGCCCCACCATAAATGGGAAGACTTGTGGCAGACCATAATAAAGAAGGAACAGCTGAACCAGCAGTGGTGTCCCGCGGAAAAAGCTGATGTACAGTTGACTCAACTGGTCTAAAACAGGGACACGAAATACACGGATATTGGCCAAAATGACGGCTAAAATCAGTGAAAATACTAATCCCCATGTCGCCATTTCCATTGTGGTACCAAGATATTTTAGCAATATCGGCATCAGATCTAGCATGTAGTTAAAATCAAATCCCATAACTTTTTCCAGTTAATAAGTAGTACTCATAAAAATACAAAGCCCACTGCAAAGGTGTCGCGCAGTGGGCTAAGAAACTTATCCTAATTTATGTAGATAAGAAATGTAAGTGATTACTTTTTCGTAATGTCGGCACCAAACCACTTTTGAGAGATTTGCTCTAACGTGCCATCTGCGCGCATCGCAGCCAATGCTTGGTTGACTTCTGCTTGAAGTTTTTTACCGTTTTCATTGTTCACGAAAGGCCACGCGTTTTCGATCGTTTCGAATGGCTGACCAGCAAGTTGCAGCGGAAGACCTGTTTTTTTAATCAGCTCAAGAGCAGACAGACGATCCATAATAAAGGCATCGGCACGACCTAAAGCCACATCGTGTTCAATACCTGTTTCGTATGTCTTGATGTTGATCTTGCCATCTTTGTCGTAACTGCGTAGTAGTTGTTCAAAGTTGGAGCCTAGGTTTACTGCAACGGTTTTACCTGAAAGATCTTCGACGCTCTTAATGTCGTCGTTGCCTTTACGAACGGTGATTTGCGCGCCATCCACAACATATGGGTCAGCAAATAGGTATTTAGCTTTACGCGCATCCGTCATGGTGATCTGGTTGGAAATGGTATCAATACGCCCCGTTTCTAGTAGACCAAATAAACCAGAGAAATTTGCGGTTACGTATTCAATGTTGTAATCGTTGCGCTTACCAATTTCATCCCATAGATCGACTTCAAAGCCTTGCAGCTTATCTTGCTGAACAAAAGTAAATGGGAAATAACGACCAGACATACCTACTTTTACATCAGTCGCTGCTTGAACTGTGGCAGCAGAGAGAGCAATAACTGCAACCGCAGCTTTAATCCAGTTTTTCATAGTAAAACTCCATATATTTATGGGCATAGATACTAATGTCACTTAAGTCAATTATATAAATAACCAAGTGACATAACCTAGATGCCAGAGTAATAAGCAAAATATACTATAGCAGGCAGTATAAAAACGGTCTCAGCGCCTAGGCTAAAAACTTCATTCACAGAGTTATCACCAGATGGAAGATCTGAGCAAAACAGCACAAATGTGGATCAATATGTGGGTAAAAATGGGGCATGGTGTGAGGATCTGTCGAATAATGGCGGAAATATTGTGAATAACTTAGATCTTATTCACTGGATCATCGATCAATTGCTGGCGATCTTGGTTATCAACAGGTAAAATTACCAGTCTTTTCCGATAAACGACTTTTTGAGTGAGGGCACC